>NZ_JAERWM010000021.1:0-31166 GCF_016918125.1 Aeromicrobium sp. YIM 150415 | reverse complement strand
GGGGGGTGGGGGGCGGGCGGGCCGCCGGCCCCGGGGGGCGGCCCCGGGCCCCCCCCCCCCCCCCCCCCCCCCCCCCCCACCGCGCGCCTCCAGGCTTGCGGCGAGGGTCAGGCCGCCGATCCCCGCGCCGATGATCGCCAGCCGCGGCCCGGCGGCGGAAGAATCAGGTGACATAGTGTATTCAAAATACACTTTGCCGGGCGGTGGGGGAAGGCCCGCAGCGGCGGTAGGCCTTCAACCCTTCGTTGCGAGTGGGGGTAGGTCAGCAACGTTATCGAGCCGCCATGGGGTTGATGGTCTACCTCCATCGAGGGGGCTCGAGTCAGGCCGGTCGCAGGAGCCAGCTGGCGACATCGGAACGACGTCGCTGAGCTGCCCAAGCCGACAGGCCGAGACCGACGAGACCCCAGGCGACGAGGGCGAGGGGAGCTTCGAGCGATGCCGTGCCGGTCTGCTCCGCTCGCAATCCCTCCAGGAGCGGGGTGAGCGGTGAGATCGTGTACAGCAGGCGCACACCCTCGCTCGCCGCCTCGGGGACGCGGACGGCCAGGGTAGCGACGGCGGCGAGCAGGGCGATCGCCGCCGCGCCGAGCCGGCCGACGGCGGCCGTGAGTCCCTGCCCGAGGGCGGTCAGAGCGAGGGTCCCGAGGATCGCCAGAGCGATGAAACGGGCCGTGGAGGCAGCGCCGAGGCCGTTCGCGAGGGCCAGCGCCACCAGAGCCGCACTCATCGCCGTCACGGTGAGGACGGCCGCCGGCAGGAGACGGCTGCCGACGATCTGCCGCAACGGCGAACCGGCCAGCAGGGTTTCGCGGCCGAGGGGTGCGCGGAAGGACCACACCAGAGCCGCGGCGGCGAGCGCCGCGACGACGATCGCGGACGGCACCGGCAGGGCGGCCGGGGAGATCCGATGGCTGGTGGCGCTCTCCGCGGTCACCGGTCGCGCTGCGACCCGGCTGAGCTGCTCGCGTTCGTCATCGGAATAGGCGGGAAGCTGCTCGACGCCCTCATCGAGACCGTCCGCGAGCTCACGGCCTCCAGCCGCCAGCTGCTCACTGCCGTCGGCGAGCTCCCCGCTTCCCGCACGCGCCTGGCCGGCTCCCTCGCGGAGCTGCACGGCACCGTCGGCGGCGGCGCGGGCGCCACCGGCGAGCTGGGCAGTGCCGTCGGCGAGCTCATCGACACCTCCCCGGGCGGCCGCGGTGCCGTCCGCCAACTGTCCGATACCGGCCGTGAGCTGAGGAGCCTCTGCCGCGAGGCGGGCGGTGGCGTCGCTCAGCTGCTGCAGCCCGGCTGCGAGCTGTCCGGTGCCGGCCGTGAGCTCGCCGACACGCCCGCGCGCGGCCTGGATATCGGCGTTGACCTGTTCGGCCTCGGCGACGATCGAGTCGACCGTGGCGCAGACATCGGCCGGGAGACCGGCGCCGGCGCATTCGCTCGACCAACCGATGATCAGGTCCGTCAGGTGCTGTGCGATCTCGAACAGCGGAGCGACGCTGTCGGCGATCTCCTGGACACCGGCATCCAACCGCTCCGCCCCGGCCCGCAGCTCCTGCGCTCCCGCATCGAGTTGAGCAGTCTGTGCCGGCAGTTCGGCGGTACGGTCCCGTAACTCCTGCGCGCCGCCGTCGAGTCGCGCGAGGCCCTGCGCGAGCTGCGCCGACCCCGTCGCCGCCTGTGACGAGCCGTCGGCGAGTCGGGTGGTTCCGTCGGCGAGCTCACCCGCACCGTTCTCCAGCTGACCGATCCCGGTGGCGAGCTGCCCGGCGCCCTCGGCCAGGTCGCGCTGCCCGTCGGCGAGCGTCGTCGCGCCGCGCGCCGCCTCGGCGAGCGACCCGCGGATGGTGCCGAGGGACACCAGGACGTTGTCGACGAAGGTCTCGGTGACCTGGGCGTTGAGCGCCGCGAGGGCCGCGTCGGTGACCGTCTGCGCGAGCTCGCCGGCCACAGGGCTGACGGCATCGGAGGTCTGGATCCGCAGGTGGGCGTGCCGCACATCGGCTGGCGCTCCGGCGGGAGAGACGGCCGCGGCCGAGGTGTCGGAGCCGATGATCAGCACGGCGCCGTAGGTGCCGTCGTCCAGTCCGCTCTCGGCGTCGGCACGGTTGGTGATCGTCCAGTCGAAGGCATCGTCGTCGGTCAGCTCGGCGGCGAGCAGCCGACCGACCGCGACGGGTTGCTCCGTGCCGTCGTCGGCGGTGACCGAGACGATCTCGTCCTCGTTGACGACGGCTGCGCGCACACCGTCCGTACCGCCGGTGGCCCCCGCGCCGACGGCGGCGAGGGCGACGACGAGGGGCACCGCGAGGGCGATGATCAGCGCGGCTCGAGGGTGAGGGACGTTCATACGGTCATCAACTCCGGTATCGGGTCGAGGGAGAGCGTGGCGACCTCGGCGCCCGACAGCGCGCCCGGGGCGGCCGTGGCGACGAGCAGTCGGTCGGGAGTCAGGAGGTCGTGGCAGGCGTCCACGACGCGCAGAGCGTGGTACTCGCCGAGATCGGCGAGGTCGACGATCATCACGTGAGCCGTCGACGCGGCGACAGCCAGGACGATGCGGATCGGGGGGCTGAGATCGACGGCCCTGTCGGCGAGATTCGGCACCGGACCGAGGCCCCGGGCGGCGAGGCTCGTGGCGACCTCCGTCAACAGCGCCTCCGGGTCACTTGAGCCGAGCTCCGCCATCCAAGCGCCGACACTGCGACGGCGGCTGACGTCACCGGCGGGGAGCAGCGCGGACCGGCGCCGGAGACGCGACGCGTCGAAGGGGAGCACCAGGTCGTCGACACGCACGGTCCCGGTCGCCTGCGGTGCCCGTCCGGACAAGGTCAGGGCGACGAAGGCGCGGTCCCGCGAGGACCCCTCGACCACGACGCAGGAGTCCGGGGTCCGCCAGCTGTCGATGACGTGGCCCGAGGGCAGGGTCAGCGACGCGATGGCCACCCGGCTGCCGTCGGCCGGCCAGTCGGCGCGGGCGACGCGCTCGTGGAGGGCCTCACCCTCCACGTCCAGCCGGGGCAGCGAGCGGTCCAGCGACGACGGGATCCACCAGGCCCGGGAGCCGAGGAGCTTCATGACGGCGGGCACCAGGATCATCCGCACCACGAAGGCGTCGACGAACACCCCGATGGCGAGGGCGAAGGCGATCGGCTTGACCATGGCATCGCTCTCGGGCACGAAGGCGATGAACACGGCCAGCATCACGACGGCTGCTGCTGTCACGACCCGCCCGCTCGTCGCGAAGCCTGCCTCGATGGCGCGATCCGCGTCGCCGTCCCGCGCGAACTCCTCCTTCATCCGCGAGACGAGGAACAGCTCGTAGTCCATCGCCAGCCCGAAGAGCACGCCCATCAGCAGGATCGGCAGGAAGCTGATCACCGGTCCGATGTGGTCCACGCCCAGCAGGTCGGCGGCCCAGCCGCGCTGGAACACCAACACCACGGCCCCGAAGGAGACGCCGACGCTGAGCAGATAGCCGAGCGCCGCCTTGACGGGGACCACGACGGAGCGGAAGACGGTCGTCAGGAGCAGGAGCGTCAGCACCACCACGAAGGCGCCGAAGGGCAGCAGCGTGCCCGACAGCTGCTCGGAGACATCGATCTCCATCGCGGTCTGCCCGGTCACGGCGGTGGTGACGTCATAGTCGCGCTCGAACCGGGGCGCGGCCTCGCGCAGCCGCTCGACCAGTTCGGCCGTCGCCGGGTCGTCGGCCGCGGTCGACGGGAAGAACTGGACCACGCCGGTGTCGGCAGTGGGATTCGGGGTGGCCAGGGCGACGGTCTCCACGCCCTCGAAGGCCGCGACCTCCTCGCCCAGCCGGTCCATCAATCCGACGGGATCGAGCGAGTCGATGATGTCCGCGGTCAGGAGGATAGGGCTATTGAAACCAGGGCCGAAGTGCTCGTCCACGAGGTCGTAGGCGGCACGTTCGGTGGTGCCCTCCTCAGCCGTGCCGTTCCCGGGCAGCGCGAGCGCGAGATCGCGACCGGGCAGCGCGAGCGCACCCAGGGCGAGCACGACCACCACCACGGTCACCCACGGCGCGGTCGTGACGGCACGGACCCAGCGACGGGCGATCGGTGCGCGTCCGCTCCCGGCGCTGCGCGGGCGGAGCCGTTCGCCGGCCAGTCCCATCAACGCGGGGAGCAGCGTGATCGCGACGACGACCGCGATCGCCACCGAGGCCGAGGCGGTGACGCCCATCCAGGTCAGGAACGGGATGCGGGCGATCGCGAGCCCGGCGAGGGCGATGAGGGTCGTGATGCCGGCGAAGACCACGGCGGAGCCACCGGTCGCGACCGCCCGCCCGCTCGCCTCGTCCGGCTCCGCGCCACGGCCGAGCTCCTCACGTTGGCGGGAGACGATGAAGAGGGCGTAGTCGATCCCGACCGCGAGGCCGATCATCAAGGCGAGCAGTGGTGTGGGGGAGGCCAGATGGGTCACGGCGGTGAGCGCCCAGATGAGGCTCATTGTCACGCCGACGCCGATCAGCGCGGTGAGGACCGGCATGAAGGCGGCCCGTCCCGACCCGAGCGCGATCCACAGTACGACGAAGGCGACGACCACACCCGCGGCCTCCATCCAGGTGATCGTCGGACCGGTGTTCATGAAGGCGCCACCGCCCAGCTCGACCTCGGCCCCGGCGGCTTCGAGCGGCTCGGTCGCGGTCCGCAGGTCCGTCTTGACCTGATCGGTGATGTCCGACGGCCCTCCGGAGAACTGCACCTGGATGATCGCGGCATCGCCGGCCGCGTTGACGGTGCCGTCCACCAGGTCGTCGAAGGGGGAGAGCGCGTCGTCCACCAACGGCATCTGGTCCAGGCGTTCGAGGGTGGCATCGGCAGCCTCGCGCAGGGCCGGATCGTCGACCCGGCTGCCCTCCGGCGCGATGTAGACGATCTGCGCGGAGATCCCGGCGATCTGCGGGAAGGTCCGGGTCAGGGTGTCCAGCGCCTCCTGTCCCTCGGTGCCCGGCAGTGTGAAGTCGTCGTGGGTGCCTTCGCCGACCGTGGCGGCGAGGCCCGCGGCGGCGGCCAGCACCACGAGCCAGCCGGCGACGACGCGGCCGGCATGGCGATGACACCAACGGCCGAGGGAGTAGAGCGCAGCGGACATGTCTCGACGATACATATCTGTATCGAATACGTCCATGTATCGAACGAGGCATCCATGTGCCGTTGCGCACAGTACGGTTCGCCGGTGGAATGGTCGCTGCGGGACGAGGGGCGACCCGTCCGGCGGCTACGCTCGTCTTGCCGCGGAGGCACATTCCGTGCCGCGGCAGTGGGAAGGAGAACGCCGATGGCGGTTCACGACGGCACCCGGCGGCGGGCCACGACCCGTGCGCGGCTGTTGGACGCCGCCCGCGAGGTCCTGGCGGACACGGGGATCCAGGGCGCCACCGTCGAGCAGATCTGCGAGCGCGCCGGATTCACCCGCGGCGCCTTCTACTCCAACTACGACTCCAAGGACGAGCTGGTCGTCGACCTGTTCAACCGGGAGAAGGAGCGGATGGTCGCGGCCCTGCGCGGGGCGGTCGATGCCGAGCTGCGTCACGGCGACCTCGGGTCGATCGCCAAGATCCTGGAACACTTCACCTCCGTCGAGCCGATCGACCGCACGTGGTTCCTCGTGCACCACGAGTTCGTCATCCACGCGGTCCGGCACCGTCGGATCGCGGACGCCTATGTGGAGCTGTGGGAGCAGACCCACGAGGAGTTCGCTGAGATCATCGCGATGGCGTGCGAGGGTCTCGGGCGCCGGCTGACCATCGATCTCCAAGCGGCGACCCGGCTCGTGCTCGGCCTCTTCGACACGTCCCTGCGCGACACCTTCGTCCGCGACGATGCGCCTGTGGCGGACCTGACCATCCTCCAAGAGCAGATTCCCGCCCTCGTCCAATCCCTCAGCGAACCCCTCTGACTCCCGGTCTGGCTTTCCGTCCGACTACTTTTGCCGGGTTGTGGCCCTTCGAGAGAGGTCCAGGGGGCCATAGGCCGGCACAAGTCGGACGGAGTCGACGTCATTTAGAGTGGCTGCGTGCCCACCTTGCTCGACGTCATCGCCGTCCTCGACCAGCTCTACGATCCGTCCTGGGCGGACGACTGGGATGCCGTCGGCACCGTCGCCGGGGATCCCGAGGCCGAGGTCCGCACGATCCTGTTCGCCGTCGATCCGGTGCAGGCCGTCGCCGACGAGGCGGTCCTGGTCGGAGCTGACCTGGTCGTCACCCACCACCCGCTGTACCTGAAGGGCACCACGTCCGTGGCCGCGACCGATCCCAAGGGTCGCGTGATCCACACGCTGCTCAGCAACGGCATCGCCCTGCACACCTGTCACACCAATGCCGACTCGCCACCGCTCGGCGTCTCCGAGTCGATGGCCGAGGCGATTGGCCTGCGCGACATCCGCCCCCTCGACGACGATCTCGACGCCGGCCCGGACAAATGGGTGGTCTTCGCCCCCGTCGACGTCGCCGACGAGGTCGCCACCGCGATGCACGATGCCGGTGCCGGCCATATCGGCGACTACGACCGCGCCCAGTTCCAGTCACGCGGCACCGGCTCCTTCCGGCCGCTCGACGGCGCGACCCCGGCCATCGGCGAGGTCGGCGCGGTCGAATACGTCGACGAGGTCCGCATCGAGATGGTCGCCCCGCGACGGCTGCGCGATCAGGTGCGCCGCGCGATGGTCCGTGCCCATCCCTATGAGGAGGTCGCCTACGACCTCATCGAGACGGCCGCGTCGCCCAGCGGCCGGGGGAGCGGGCGCATCGGCGTCCTCGACGAGCCGATGAGCCTGTGGGCGTTCGCCGAGAACGTCAAGGCCTCGCTCCCGCACCACTCGGGGGCGACGCGCATCGCCGGCGAGCTCGATCGAGAGGTGCGCACGGTCGCCCTGTGCGGCGGGTCGGGCGACTTCCTGCTGGCGCGGGCGGACGCCGCGGGCGCCGATGTCTACGTCACCTCGGACCTGCGCCATCACCCGGTGAGCGAGCATCGCGAGCGTCCCGGAGCGTGTGCGGTGGTCGACGTGCCGCACTGGGCAGCGGAATGGACCTGGCTGCCGGTGGCCGCGCGCGAGGTCCGAGCCCGTTTGGGCGGTACGGTGGAGACCCACGTCTCGACCATCGTGACTGATCCGTGGTCCGCCACGCTGAGCTGAGGAGCCTACGCTGAAAGCTGAACCGTCCGCCCAGCAGACCCTGCTCGATCTGCAGGCGAAGGACTCTGTCATCGCCCAGTTGAACCACCGACGTGTCTCGCTGCCCGAGAACGCGCGCATCGGCGAGCTCGATGCGGAGGTCGCGACCCTCGACGGCCGTCGGATCGAGGCTTCCACGCGAGTCTCCGATCTCGAACGCGAGCAGAAGCAGGCCGACCAGGACGTGGAGCTCGTCAAGACCCGCCGTGCCCGCAACGAGGAACGGCTGAACTCCGGCGCCGTCACCAATCCGAAGGATCTCGAGGGCCTGCAGCACGAGATCGTCGCACTCGATCGTCGCATCGGCACCCTCGAGGATGCCGAGCTCGAGGTGATGGAGGCGCTCGAGGAGGCCCAAGGTCGGCTCGACGAGGTCGTCAAGGCACTGGAGGAGCTTCGCGTTCAGCACGATGAGGTCGCCGCTCGCCGCGACACCGCCCTCGGTGAGATCGACGCCGAGCTGTCGGATGCCGAGGCGGGGCGCGGCGCACTCGCGGCCCGGGTTCCCGATGATCTCCTCGCGCTGTACGAGAAGCTGCGGGCCAACCAGGGCGGGGTCGGTGCCGCGTTGCTCCGCGCCAAGCGCTGCGAAGGGTGCCGGCTGGAGCTCAACGGCGCCGACCTGCGCGAGCTGTCGCAGGCACCGGACGATGAGGTGCTGCGCTGCCCCGAGTGCAGTCGCATCCTGGTCCGTACGTCCGAGTCCGGGCTGTGACGCGGGCCGGCGACACCGCCGGCCGGAGCGCGCCGGCTCGGGGCTGGAGTGCGCCGTCGAACGAGGCCACCACCCTGATCCTCGTACGCCACGGCGTCACCGGTCTCACCGAGCGCAAGGCGTTCAGCGGTAGCGGAGGCGAGGACCCGGAGCTCACCGCGGCCGGTCACGAGCAGGCCGTGCGCGCCGCCGACTGGCTGGCCGCCAGGGGTGAGGTCGATGCTGTGGTGACGTCGCCGCTGCGACGCACCCGTCAGACTGCCGAGCATGTGGCCGGGCGGTTCGGGGTGCGGGCGCTGGTCGAGGACGACCTGATGGAGACGTCCTTCGGCGACTGGGACGGGTTCACCTTCGGTGAGATCCGCGAGAGGTGGCCTGAGGAACTGACGGCGTGGCTGGCGTCGACCGACATCGCCCCGCCCGGCGGCGAGTCCTTCGAGGAGGTCGCGACCCGGGTCGAGCGCGCGAGGGAGCGACTGGTGTCCCGGTTCGCGGGGCAGACCGTCGTCGTGGTGACCCATGTCAGCCCGATCAAGCTGCTCGTCGCCCGGGCCCTGGGCGCCCCGATCAGGTCGGTCTACGCGATGGAGCTGGCGCCCGCGTCGATCAGCACGGTGGCCTGGTGGCGGGACGGCAACGCGAGCCTGCGGGCCTTCAACGCGGTGCCCTGACGGTCAGAGCTCGGCGACGACGAGATCCAGTCGGGAGCCGTCGAGCTCGACCGTCCATCCGAGGTCGCGGAGCGCGTCCGCCAGATCGTCGGGATGCTTGGCATCGATGTCCTCGCTGAGCAGGCGACGGACCACGCGCCCCTTGGTCGCCTTGTTGAAGTGGCTGACGACGCTGCGCTTGCCGTCCTTCTCGTGCAGCACCCGCATCGTCGCCGAGGTGACGCCGGCGGGTGGCTTGCCGAGGTTCACGTAGCCTCCCGACCGCAGGTCGACCACGAGGTGGCCGTCGGCGAGCTCCTCGATCGCGGTGGGGAGGAGCGGCTTCCACCGTGAGGCGACGGTGCCGAGCCGGGGGAGCGAGATCCCGGCGGAGAGCCGGTAGGCGGGGATCGGGTCGCCGGGGCGGACGAGGCCGAAGAGGGCCGAGGCGATCGCAAGGGTCTGATCGGCTCGGGAACGCTCGTCGTCGGTGAAGGAGGCGGGGTCGAGATGCTCGAACAGCACGCCGGTGTAGACGGTGTCGGCCCGAGCCGCCGGCTCCTCGAGCAGGGCTGAGTTACGGGCCACGGCCTCGGCCTGAGTCGCACCCAGCCCGAGCACTTCCATCGCCCGCTGCTCGCGGCCGGAGCAGAGTCTCACCAGCGCCTTGAGCAGTTGCTCGCGCTGCCGGTTCAGCTGCGGCAGGGAGAGCGCGGTCAGATCCAGGGGTGCGCCGTCGGCCGGGCGGGTCTTGCCCTCGGATGGCGGAAGGAGGATCAGCACCCTGCGAGCCTACCGATTCGCACAGCCGGCCCACCTGGTGGCGGTAGGCCATCAACCTCACGTCCGCGGTGGCGGTACCTGGTCAACCTCACGTCCCCGGTGGCGGTAGGCCATCAACGTTATCGAGGCTCGATGAGGTTGACGGCCTACCGCCGCTCAGGGCGAGAGGTTGACCAGGTACCGCTCCCGGAGGGGGTCAGACGGCTCGGACACCCTCGATGATCAAGATCACGGCGAAGATCGCGAAGGCGGCCGCCGCACCGTACTTGATGAACTTCTCCGGCAGGCGCTTGCCGAGCAGGAAGCCGACGACGATGGCCAGGGCATCGGCCGCGACCATCCCGACCGTGCTGCCGATCCACACCCCGAACCAGTCCTCGCGCACGGCCAGCGTGATGGTGGCGAGCATCGTCTTGTCCCCGAGCTCGGCGAGGAAGAAGGCGACACCGACGGCGACGAGCGCTTTGCCGGTGCTCTTGCGCGCCTTGTCGGCCTCGTCCTCGGTCAGCTCGTCACCGCGCAGAGTCCAGAGCGCGAAGGCGATGAAGGCGATGCCCGCGGCGATCGAGATCCAGCCCTGATAGTCCGAGAACGCCTCACCGACCCAGTAGCCGATGCCCACCGATGCCAGATGCACGATCGCGGTGGCGGCGGTGATGCCGATGAGCACATCGCGCGCACGGTACCGGGAGGCGAAGGTCATGGCCATCAGCTGGCTCTTGTCGCCCAACTCGGCCACGAAGATCACCACGGTGCTGAGCACCAGTGCTTCCCACATGAAAAAAGCTCCTCGTCCGGGTCCGGACGAAGAGCCGCGTTCGACGAGTCCTCGACCGGACTCGTGAATACAACGATCCGGTCGAAAGTCTCGTCCGCCAGTGACCTGGCCCGCTGCACCGGACCGGCCGGAGCCGTTCAGTATGTCGACGCAGCGATTGGGGACTACTCCCTTTCGATCCACCACGTTATCAGGGCGGCGGGCCGCGGTGCACCGTGATCTGGGTCGCACGAGTACGATCGGACTCGCGAATGAGCCGGCCGGGCGGCCGCGGCATCGGTGACGATGTCGAGGAAAGTCCGGACTCCGCAGGGCACGGTGGTGGCTAACGGCCACCCACGGCGACGTGCGGGACAGTGCCACAGAGAGCAGACCGCCAGCGGCCCCTGTCGATGACAGGGGTGCGGGTAAGGGTGAAACGGTGAGGTAAGAGCTCACCAGCGCGGCGGGCGACCGTCGTGGCTCGGTAAACCCCACCGGGAGCAAGACCAAGAGGGCCTTCGGGCCTGCGCTGACGGGCGGCCCGTCCGATGTCAGCGGGTAGGTTGCACCGAGGCGCGCAGCGATGCGCGTCCCAGATGGATGGTCGCCCCTCGCCTCCGGGCGAGGACAGAATCCGGCTTATAGGCCGGCTCATTCGCCCCACGGGACTCTGACCTGTCCCGGATCTCGCCTGATGTCGTCGGCTGCCTCGCACGGAGGATGTGCTGCGGCGGTTGCCATAGCTACCACGGAGGCATATCTTTCGTGCGCCGTCGACGGAGGATGTGTTTCGTGGTTGCTCCAGCAACCACGAAAGCACATCGTCCGTCCGGCCTCGGCCCGCCTGACTCCTCCGGTGAGCGGCACGCCCGTGCCCGACCCGAGTGGTCCCGGCCTCGCGGGGAGGGCACTTGCGTCTGCTCTGCCGGAACCTCCGTTCATCGCGGTCCAATGGAGCGACCACCGTAGGTGAGTTCGCTGCCCAGATCTCGACCATCGCGCCAGCGCCCACCGGGGAGGTCAGCCCGCCGCTGCCGCCCGCAGCGATGTCGCGATCTGGTCGTAGCCGCGCTGCTCGGCATGTGCCAGTGCCGTCATCCCGTCGTTGTCGGTGATCGACGGATCGGCACCGGCCTCCAGCAGAATGTCGACGATCTGCTGGTGAGCCTCGCCCCCGTCCCCGAGGATCACCGCCTCCAGCAGGGCCGTCCACCCCAGCTGATTCATGTGATCGACATCGATCCCCGTCTGCACCACACGACGGACGTAGTCC
This sequence comes from Aeromicrobium sp. YIM 150415, assembly GCF_016918125.1. Lineage (NCBI taxonomy): Bacteria > Bacillati > Actinomycetota > Actinomycetes > Propionibacteriales > Nocardioidaceae > Aeromicrobium > Aeromicrobium sp. YIM 150415. The sequence continues at coordinate 19,782 of NZ_JAERWM010000021.1, read as the reverse complement.
ACATGTCCGCGCTCGCTCGCCGGGATCACCGAGACGCCGCCGAAGCGGTTGACGATCGTGAGATCAGGTTCCGCGGGCAACAGTGTCTCGAGCATTTCCACACTCCCCGTGACCCCGGTGACGAGCCAGGCCGTGTCGTGACGGTCGTCGAGCACATCGGGGTCGGCGCCGAGCGCCACCAGCACCCGCGCGGCAGCCACGTGGTCGCCGATCGAGGCGTGCAGCAACGCCGTGCGGCCATCCTCGCCCCGCGCCTCGATGTCCGCTCCCGCACGAAGCGCCCGAGCGACGAGATCCGCATCGCCATCGGCAGCCGCGCGCAACAGGGTCGCCTTCGCGTCACCCTCCGCGACAGGCGCCGTCGTGGCCTCGAAGACGCCCGCGAGGCCGGTGAAGCCGCGCTGCCCGGCCAGCTGCGCCGGCGTGAGACCCTGGCGATCCGAGCGACGGTCCACTGTCGCCCCAGCGGCGATCAGCACGCGTACGGTCGTCGCGTAGTCCGCATCGTCACGCCCGAGCCACGCCGCCTCGTGGATGGCCTGATAGCCCAGGTTGTTGACGTGATCGAGGTCGACACCGGCCCGTACGAGATCACCCACCACGTTCGCGTGACCGCGCTCGGCGGCCCGGATCAGCGCGGTGCCCTCGAAGGAGTCCAGTGCCGTGACATCGGCTCCGGCGTCGAGGGCGAGCCGCAGGATGTCGAGATGGCCCTCACTCGCCGCGATCAGGAAGGACGACTGCTGTGTCTCGTCCTGGTGGTCGACGTCCGCCCCGCGCTCGATCAGATCGGTGACCGCGGGCACGTCGTTCGCCCAGGTGGCCTCGATCAACGCGGTATCGAGGTCCTCTTGGGACAGCTCTTCGGCGGGTGCCGGGCTCACGGAAGGAATCGTCTCAGCCGGCGGAACGGCGGCCGGCGTCGTGTCCGCACAGGCGGCGAGCAGCGCACCCAGCGCCAGCGTGAGGAGTGGGAAGGAGACCGATGACCTCATGGGCCAAGCCTCTCGCGGTATCCAGCGGCGCAGCGCCGTCGCTCGGCCATCGCGCGATAGCCGAAGGGATGATGCCGAGCGCGCCGCCTCCGCGTAATCTCGGCTCCCATGGACCAGGTGCGACGCGGTGTGCTCGGTGCCGTCGGCGGCCTCGACCGGTGGCTCGCAGGCGTCACCGCCGTCTTCGTCCTCGCCGCCACCGTCCGGTACATCGATCGCCATGATCCCGGCCCGGTGCTGGCCGCCGCGGTCGTGCTCACCATCGCGGTGGTGTGGTGGGCCGCGCGTCATCCTCGCCAGCGTGCGGTCGACGTGGCCTTCGCCATGGTCGTCGTGGCCCTCTGGGCGGGCCTGACCTTCGCTGCCCCCTCCTTCGCCTGGGTCGCCGTGCCCCTGGCGTTCATCGTGTTGCGGTCACTGCCGCAACCGTCGGGCGGCGCGGTCGTCCTGGCGATGGCCCTTGTCGTCGTCATCGCCGGATCGCGTTTGAGCGACCGTTTCGACCCCACGCTGATCGTCGGACCGCTGGGCCTCGCGGGCATCGCCGTCGCCGCATATCACGGGCTGCAGCGTGAGTCCGAACGCCGGCAGTCGCTCCTCGACGAGCTCACCGCGGCGCAGGAGCTCCTGGCCGCCGAGCAACGCACCGTCGGAGCGTTGCGCGAGCGCACCCGCCTGGCGCGCGAGATCCACGACTCGGTGGGACAGGGCCTCTCCAGCATCGTGTTGCTGCTCGACGCGGCACGCCGGTCCTGGGAGAGCGACCCGGATCGTGCCCGCGAGAACGTCACGATGGCCGAGGGCAGCGCCCGGCACGAGCTCGTCGAGGTGCGGCGCGTGATCGGCGACCTCGCGCCAGCCGATATCCATACTGGCGAGGAGCTGGTCGGCGCGATCGACGCACTGCTGCGCCGCGACGCGCCCCCGGAGATCGAGGTCGAGCTGCGGGTCGACGGCGACCGCGAGTCGCTCGCGCCAGGCATCGTCCACACGGTGCTCGCCACCGTGCGGGGCGCCGTCGCCAACAGCGTCGAACACGCGCGGGCGTCGAGGATCGTCGTGACGCTGGTCTTCCACCCCGGCCGGCTCACCCTGGACGTGCACGACGACGGTCGCGGCTTCGATCCCGCAGGCGTCGGAGCGGCGGGGGAGCGCGGCCGCGGCCTCAGCGGCCTGCGATCCCGGGCTGAAGAAGGCGGCGGTGAGGTCATGATCGAGTCCACCGTCGGCGAGGGCACCACGGTGAGCCTGCACCTGCCGATCGAGGAGGACGCGTGATCCGGATCGTGCTCGTCGACGACCATCCCGTGGTCCGGGCCGGAGTGCGGGCGCTGCTCGACGGCGAACCGGGGCTCTCGGTCGTCGGTGAGGCGGGCGATGCATCATCGGCGGTACGTCTGATCGACACCGCCGCACCCGATGTCGTGGTCGTCGACCTCAACCTCGGGGCTGGGGACGACGGCGTCGAGCTGACGCGCGCCGTACGCGCTCGCGTGCCCGCACCCGAGGTGCTGATCCTCACGACCTACGACACCGAGGCCGATGTCGTCCGCTCACTCGACGCGGGAGCCCGCGGCTATCTGCTCAAGGACGTCCCCGCCGACGAGCTGTTCTCGGCGATCAGGCGCACGGCCCGCGGCGAACCGGTGCTGGCGGCGCAAGCGGCAGCCACCTTGGTGCGCCGGTCCACGGCCCCCGAGGGAGCCGTCACCGAACGTGAGGTCGAGGTGCTGGAGCTCCTCGCGCGCGGATCATCCAATCGTGATCTCGCCCGCGCGCTCTTCATCTCCGAGGCCACGGTCAAGTCCCACCTCGCGCACCTCTACACGAAGCTCGGGGTCGACAGCCGAGCCGCAGCGGTCTCCGTGGCGATCGAGCGTCGGATCATCAGGCACCGAGGCTGAGCTATTCCCGCGCGGTGCCGCGAGAAAGGTCACCACCGGCCACCGTGCCGTCTGCCACGACGCGAGCTAGCGTCGCAGACATGGCTTCTGTACCCACCATCACGCTCAACAACGGGGTCGAGATCCCCCAGCTCGGATTCGGCACCTATCAGGTCCCGCCCGAGGACACCAAGGACCGCGTGCTCGACGCCTTCGAGGCCGGATACCGCCACATCGACACCGCACAGATGTACGGCAACGAGCAGGGCGTCGGAGAGGCACTGGCCGCCTCCGGCCTGGCTCGCGACGATGTCTTCGTCACCACCAAGCTCAACAACGACAACCACGAGCCCGATCGCGTCCATGCGTCGCTCGAGGAGTCCTTGAAGAAACTGGGCCTCGAGCGCCTCGACCTCTTCCTCATCCACTGGCCGCTGCCGGCCATCGACATCGACTTCGTCGACACCTGGAAGGCCATGGAGGAGGCTTACCGCGCGGGCAAGACGCGCGCCATCGGCGTCTCCAACTTCCAGGCGCACCATCTTCGCCGGCTGATCGGCGAGACCACGATCATCCCGGCGGTCAACCAGATCGAGGTGCACCCCTTCCTCACGCAGGACGACCTGCGGGCCGTCAACGCCGAGCACGAGGTCGCCACGGAGGCGTGGTCGCCGCTCGCGCAGGGTCAGGTCTTCGAGAACGAGGCGATCAACGCCATCGCCGAGAGCATCGGTCGGGCGCCCGCGCAGGTCGTGCTCCGTTGGGCGATCCAGCGCGGCGACATCGTGTTCCCGAAGGCGTCCTCGCCCGAGCGGGTCGCACAGAACTTCGACCTGTTCGGCTTCGAGCTCTCCGATGCCGATATGGCCTCCATCTCGGCCCTGAACGAGGACCGTCGCGTAGGCCCCGATCCGGACACCTTCAACTACGTCCCGTAGGAGATCCCTCGCCTTGGACCGAGATGTGCTCCCCGATCGTCAACCCACGCCCAGCCCGGGTGACGAATGGGGAGCACATCTCGGTTCTGGCCGGGTCAGGGCAGGGTGAGGACCTCCGCGCCGTCGTCGGTGACGAGGAGGGTGTGCTCGAACTGGGCGGTGCGGCGGTGGTCGCGGGTGACCGCGGTCCACCCGTCGTCCCAGAGGTCCCACTCGATGGTCCCGAGCGTCAGCATCGGCTCGATCGTGAACGTCATGCCGGGGACGATCAGGGTGTCGGCGCTCGGATCGTCGTAGTGCGGCACGATGAGCCCGTCGTGGAAGGCGGGACCCACGCCGTGCCCGGTGAAGTCACGCACGACGCCGTACCCGAAGCGGCGCGCGTACGCCTCGATCACGCGGCCGATCACGTTCAGCTGACGACCCGGGCGCACCGCGTTGATCGCACGCCGCAGTGACTCTCGCGTGCGCTCCACCAGCAGTCGCGACTCCTCGTCGACCTCCCCGACGAGGTAGGTCTTATTGGTGTCGCCGTGGACACCGCCGATATAGGCCGTGATGTCGATATTGACGATGTCGCCGTCGGCGAGTGGCCGGTCATCGGGGATCCCGTGGCAGATCACCTCGTTGATGCTGCTGCACAGGCTCTTGGGATAGCCGCGGTAGCCGAGGGTCGAGGGATACGCGCCGTGGTCGAGCAGGAACTCGTGGCCGACGCGATCCAGCTCGTCGGTGGTCACGCCCGGCGCGATCGCGGCCTCGACCGCGTCGAGGGCCTGTGCGGCGATCCTTCCCGCGACGCGCATGGCCTCGATCATCTCGACGTCGCGCACCGAGGGCCCGCGATAGGGGAGCGGCGCGGCCTGGCCGACGTATTCAGGCAGGTCGATGGACGAGGGGACCGGCCGCTGAGGCGAGACATGTCCGGGCAGGATCGAGGGAGCGAGCACCGGGCGATCCTATCGGGCACGTCATCGGCGAGAATGGTCCGCGATCGCCGACGAAAGGTCCCGTATGCCGCAGGCCGACGCTCTCACCGCCCGTGAGCGGGTCCGCCGCCTCGTCGACTCCGGTTCCTTCCAGCGCGTGATCGTCGTGCTGATCGTCCTGAACGCCGCCGCTCTGGGCCTGGAGACCTCACCGGAGATCATGGAGCGCTGGGGCGGCATCGTCGACAGCGTCGCCTGGCTGACGGTCGGGGTCTTCGTCGTCGAGATCGGCCTGCGGATCTTCGCCCACCGGGCTGACTTCTTCCGCGATCCGTGGAGCCTGTTCGACCTCTTCGTCGTGGCGATCGCGCTGATCCCGGACTCCGGGGCCTTCGGCGTCCTGCGCGTGCTGCGGGTCCTCCGGGTTCTGCGGCTGCTGTCGACCGTGCGATCCATGCGACGCGTCGTCGGCGCCCTCATCGCCACCATCCCGGGCATGCTGTCGGTCGGGACGCTGCTGGTCATGATCCTCTACATCGCGGCGGTGATGGCGACGCAGATGTTCGGCGGGGTGGCTCCCGAGGCCTTCGGGTCGCTACCGCGGGCCCTCGTGTCGATGTTCCAGATCATGACCGTCGACAACTGGACCGTGGTGATCGGTCCGGTGGTCGAGGTGTACCCCTGGGCCTGGCTCTTCTTCATCGGCTATCTGCTGATCACCGCATACGTGGTGTTGAACCTGTTCATCGCCGTCGCTGTGGAGGCCTTGGACCATCAGCGCGGCGACGAGCCCGATGAGACGACGGTGGCCATCACCGAGCTCCGCGACGAGGTCCGCCGTCTGCGCGAGCGACTCGACTCCTCGTCCGGCGACCGCAGCGACGATGCGGCACGATGAGCCTATGAACGACGTGAAGCCCCAGTACTACTACTGCGTCAAGCACCATCGGGTCGAGGGCGAGGACGGCTGCCGCGCGATCGACCGGCTCGGCCCCTATGACACGCGAGAAGAGGCCGAGCGCGCCCTCGAGACCGCCGAGGCCCGTAACGAGGAATGGGACAACGACCCGGTCTGGAACGATCCTGAGGACGACTGACCCCGAGGGCCCTCCGGGCCCGACTTTCGCCGGGCTGTGGCCCATTGTCGCGTCGCTGCGGGGCCACAACCCGGCAAAAGTCGGGACTGTGTCAGCTGTCGAAGGAGTGCTCGGCGGCCGGGAACGTGCCGCTGGCGACATCGGCCGCGTACTCACGCGCGGCCTCGAGCATCACACCGTGCAGATCCGCGTACTTCTTGACGAATCGCGGCGCACGCCCCGTGTTGAGGCCCATCGCGTCCTGCCAGACGAGGACCTGCGCATCGCAGCCCGCTCCGGCGCCGATGCCGATCGTCGGGATCGTGAGCTCGGCGGTGACCTGCTGGGCGATCGGGGCGGGCACCATCTCCATGACCACCGAGAAGGCGCCGGCCTCCTGCACGGCGTGGGCGTCGGCGAGCAGTCGTTCGGCCGCCTCCCCGCGTCCCTGGACCCGGTAGCCGCCGAGGGCGTGCTCGGACTGCGGCGTGAACCCGATGTGGGCCATCACCGGCACGCCCCCCTCGGTCAGCTTGGAGATCTGGGGCGCCATCTCCGCACCCCCCTCGAGCTTGACCGCCTGCACTCCGGCCTCCTTCAAGAACCGGACCGCGGTGTCATAGGCCTGCTCGGGTGAGCGCTGGAAGGATCCGAAGGGCAGATCTCCGACGACGAGCGCACGCGGCGCGGACCGTGCCACGGCACGGGCGAGCGGGATCAGCTCGTCGACCGTGACCGGCAAGGACGTCGGATTGGCGAAGACATTGTTGGACGCCGAGTCGCCGACGAGGAGCACGGGGATGCCGGCCTCGTCGAAGACACTCGCCGCGCCTTGGTCGTACGCGGTCAGCATCGCCCAGCGATGTCCTTCGGCCTTCCACTTCTGAAGATGGTGCGTGCGCACCTTCTTGACCGATGGGTCGGTGGTGGGTCCGCCGCCGTAGGGCGAGGGCTCCTCGGCAGGGGTCAGTGCGGTGTTCATCTGGTGATCTCCTTCTCGCGGCCCCGGGCGGGGTCCACGGACGAGATTCAGACTACAAGTCCTCGCGCCACCGGTTGGTGATGGGGACGCGCCGGTCGCGACCGAAGTTGCGGCGGCTGATCTTCGGTCCCGGCGGGTACTGACGGCGCTTGTACTCGGCGCGATCCACGAGCGTCACGACACGCTGCACGAGTTCTGGGGCGAAGCCCTCGGCCACGACGGCACCGGCCCCGAGGTCGCGCTCGACATAGGCGTCCAGGATGGCGTCGAGCACGTCGTACTCGGGCAGCGAGTCGGTGTCGAGCTGGCCGGGGCGCAGCTCGGCCGAGGGTGGCTTGCTGATGGCGTTCTCGGGGATAGGCGGCGTCTCACCGCGCGACTCGGCATAGGTATTGCGCCACCTTGACACCTCCCAGACGAGGGTCTTGGGCAGGTCCTTGATCGGCGCGTAGCCGCCGACCGCGTCGCCGTAGATGGTCGAGTAGCCCGTGGCGAGCTCCGACTTGTTGCCGCAGGCCAGTACCAGGTGGCCGTGCTGATTGGACAGCCCCATCCAGATGACCGCCCGAATGCGCGCCTGCAGATTCTCCTCGGCGAGCCCGTCGAGGTGGAGTGCCTCCTGATAGGCGTCGAAGATCGGCGCGATGGCGACGGTGTCGAGCGCGAGGCCGGTGCGGCGGGCGAGCTCTTCGGCATCGGACCGGGAGTGATCGGTCGACCACTCGCTGGGATTGGAGACGCCGAAGACCCGGTCCGGGCCGAGGGCGTCGACCGCGATCGCGCCCACGAGGGTGGAGTCGATGCCGCCCGACAACCCCATCAGCACGGAACGGAAGCCGTTCTTGTCCACATAGTCGCGTAGGCCCAGGACGATCGCCCAGTAGCGCTCGCCGACGTCGTCCCAGCGTTCGGCGACCGTGGGCGCGATCGGCTCATAGGGGGCGACGGGATCGCTGCCGATGATGGAGCGCTCGACCAGCAGGCCGTGGAAGCGGGTGCCCGGCTCGGGCATGGGGGCGGTCGCCGCCGGCAGGTCCAGATCGACCACGAGCAGCTCGGTCTCGAACTGCGCCGCGCGGGCCACGAGCTCGCCGGCGGCATCGACCACGAGGGAGTCGCCGTCGAAGACGAGCTCGTCCTGACCGCCGACGAGGTTGACATAGGCCAGGGCGCACTCACCCTCCCGCGCCCGGCGCGCGCACAGATCGAGCCGCGCGTCGTCCTTCGCCGCCTCGTAGGGGGAGCCGTTGAGCACGACCAGCAGTCCGGCCTCGGCGGCCTTCGCGGCGGCCGAGGGTCCGTCCTGCCAGATGTCCTCGCAGATCGCGAGCGCGATGTCGACGCCGCCCACCTGCACGATCTGGGTCTCGTCGCCCGGGACGAAGTTGCGGAACTCGTCGAACACGCCGTAGTTGGGAAGGTGGTGCTTGTCGTACCGGGTCACGACCCGGCCGCCGGTGATGACCGAGGCGGAGTTGGTGGGAGCGTTCTTCGGGATGCCGAGCCGGTCGGGCATCGCCTCCAGCTCCCGGGGCTTGGCGCTGTCGAGGTGCCCGAGGATGACGACCAGCTCGCCGAGCCCCTCGTCGACGAGGCGTCCGGGCAGCGCGGCGAGGGCCTCCTGGGAGCGGTGGATGAACGACAGGCGCCCGGCGAGGTCCTCGACCGGGTAACCGGTGAGCGCCATCTCGGGGAAGATGACGACGTGGGCACCACGGGCGGCGGCCTCCCGCGCGGTGCTCACGATGATCTCGGCATTGCCGTCGATATCGCCGACGGTGGGATTGACCTGAGCGAGGGCGAGACGCAGTTGGGGCACGACACCAGCCTAGGGCTCCCCCAGCGAGGGCGGTGACCTACGCACGTCTCCACCCCATGGGCGGTGGGACAGGCACGTCTCGAGTACACGAAGAGGTGCCTATCGCACCGCTGGCCTGCGGGAGGGGTGCGTAAGTCACCGCCCCGCGGGGGTGAGGAGAGGATGCGGGTGCCGGCAGCGCGCCCGAGGCCGTGGCCCACCCCTAGACTGGCCGCATGGGTAAGCAGGAGGAGTTCGTACTGCGGGCGCTCGAGGAGCGCGACGTGCGTTTTGTGCGCTTGTGGTTCACCGATGTGCTCGGCTCGCTCAAGTCGGTGGCGATCGCCCCGGCCGAGCTGGAGGGCGCCTTCGGGGAGGGCATCGGCTTCGATGGCTCGGCCATCGAGGGCTTCGCCCGCGTGCACGAGGCCGACATGCTCGCCAAGCCCGACCCGTCGACCTTCCAGATCCTGCCGTGGCGCGGCGAGACACCGGCCACCGCGCGCATGTTCTGCGACATCCTGATGCCCGACGGCAGTGCCTCGTACGCCGACCCGCGCCACGTGCTCAAGCGCGCGCTCGGCAAGGCGGCCGATGCCGGCTTCACGTTCTACACCCACCCCGAGATCGAGTTCTTCCTGCTCAAGGGCAAGCCCGGCCGCGGGGAGCAGCCGGTGCCCGTCGACGACAGCGGCTACTTCGACCACACCGCGCAGGGCGGCGGCCAGGACTTCCGGCGCGAGGTCATCACCATGCTCGAGTCGATGGGCATCTCGGTCGAGTTCAGCCACCACGAGGGCGGACCCGGACAGCAGGAGATCGACCTGCGGTACGCCGACGCGCTCTCCACGGCCGACAACATCATGACCTTCCGCACCGTCGTCCGCGAGGTCGCCTTGAGTCAGGGCAAGTGGGCCTCGTTCATGCCCAAGCCCTTCTCGGAGCATCCCGGATCGGGCATGCACACCCACGTCTCGCTCTTCGAGGGCGACGAGAACGCCTTCTACGAGGCGGGCGCGGAGTACCAGCTGAGCAAGACCGGCCGCCAGTTCATCGCCGGAGTCCTGGAGCACACGCCCGAGATCACCGCCGTCACGAACCAGTGGGTCAACTCCTACAAGCGACTCGCGTGGGGCGGTGAGGCGCCGAGCTACGTGTGCTGGGGCCACAACAACCGGTCCGCGCTGGTGCGCGTCCCGATGTACAAGCCGCACAAGAGCGGCTCGGCGCGCATCGAGCTGCGCGCGGTCGACTCGGCGTGCAACCCATACCTCGCGTTCGCGCTCATCCTCGCGGCGGGCCTCAAGGGGATCGAGGGAGGCTACGAGCTGCCGCCGGAGGCGGAGGACAATGTGTGGTCGCTCAGCGAGAACGAGCGCAAGGCTCTCGGCATCTCGCCGCTGCCGCGCAATCTCGACGAGGCGATCCGCGTCATGGAGACCAGCGAGCTGGTCGCCGAGACGCTTGGCGAGCACGTCTTCGACTTCTTCCTGCGCAACAAGCGCGCGGAATGGCAGGACTACCGCTCGCAGGTGACCCAGTTCGAGATCGACCGCCTCATGCCGATCGTCTGACGCCGTGGAACTGTCTCGTCTCGGATTCCGCTCGCCGGAGGCGGCCGCCGCGCGGCTCGCGGAGATCGACGGGTGTCCCGACGACCTCGTCGAGCAGGTCGCGCAGGTCGCCGATCCCGATACCTGCCTGGCCTCGCTCGCCAGGATCGCCGAGCACATCGACGGCGGCGCTCCCGCGCTGGTGGCGCTGCTGAGCGGTGACGAGGAACTGCGACTACGCCTGCTGGTCGTGCTCGGTACCAGCGAGGCCCTGGGCGACTTTCTCGCCCGCCATCCCGAGTACGTCACCGACCTCGCCGAGGGTGAGCTGCTGACCCGGCCCGCGACCATCGACGAGTACCGAGCGTGGATGCGCACGGCCACGGATGCCGACGAGCTGCGCGTGCAGTACCACCGGGCGCTGCTGCGCATCGCCGCGCGTGATCTGACGGCACTCACGAGCTTCGTCGAGTCCTCCGGAGAGTTGGCCGATCTCGCCATCGCCACCCTGGACGGCGCGTTGGCGATCGTCCAGGGCGAGGAGGAGAAGTCCGAGCTGACCCGGCTGTCCATCATGGCGATGGGCAAGACCGGCGGACACGAGCTCAACTACGTCAGCGATGTCGACGTCATCTTCGTGTACGAGGCGGCCGAGGACGCCGACGACAACGCCGCCCTCGTCGTCGCCACGCGGATGGCCTCGGCGGTCATGCGGATGTGCCGCGAGCACACGCCGGAGGGCACCATCTGGGAGGTCGACGCCAATCTGCGGCCCGAGGGCAAGAACGGCCCGCTCGTGCGCTCGCTCGGCAGCCACGTCGCCTACTACGAGAAGTGGGCGAGCACCTGGGAGTTCCAGGCCCTGCTCAAGGCCCGCTACGCGGCCGGCGACGCCGAGCTGGCGCAGCGGTATCTCGACGAGCTCGAACCGATGGTGTGGTTCGCCAGCACGCGCCCGAACTTCGTCTCCGATGTGCGTTCGATGCGCAAGCGCGTCGTGGACAACATCCCGCACACCGAGCGCGAGCGGCAGCTCAAGCTCGGCCGCGGGGGATTGCGCGATGTCGAGTTCGCGGTGCAGATGCTGCAGCTCGTGCACGGCCGCGCTGACCCGTCCGTGCGCGACCGCACGACCGTGCTCGCCCTGCACGCGCTGACCGAGGGCGGCTATGTCGGACGCCGCGACGGCGCGGCGCTGGAGGAGGCCTACGAGTTCCTGCGCACGCTGGAACACCGCATCCAGCTGTTCCGTCTCCGCCGCACCCACATCGTGCCCGAGGACTCCGAGGATCTGCGACGGATCGGGCGCAGCATGGGGTACCGGCAGAACCCGGTCGACAGCCTGACCAAGGAATGGCAGGCGCACCGCCGGGTCGTCAGCCGGTTGCACGAGAAGCTGTTCTACCGTCCGCTGCTCGACGCGGTGGCGAGCCTGCCGACGGAGGGCTTGCGGCTGACGCAGCTCGCCGCGGAGCAGCGGCTCGCGGCACTCGGCTTCGCCGATCCCGCGGGCGCGATGAAGCACATCGAGGCACTCACGTCCGGGGTGTCGCGTCGTGCGGCGATCCAGCAGTCGCTGCTCCCGGCGATGCTCTCGTGGTTCGCCGAGTCGCCGGACCCCGACTCGGGACTGCTGGCGTTCCGCTCGATCTCCGAGGAGCTCGGGGAATCGCACTGGTACCTGCGCAAGCTCCGCGACGAAGGTGTGGCAGCCGAGCAGCTCGCCAGCCTGCTCTCGTCGAGCACCTATGTCACCCAGCTGATCACGCGGGCTCCCGATGTGGTCGCGCTCCTCGGCGACGACAGCGAGCTTGTCCCGCACGACCTGGACCGGCTGTCCACCGAGATGGCCCTCGCGGCCAAGCGACACGACGTCCCCGATGACGCGATCAAGGCGATCCGCCGGGTGCGTCGCCGTGAGCTCGCCCGGGTCTCGATGGCCGATGTGCTCGGGATGCTCGATGTCGTCGCGGTGGGCGAGGCGCTCACCGCGATCAACACGGCGACCCTGCAGGCGGCGCTCGATGTGGCGATGGCGGCCTATGAGCAGCAGAAGGGCCCGGTCACGGTCCGCATGGCGGTCGTCCTGATGGGCCGCCTCGGCGGTTTCGAGGCCGGCTACGGCTCGGACGCAGACGTCATGTTCGTCCACGAGCCGTTGGAGGGCGCGGCCGATTCCGACGCGACCGCCTGTGCCACCTGGGTCGCTCAGACACTCCGTCAGCAGCTGGCGGTGGCCGGGGCGGAGCCGCCGCTGCAGGTTGACGCCGATCTGCGGCCCGAGGGCAAGAACGGTCCGCTGGTCCGGTCGCTGGCCTCCTATGCCGCCTACTACGCCAAGTGGTCGGACACCTGGGAGGCGCAGGCGCTGCTGCGGGCCACCGCGGGCGTCGGCGATGCGGACCTCTGCCGGCGGTACACCGAGCTCATCGATCCCCTGCGCTACCCCGAGGACGGTCTCAGCGAGCGCGAGATCCGCGAGATCCGCAGGATCAAGGCGCGGGTGGACGCCGAGCGGCTGCCCCGCGGCGCCAATCCGAACACCCACCTGAAGCTCGGTCGTGGCGGCCTCGCCGATATCGAATGGACGGCTCAGCTCCTGCAGCTCGAGCATGCCGGTCGCCTGCCGTCGTTGCGGACGACGCGGACGATCGCGGCGATCGACGCGGCCGCGGAGGTGGGCCTGCTGGAGCGCGAGGATGCGGACACCCTCATCGAGGCATGGACGATGGTCAGCCGGATCCGCAACGGCGTCGTGCTCATGCGCGCCAAGGGCGCGGAGTCGATGGTCGAGGCCAACGACGATCGGGCCCGGCTGGCTCACCTCATCGGCGACGGCGCGGACCGTTCCGAGGAGCTCGTGGACCAGTACCGCAAGATCACCCGGCAGGCTCGCAAGATCGTCGAGAAGGTGTTCTGGGAGTGAGCTCGATCGATGCCGACACCGCGCGGCAGGTGCTGGACGCACAGCCCTTCAGCCGGATGGTGGGCACCCGGCTCGCCGCGGTGTCCGAGACGACGGTGACGCTCGAACTCGAGCCCCGCGAGGATCTGCTGCAGCAGTACGGCTTCGTACACGGGGGAGTGCTGGCCTATCTCGCCGACAATGCGCTCACCTATGCCGGGGCTCTCGGCCTCGGGCCGAGTGTGCTCACCAGCGGCATGACCCTCGACTACGTGGCCCCGGCCCGCGCCGAGGGTGTGCTGCGAGCGGTGGGCACGCTGGTGTCCGCTGGTCGTACGAAGGCCACGGTTCGCTGCGATATCACGCAGGGCGAGCGCCTGGTCGCCACCGCCCTCGGCACCATCCTCGCCACCCGCCGCGACGCGTGAGGGTCAGCAGTCGCGGAGATCACGCTTGCGGGTGTGGTTTCGATACGCTCCCTCGTTCCTCGGTCGCTACTCAACCACCGACTGGTGCGGAGGTGGTTCTTTGAGTGGAGCGTGGAGCGATCGTGCTTGTGGGGTGTGGTGTCGATTCGGCCATCGTCCATCGCTCTGATCCCGCGGTGGTCGAGTAGCCAACCCCTCGGTGGTCGAGTAGCCAACCCCTCGGTGGTCGAGTAGCCCCGTCCGCTCTGCGGGCGCGGCGTATCTCGTTCCTCGGTCGCACTCAACCACCGGCTGGCCCGAACCTTCGTCAGCGGGTGAAGGTGAGCTGGCGGACGTCGAGATAGCCGCTGGCGAACCCGGCTTCGGAGTAGGCGAGGTAGAACTCCCACATCCGGCGGAAGGTCTCGTCGAATCCGTCGGAACGGATCGTGTCCCAGTTGGTCGTGAAGCGCTCGCGCCAGAGCCGCAGGGTACGGGCGTAATCGGGCTGGAGGCTGTGCTGGGTGACCAGACGCAGTCGGGTCTGCTGCCCGGTGACCTGCTCGATCGCCTCGACCGACGGGATCAGGCCGCCGGGGAACACGTACTTCTGGATCCAGCCGAACGAGCGACGGGTCGCGAGCATGCGCTGATGGGGCATGAGGATCGCCTGGATCGCGACCCGGCCACCGGGTGCCAGCCGGGCGTCGAGCGTACGGAAGTAGGTCGGCCAGTACTCCTCGCCCACGGCCTCGATCATCTCGACGCTGACGATCGCGTCATAGGATCCCTCGACCTCGCGATAGTCCTGGATCCGCACGTCGATCTGCTCGGACAGTCCGTCCTCCTCGATCCGCTGCCGGGCGAGTTGAGCCTGCTCGTGGCTGAGCGTGATGGTCGTGACCTGAGCCCCGCGACGTGCCGCCCGGATCGCCAGTGCGCCCCAGCCCGTGCCGATCTCCAGCACGCGAGAGCCCTCGCCGACCCGGGCGGCGTCGAGGATGCGCTCCATCTTGCGCTCTTGCGCCGTCTCGAGGGACTCATCGGAGCGCTCGAAGGAGGCCGCCGAATAGGACATGGTCGGATCGAGGAAGTTCTCGAAGAGATGATTCGAGAGGTCGTAGTGGGCCTCGATATTGTTCCGCGAGCCGGCGGTGGTGTTGCGCTGCTGCTCCGGCAGATTCTCGTCCACGAAGCGGCGGAAGCGCTGCAGCCATTCGGGAACCAGGCGGGTCAGCCGGCTGGCGAACGGGGTGAGCAGATCACCGAGGTCCGAGCCCGGCCCTGTGGTCCATTCGCCGGCCATGTACGCCTCGCCGAGGCCGATCTTGGTGTCCGTGCCGAGCCGGGCGAACAGAGCCTGCGGCCGGACGACGCGCAGCTCGGGGGAGCCGGATCGGCCCGCGCCCCAGACGGTGCCGTCGGGGAAGGTCACGCGCACCGGCAGCTGGCTCACGGATGTCCGCAGGATCGCGCGTGCGGCGGCGGCGCGGACGGGCGCTTTGGGGATGTGCGCGAGTGCGGGAAAGCGCGGACCGACGGTGATCGCAGTCATGAGACGACCTCCTGATGTGATTCCTGGTCCCGCGACGGGCGCGGGACGATGGGGAGACGTTTGAGCCACAGCACGATGCCGTGAACCCGGATGAGGGCGCTGACGCGCCAGGTCATGAGGGGATGAGTGAGCGCTGTGCGCAGTAGCTCACCGGGGGTGTAGGGGCGCAGCGTTCCGTGGAAGCCCGCACTGAACGGCGGCTCGCCCTCGCGGTGCAGCGTGATGGTGGTCGTGACCGTGGTCGGACCGATCCGGCAGCGCACCTCGTAACGGCCCTGCAGGTCGTAGAAGGGCGAGACGTAGAAGTCCTTCTCGACCTCGGCTCGACCCTTCTCGTCGGGGAAGAGCACATAGGCATGCCGTTCGCCGTAGGTGTTGTGCACCTCGGCGACCACGCAGCGCACCGTGTGGGAGCGGCGATCGATCACCCAGTACACCGACAGCGGGTTGAAGACGTGCCCGAGGGAACGGGCGGCCGCGAGCATCAGGATGCGGTCGTCCCTCGCGTCGACCCCGTGCTCGGCCAGCAGCGCCCGGATATTGGCGGCGATCGTCGAGGATGGATCGCCGAGGTGGTCGCGCGTGCGGAAGGATGCGAGCGGCCGCAGCCAGCGGGGGAGGCGGGGCAGCTCGTCGACGTCGACGAGCCATTGGTACAGCCGGTGCCGCACGGAGTGCCGTTTCGGGGTGCGGCGCACGTGGCTGACCTGCCCGATGACGAGCGCCGGAATCGTTCCGCTCACCACGACACCCCCACGTGCTCGGCAGCGGCGACGCCGGAGCGACAGCCGTCCTCGTGGAAGCCCCACCCGTGGTAGGCGCCCGCATAGGTGGTCACCGGCGTGGACAGCTCGCTCAGCCGGCTCTGAGCGGCGACGGATGCGGGCGTGTAGACCGGATGGGTGTACGTCATCCGCGCGATCGTCGACCCCGGCGCCGGTCGGGTGTCGTCATTGAGGGTCACGAGATAGGGGCGCGACTCGTCGATGCCCTGCAGACGATTCATCCAATACGTGACGACGGGGGGATGGTCGCCGCCCGAGCATCCGTCCATCCGGTAGTTCCATGCGGACTTCGCGTCCCGCGCGTCGGGGAGGACCGAGGAGTCGCGGTGCAAGGTCACCTCGTTGCGTGAATAGCCGAAGGCACCCAGGACGTCCTTCTCCTCGGGCGTGGGGTCGGCGAGCAGGCTCAGCGCGTCATCGGCATGCGTGGCGACGACGACGCGGTCGACGTGGTCGACGCCGCGGTCGGTCGTGATGTCGGCGCCGCCGGCCGGCGGGCGGGCGATGGCGCGCACCGGCGTGCCGGCGGCTCTGCCCTCCAGGCGGTCCACGATCGCGTCGACATAGGTCCGCGATCCGCCCTCGACGGTGAACCACTGCGGCGAGTCGCGCAACGACAGGAACCCGTGGTGGTGCAGGAAGGTGAAGAGATACCGGGCGGGGTAGTCCAGTGCGGTCGCGGTGCCCGAGGACCAGACACAGGCGACCACCGGGATCGCATAGTGCTGGACGAAGTAGTCGCCGAAGCCGTGTCGGCTGAGGAAGGAGCCGTAGGTCAGGTCGTCATCGGTCTCCAGCAGAGCCAGGGCCGCGCGCTGGAAGCGCTTGACGTCGAGCAGCATCCGAACGAAGCGCGGGTCGGCGAGCCGGCGTCGCTGCGCGAGGATGCCGCGAGCCCCTCGGCCACCGGCGTACTCCACGCCGCATCCCTCGCAGCGGATGCTCATCGACATCTCGGTGGGCCGCACCGCGATGCCCAGTTCGGTGAAGAGCCGCCGTAGCAGTGGATAAGTACGGTCGTTGTGGACGATGAACCCGGTGTCCACACGGTCGGTGCCGACCGTGTGGGTGTGCGCGTGGCCGCCGAAGCGGTCGTCGGCCTCGTAGAGGGTCACGTCGTACCGATCGCGCAGCAGATAGGCGGCCGTCAGCCCCGATATCCCGGCGCCGACGACCGCGACCGTCTCCTTGCTCATATCGGGAGTTCGGAGACGGTCGCGGTACGGATGGGTCACACGGTCAAGTGTTCCCGATCGTCCTGCTCTGCGCGCGCTGCAGCGGCGGCGCGCTTGGCGCGGCGCAGTGCCTTGGACTCCGGGGAGTTGCCGACCTTGTACGGATCATCGGGCTTGTGCGAGAGCTTGTGCAGCTGGCGGGCGACGCTGCCGATCTGACGGCTGAGCCGGCCGGAGTTGTAGCGCAGGCCGTACTTGTCGACCAGGTGCTTCACGTCGACCGAGACCTCGCGGTAGCGGCGAGCGGGGATATCGGGGAACAGGTGGTGCTCGATCTGGTGGCTGAGATTGCCGGTCAGGACGTGGAACAGCGGCGTGCCCGAGATATTCGCCGAGCCGAGGATCTGGCGCAGGTACCACTGGCCGCGGGTCTCGTTCTTGGCGTCCTCCTCCTGGAAGGTCTCGACCTCGGCGGGGAAGTGCCCGCAGAAGATGACCAGGAAGGTCCAGATGTTGCGGATGATGTTGGCGACCACATTGGCGCCCAGGACCGCGAGCGGCACCCACCAGGCGGTGACGAAGGCGAGGGGCAGCGACAGCAGCGGGAAGAGCGCGTAGTCCTTGAACACCTGGCGGCGGATCTTGGCATACGCACGCTTCTTGCGAGCCTGGAACTCCTTCTTGGAGAGGCGCCCGGAGAGGTACTCGTCGAGCTCGACGCCGTGGTACATGACGCCCCACTCGAAGACGAGCATGAGGATGAAGGCCAGCGGCAGATTGAAGCGGTGGCTGGGATACCACGGCTGGTCACTGTCGATGCGGAACATGTTGTAGCCGATGTCCCGGTCCATGCCGTGGATATTCGTGTACGTGTGGTGGATGTAGTTGTGGCCGTGCTTCCACTCGCTGGCGGGGGCCACGTTGTCCCACTCGTAGCGCTTGCCGTCGACCAGCGGGTCGTTCATCCAGTCGTACTGGCCGTGCATGACATTGTGGCCGATCTCCATGTTCTCGATGATCTTGGCCAGGCCGAGCAGCACGATGCCGGCGACGAGCATCCCCACCCAGGCGAAGGTCGCGACCGGGAGCAGGAGCGGGAAGGAGAACAGCGTGATCCGGCCCAGCACCTCGAAGGATCGCTGGACCTTGATGACGCGACGGATGTAGTCGGCATCGGTCTGGCCGAGGTCGTCGAGCACGCGCTGGCGCACCTCATCGAGTTCGCGGCCGAACTCCTCGAGCTGCTCATAGGACATGTAGTCCAGGCCGATGGTCGACGGACGGGTGGGATCGTCCTCGGCGACGAGCGGCACCGGGGCCCGGTTGTGGTCGCTGGCGCTGAGCGGCTCGATCGGAGCGGGCTTGGAACGGCGTCGGAGCAGTTTCATCGGATTCCTCTCACAGATCGACGGCGACATCGCCGACGGGGATCTGGACACAGGGCTTGATGGTCTCGTCGGTATCGGCGCAGATCTCGCCACTGATGACGTGGCGGACGGCGCCGTGCAGCTTCTTGACCGCGCAGGTGTTGCAGACACCCATGCGACAGCCGTAGGCAGGGGAGAGACCGGCTGCTTCGGCCTGCTCCAGGATCGTGGTGCCAGTGTTCTCGGCGCTGGTGCCGCTGGCCTCGAAGGTGACCTCGCCGGTGGCGTCGGCGGCGTCGAGGTCGACGGCGGGGACCTTGAAGTACTCCATCCGCAGCTGGTCGCTCGCACCGAGTTCGGTGTAGGTGTCGCGGACGGTGGCGATGAGCCCGGCCGGACCGCAGACATAGGTCAGGGTGTCGGACGGATCGATGCCGAGGTGCTTGAGATGATCGACGGTGAAGCGCCCGGTGAGCTCGGCGCCCGCCTCCGGCTCACGCGTGTAGATGCGGACTATGCGGACATTCGGGGCACCGGCGAGGCGGTCGAGCTCGTCGCTGAACATCTCGTCGTCGCGGGAGCGGGCGTAGTGCACGAAGACGATCTCGCCGTCGTGCTCGCGGTCGATCAAGGTCTTGAGCATGCTCATGACGGGGGTGATGCCCGAGCCGCCGCTGACCAGCAGGACGCGCCCCGGCACCTTCTCGGGCAGGACGAACTCGCCCTGGGCCTGCGACATGTAGATGATCGTGCGATCGGCGAGCCGGCCGCCGTGCAGGAACTGCGACACGAAGCCGTCGGGGTGGGCCTTGACCGAGACGCTGATGAGTCCGTCGCGGCGTTCGGCCGAGTCCGAGAGTGAGAAGCAGCGCACGCGGCGGGTGCCGTCGACCTCGACGCCGAACTCGACGTGCTGGCCCGGCGTGAAGCCCTTCCAGGCGCCATTGGGGCGCAGCCACACGGTGCTGGCGGAGCCGGTCTCGGCGTCGACCCGGACGACGCGGGCGCGCACGGCATCGGCGGTCCACATCGGATGGAGGTACTCGAGGTAGTGGTCGACGGTGTGCGGCGACGTCAGGCGCGCGACCGGCGCTGAGGCCAGAATGCGGCGGACGGCTCCCACGGCGACTCCTCTCTGACAGCGGCGATGTCACGGTTGCGTGAACATCTGTTCACTCAACATACGGGGTCATGAGCACTGCTGGCAAGAAGACACACTGAGAAAGCCGTCACAGGCGTTCACTGAAAAAGGTGTTGAAGCATCATCTCCTGGACCGTGGGCGGTGAGTTATCCCGCACTTTGAGGTGGCTGGTTCTAGTGGTCGAAGCAACGGGTGGTCAGGCTGCCTGGGTGAGGAGCCTGTTCAGCCGGGTGGCTGGGGTGTCGAGGTCAAGGGTAGGTCGGGGACGTGCGTTCAGGCTGTCCTGGGCGTT
>NZ_JAERWM010000020.1:0-97322 GCF_016918125.1 Aeromicrobium sp. YIM 150415 | reverse complement strand
CCCGCCGCGACCGGACCCGCCCATCACTGACATCGACATCACGCGCAACACCGATCCGTGGTCCCCCATGAACACCCTTGCTGACCTCGATATCCATACCGAAAGCCTGCCGCCACCACCTCGTCGAGGACCCCATCCCCGCCCCAACCGCAAACGCCGCAGACGACAGACCGTAACCCTCTAAACACACCAACTCATAGAACCGCCGACGCGTCCGCACCGAATGCCTCACAACAACTCCTCATCAAAGATGTTGCTTCGACCGATTGAGACCGCCGGTGGAAAGTGCGGGATAACTCACCGTTCAGGTGCTCGCCGCGTCGGGGCTGCTGCCCGCCAAGGTGAGGGCGACATCGATGATCATGTCCTCCTGGCCGCCGACGAGTCCTCGCCGGCCGCATTCGGTGAGGATGTCGCGAACGTCGACCCCGTAGTGTGCCGAGGCGTTCTCGGCGTGGCGCAGGAAGGAGGAGTAGACGCCGGCGTAGCCGAGGGTCAGCGTCTCGCGGTCGACTCGGACCGGGCGGTCCTGCAAGGGGCGGACGAGGTCGTCGGCGGCGTCCTGCAGCCCGAAGAGGTCGCAGCGGTGGTCGAAGTTCGAGAGGTTCGCGACCGCGATGAAGGCCTCGATCGGGCAGTTCCCGGCCCCGGCGCCGTGTCCGGCGAGGGAGGCGTCGACACGGAAGACGCCGTTCTGGACGGCGACGACGGAGTTCGCCACCGAGAGTGAGAGATTCTCGTGGGCGTGGATGCCGATCTCGGTGGCCGGGTCGAGCACGTCGCGATAGGCGCGGACGCGGGCCTCGACATCGGCCATGGTCAGCCGTCCGCCGGAGTCGGTGATGTAGACGCAGTGGGCGCCGTAGGACTCCATCAGCTTGGCCTGCTCAGCCAGCTTCTCGGGCGGGGCCATGTGCGAGAGCATGAGGAAGCCCGAGACGTCCATGCCGATCTCGCGGGCCGCGGCGATGTGCTGGGCGGAGATATCGGCCTCGGTGCAGTGCGTGGCGATCCGCACGGAACGCACGCCCAGGTCCCAGGCGGTCTTCAACTCGTGGATCGTGCCGACCCCGGGCAGCAGCAGCGTGGTGAGCCGGGCGTTGTCGATCACCTCGGCGGCGGCCTCGATCCATGCCCAGTCGCTGTGCGATCCCGGCCCATAGTTCAGGGACGATCCGGCGAGACCGTCGCCGTGGGCGACTTCGATCGCGTCGACTCCGGCGGCGTCGAGGGCCGCGACGATCCGCCGGACGTCGGCGGGATCGATGCGGTGGCGGACGGCGTGCATCCCGTCGCGCAGGGTGACGTCCTGGACGAAGATCGGCGAGCTCATCGGGCGACTTCCTGCTGTGAACGGAGGGCGATCTGCTCCGCGACCTGGACACCGGCGGAGGTCATGATGTCGAGATTGCCGGCGTAGGCCGGGAGATAGTCGGCGGCCCCCTCGACCTCGAGGAAGACCGACACCTGATGTGTCGGGCGTGGGGCGCCCGGCTCGAGGAGGGTCTCGACAGGCTGGTCGGCAGGGACGGGGCTGACCTGCACCTGCTGTTTGAGCCGGTATCCCGGCACATAGGCGGCGACCGCAGCCACCATCGCCTCGACGGACGAGCGGATGCTCTCGGTCGGATCGCCGTCCTCGGTCCCGATGAGCGCGAAGACCGTGTCGCGCATGATGAGCGGCGGTTCGGCGGGGTTGAGGATGATGATCGCCTTGCCGCGGGTCGCGCCGCCGACGGAGACGATGGCCGACGAGGTGGTCTCGGTGAACTCGTCGATATTGGCGCGGGTGCCGGGTCCGGCGCTGCGGGAGGCGATCGAGGCGACGATCTCGGCGTAGCCGACATCGGCGACCTGGCTGATGGCCGCGACGATGGGGATCGTCGCCTGGCCGCCGCAGGTCACCATGTTGACATCGGGGGCGTCGAGGTGCTGCTCGAGGTTGACCGCCGGCACGACATACGGGCCGATCGCGGCAGGGGTGAGGTCGATCATGCGCTTGCCCGGCAGCGCCTCGGCGTTGGCGACGTGGGCCTTGGCGCTGGTCGCGTCGAAGACGATGTCGATCTGGTCGGCATCGGGCAGCGCGAGGAGCCCGGCCACGCCCTCGTGCGTGGTGGCCACGCCGTGGCGCCGGGCGCGGGCGAGTCCATCGGAGTCGGGGTCGATGCCGACCATCGCGCTCATCTCGAGGTGGTGCGAACGCAGCACTTTGATCATCAGGTCGGTGCCGATATTGCCCGATCCGATGACGGCGACCTTGGTTCTCTGCATGGTGGTCCTTACTGGGCGGAGGAGGGACTGAAGCCGATGGTGACCTCGCCGAGGCCCGAGAGCGTCGCGGTCACGGTGTCGCCGGGTCCGACGGCATGCATGGGGCCGAGGGCGCCGGACAGGACGACCTCCCCGGCGCGGAGAGGCGCTCCGAGGCCGCGCACCTGGCGGGCCAGCCAGACGACGGCCTCGATCGGATCGCCGAGACAGGCGGTGCCGTCGCCGGAGGAGACCTCGGTGCCGTCGACCGTCATCCGCATCGTCACCTCGCGCGGCTCGACCTCGTCCAAGGAGCGGTGTCCGGTGCCGAGGACGTAGGCGCCCGCCGAGGCATTGTCGGCGACGGTGTCGCCGAAGGTGATGTCCCAGTTCGCGATCCGACTCCCACAGATCTCGAGCGCGGGATGGACCCGGCCGATGGCGGCGCGGACCTGCGCGGCGTCCAGGGGCCCCTCGGCCAGATCGGCATCCAGAACGAAGGCCACCTCGGCCTCGACCTTGGGCTGCATGACCTGCGCGAAGTCGATCGTGGCGCCGTCGTCGTAGGCCATGTCCTCGAACAGCACACCGAAGTCGGGACGGTCCACACCGAGCTGGCGCTGGACCGCCGGGGAGGTCAGGCCGATCTTGCGCCCGACGACCGTCACACCGGCCGCGAGCCGGTCGGCGTTCACCAGCCGCTGCGTCGCGTACGCGGCCGAGATGTCGTCGCTGCCGATGAGATCGCGCACCGGGGTGGTGGGCCGGCCGGTGCGCAGCGCTCCGCGCAGTCGATCCGCCGCCTCGGCGATCCCGGTCGAGGGTGTGCTGTCCATGGAGCTCAGCCTGCTGGGCGGCGCCTCGGCGGGTCCATCTCAGCGTTCCACTCAGCGGTACGCTGAGCGCATGGCGCACGAGCTGGACACGGTCCTGGGCAAGGTCATGGCGATCCTGGAGGCGTTCTCGGCCACCGAGACCCAGGTCAGCCTCGCCGAGCTCGCCCGGCGCACCGACCTGCCGAAGACCACCGTCCACCGGGTCGCCGGCGACATGACGCGGCACCGATTGCTCGAGCGGACCTCCGCGGGCTACCGGCTCTCGGGGACGCTCTTCGAGCTCGGGATGCGAGCGGCGGTGGAGCGCGGGCTGTTGGAGGTCGCCATGCCCTTCCTGCAGGACCTCTACGAGCGCACGCACGAGATGGTGCACCTCGGTGTGCTCGACGGGCACGAGGTGGTCTATGTGGCCAAGATCGGCGGCCACCGGCAGGCGCGCTCGCCGTCGCGGACCGGCGGCCGCATGCCGCTGCACTGCACCGCGATCGGCAAGGCCCTGCTGGCCTACGGCGATGCCGAGTTGCGGCGGAGCGTGCTGGAGTCCCCGTTGCCGCGCCGCACACCCCGGACCGTGGTGGCGCCCGGGCTGCTGGCGAGCCAGCTCGTGGCCGTGGTCGAGACCGGCGTGGCCTTTGAACGGGAGGAGTCGACGACGGGCCTGCTGTGCGTGGCCTCCGCGGTGCTCGATGTCGATGGGCGCAGCGCGGTCGCGGCGATCAGCGTCACGGGCCCTGTGGGCCGGTTCAGGCCCGAGGCCCATGTCTCCTCGGTGAAGGCGGCCGCCTCCGGGCTCGGCAGCGTGCTCGCTCGCCGGAGCGGGGAGACGAGACCTCCCGCCTAGTGACGTGGGTGGGCGGTGACCTGCGCACGTCTCGATCGGTGGGGCGGTGACCTGCGCACCTCTCGATCGAGTTGAGACGTGCGTAGCCCACCGCCCCGGTCGTGCAGAGGTGCGTCACTCACCGCCCCCGTTCGTGCAGGGGTGCGTCACTCACCGGGAGGCATCGGCCGGGCCGCTGCTGACGGAGGATGTGCTTCCGTGGCTGCTGGGGCAACCGCAGACGCGCATCCTGCGTCGGCCGCTCACGAAGGATGTGCCTGGGTGGTCGCTATGGCAACCACGAAAGCACATCCTTCGTGCGGGCGAGCAGCGCCAAGCCCGACACTCTCGCCGACGCGGTCGCAGGGCTATGCAGGGGCGGGGCCCCGCGTACCAACCATCTACTGTGGGGGCATGTCCGATTCGGCCGCGCTGTCGCGCCAGGAGCAGAAGGAGCGCACCCGTGCGGCCCTGCTCGATGCGGCGCTCGAGCTGAGCCAGCGCAGCGGCTTCGCGCAGATCAGCCTGCGGCAGGTCGCTAAGGAGGCCGGGGTCGTGCCGGCGGCCTTCTACCGGCACTTCGCGTCGATGGACGATCTCGGGCTCGCTCTGGTCGAGCGATCCTTCGCCACGCTGCGGCGGATGATCCGCGATGCGCAGCGCGACCCGGATGTCTTCAACCGGATCATCGATGCCGCCGCGGACGTGCTGGTCGAGGCGGTCAAGGAGCACAAGGCGCACTTCGCCTTCGTGGCTCGTGAGCGGGTCGGCGGGTCGGCGGCGGTGCGCGAGGCGATCGCGCACGAGCTCGACCTCTTCGTGTCCGAGCTCTCGGTGGTGCTCGCGCGGCTGCCCAATATCGAGAACTGGAGCAGCGACGACGTCCACATGGTGGCCCGGCTGTTCGTGCGCAATATGGTCGCGAATGCCGAGGAGGTCGTCGAGATGCCCGACGGACGGCCTGACCTGGAGGCGCAGATCAAGGAAGGCGCGCGCCGGCAGATGCGCCTCATCGTCCTCGGCTTCGAGAAGTGGCACAGCTGATACGTCGCCCACCGGCCGGCCCCAACGCGCTGCGGGACCGATGATGATGCAGTGCGGTCGTCATGGCAGCCGGAAAGCATCATCGTTCGTCCGGCGTTCGCCGCGGGGACCGCTCCGAAGTGTCGGGGCAACCCGATCGTCATCGGGCCTTCCCGTTCCTAGGGTTGAGACATGGCCGAGACCGTGACACCGCCGACGACAGCGCCGACCACTCTCGCGCCCCCACGGGGCGCCCGTCGGGTGCTGCTCGAGACCGCCTACGGCCTGAGCGCGATCGTGCTCGGCATCGTGGCGCTGGTGCTGGTGCTCTCCCTGACCGCACTCGGACTGGCGCTGATCGTGGTCGTCGGCGGGGTCCTCGTCCTGGCGCTGGCCGCCATCGTGGCGCGGGGCTTCGCCGCGGCAGAGCGGCAGCGGCTGCGGTCCATGCTGGGCCGTGAGGCGCCCACGCCCCGCTACCTGCGGTCCCGCCCGGACGACGGTCTCTGGCGCCGCTGCCTCACACCGCTGCGGGACCCGCAGACCTGGCTCGACATCGTCTGGGGCGTGATCGGCTGGATCACCGGGACCTTCGCCTTCGCTCTGACCGTCGTCTGGTGGGTCGGCGCGCTCGGCGGACTCACCTACTGGTTCTGGCAACGCTGGATCCCGGTCGACGATGAGGGAACCGGTCTGGCCGAGCTGCTCGGCCTCGGTGAGGGCCGCGCGGCCGAGAGCTGGCTGAACCTGGTGCTCGGCGTCCTGTTCCTGGCGACGCTGCCGCTGGCGGTCCGGGCCGGTGCGCTGCTGCACGCGAGCCTGGCCGGGGTGCTGCTGTGCAGTCGCGCCGAGCTGCAAGGCGAGGTCGCGCGCGCGGAGGACGGGCGTGCGGCCGCCCGTGACGCCGAGGCCGAGTCCCTGCGCCGGCTCGAACGGGACATCCACGACGGGCCGCAGCAGCGCCTGGTCCGGCTGACGATGGACCTCGGGCGCGCCAAGCGGCAGGTGTCGGAGGACCCGGAGCTGGCGGCCAAGCGGATCGACGACGCGCTCATGCAGGCGCGGGAGACCGTGGCCGAGCTGCGGTCGCTCTCGCGTGGCATCGCGCCGCCGCTTCTGGTCGACCGGGGCCTGTCGGCGGCGGTACGGGAGTTGGCGGTTCAGAGCATCGTGCCGGTGACCGTGACGACCCGGGCGGTGGACGGGCTGGCGCCGCACGTCGAGACCGCCGCCTATTTCGTCGTGGCCGAGGCGCTCGCCAATGTCGGCAAGCACAGTGGCGCGTCGTCCGCGAGCGTGACAGTGGCCGCAGACGGCGACGACCTCCTCGTTCTGGTCGAGGACGACGGCATCGGGGGAGCGCACCCGGCCAAGGGGCTCGGCCTGGCGGGGCTCCGGCAGCGGCTCGCGGCCGTCGACGGCGCCCTGGAGGTGTCCTCTCCCGAGGGCGGGCCGACGGCGGTCGTCGCGCGGATCCCCGTGGACCGCCGATGAGGATCGCGATCGCGGACGACTCGGTCCTGCTGCGCGAGGGGCTTCAGCTGGTCCTCGCCGACGCCGGCCACGAGGTCGTCGCCGCCGTCGGCGACGGACCCGCCTTCGTGACCGCGATGCTCGACGAGCGCCCGGACCTCGGGATCGTCGACGTCCGGATGCCCCCGAGCCACAGCGACGAGGGCCTGCGCGCGGCCGTGGAGGTGCGCCAGTCGCGTCCCGAGGCCCGACTGCTGGTGCTCTCGCAGTACGTCGAGGTGTCCTATGCCGACGAGCTGCTGGCCACGGGCGATGCGGGCGTCGGCTACCTGCTCAAGGACCGGGTCAGCGACCTCGACATGTTCTTCGAGGCACTCGCCAATGTGGCGGACGGGGGGACCGTGCTCGATCCGCTCGTGGTGCGTCAGCTGATGGGCCGCAACCACGACCCGCTGGCCGGTCTCACCCCGCGCGAGCGCGAGGTGCTCTCGGGCATGGCGGAGGGCAAGTCGAATGCGGCGATCGCCGCGGCGTTGTTCGTCTCGGTCGCCGCGGTCGAGAAGCACACCCAGCGGATCTTCGCCAAGCTCGACCTCTATCCCGATGACGACGCGGCGCATCGTCGGGTCAGCGCCGTCCTGCGGTTCCTGCGCTGACGGCGTGCGCGACACACGAGGCACCTCCGTCCTGTGACCGGGGTCACCGGCGTGCGATAGTCATCGCATCGTCCTGCCTGCGAAGGAGTGCTCATGTCCGAGATCCAGACCGTCCGAGGGCCCGTCGACACCGCCGAACTCGGTGTCACCCTGATGCACGAGCATGTGTTCGTGCTGAGCCCGGAGATCCAGGCCAATTTCCCCGAGGAATGGGGGTCGGAATCCGAGCGGGTCGAGGACGCCGTCGCCAAGCTCCAACGCGCGTACGACGCCGGGGTGCGGACGATCGTC
This sequence comes from Aeromicrobium sp. YIM 150415, assembly GCF_016918125.1. NCBI lineage: Bacteria > Bacillati > Actinomycetota > Actinomycetes > Propionibacteriales > Nocardioidaceae > Aeromicrobium > Aeromicrobium sp. YIM 150415. Next base: position 89,970 of record NZ_JAERWM010000020.1, on the reverse strand, counting down.
GATCCGACCGTGATCGGGCTCGGGCGCTACATCCCGCGGATCCAGGAGATCGCGGCGCGGGTGCCGATCCAGCTCATCGTCGCGACGGGGGTCTACACCTATGAGGACGTGCCGCACTACTTCCACTACCGCGGACCGGCGCTGAACGACGCCGTCGGTGCCGAGGTGCCCGAGCCGATGGTGGACATGTTCCTCAGCGACATCCGCGAGGGCATCGCCGGTACCGGGGTCAAGGCCGGCATGCTCAAGTGCGCCATCGACGCCCCGGGCGCGACGCCCGGTGTCGAGCGGATCATGCGCGCGATCGCCGCGGCCCACCACCAGACGGGCACGCCGATCACCGTGCACACGCACCCCGACACCAAGGCAGGCCTGGAGGTCAAGCGGATCCTGTGCGACGAGGAGGGTGTCGATCCGCGGCGCATCGTGCTCGGACACAGCGGCGACACCACGGACGTGGACCACCTCGCCGAGCTGGCCGACCTGGGCTTCGTGCTGGGCATGGACCGCTTCGGCATCAACCTCGACACCACCTTCGAGGCCCGTGCCGACACCCTCATCGCGATGGTCGAGCGGGGGTACACCGACCAGATGGTGCTCTCCCAGGACGCCTCCTGCTATATCGACTGGGTCGATCCGGAGGTGATGGCCTTCCTGCCGCAGTGGCACTACACGCACCTGTTCGAGGACGTCTTCCCGTATGTGCTGGAGCGCGGGGTCACGCAGGAACAGATCGACACGATGCTCAACGACGTGCCCCGTCGGTTCCTCGAGGGGCGGTGACCCGGTGTCCTTCAATCTGGCGACGATGCTGCGCGAGTCCGCTGTCGCGACCCCGGACAAGCCCCTCGTCCATATCGGTAACCAGTCGCTGACCTTCGCCCAGATCGACGAGGCCTCGGGCCGGTTCGCGGCGACCTTGCTGGCCCGTGGCTTCGCTCCCGGCGAGGCGGTGGCCGTGCAGCTGCCGAATGTGCCGCAGTTCCTGATCGCCTACTTCGGCATCCTCAAGTCCGGCCTGCGGATGGTGCCGCTGAACCCGCTGCTCACGGCCCGCGAGATCGCCTACTTCCTGTCCGACAGTGGGGCGCGGGCGCTGGTGACCTACGAGTCCTTCGCGCAGGCGGCGCTCGGCGGGGCGGCCGGTGTCGATCACGAGGTCGGCGTCTTCGTGGTCGGTGGTGAGGTCCAAGGGGCCGAGCCCTTCGAGCGACTCCTCGCCGAGGAGGACACCGGCGATATCCGGGCGATGTCGCCCGATGACACCGCGGTGATCCTCTACACGAGCGGCACCACGGGACAGCCCAAGGGCGCCGAGCTCACGCACTTCCAGCTCTATATGAACTGCACGGTGGCCGGGGAGCTGTTCGAGCTGCGTCCCGATGACGTGTCGATGGCGGTGCTGCCGCTGTTCCACGTCTTCGGGCTGTCGAGCGTCCTGAACATCTCGGTGCGGTTCGGCGCCTCGATGGTGCTGGTGCCGCGTTTCGAGGCGGCCGCGGTGCTCGACGCGATCGAACGGCATCGGGTCACGATCTTCTCCGGTGTGCCCACGATGTACTTCGCCTTGCTGCAGGAGGAGGTGGCCGGTCGGGATCTGTCGAGCCTGCGCTCGGCGGTCTCGGGCGGGGCCTCGATCCCCGGCGAGGTGATCCGCGCCTTCGAGGAGAAGTTCTCCGGCGTGGTCGTCCTGGAGGGCTACGGCCTGTCGGAGACCGCGAGCACGACGACCTTCAATGTGAGCGCCGCCGAGCGCAAGGTGCTCTCGATCGGCAAGCCGATCTGGGGTGTGGAGGTCAGGATCCTCGATCCCGAGGGCACCGAGCTGCCGCCGGGAACCGAGCATGTCGGTGAGATCGTCATTCGCGGGCACAACGTGATGAAGGCCTACTTCAACCGCCCGGAGGCGACCGCGGCCGCGCTGCGGGACGGTTGGTTCCGCACCGGCGATCTCGGCTATCGCGACGACGAGGGGTACTTCTTCGTCGTCGACCGGCTCAAGGACCTCGTCATCCGCGGCGGGTACAACGTGTACCCGCGTGAGGTCGAGGAGGTGCTCTACGAGCATCCCGCGATCGCCGAGGCCGCGGTGGTCGGCCGGCCCGACGAGCGGCTCGGCGAGGAGATCCTGGCCTTCGTGGCGCTCTCGCCGGGTGCGGAGGCGACGCCCGAGGAGATCGTCGAGTTCTGCCGCGAACGACTGGCCGCGTACAAGTACCCGCGCGAGGTGCGGATCATCGACAGTCTGCCCAAGGGGGCGACCGGCAAGATCCTCAAGCGCGAGCTGGACCGCTAGCGCGGCATCAGTGCGGACGGGGCGCAGGCGAACTGCCGGCGGATCGCCGCGGCGAGCCCCGCCTCGCTGTAGCCGACCGCCGCTGCGGTCCAGGACGGCCGGTGTCCCTCGCGGAGCAGCGTCAACGCGGCATGGAGGCGGTGCCGGGTACGCCACTGCGAGTAGGTGAGCCCGGTCTCGGACTTGAACGCCCGGCGGATCGTCGCTGTGCTGGTGTGCAGCTCATGTGCCCAGTCGTCGAGGTCGCGGCCGTCGGCGGGGTCGCGGTCGAGGGCCTCGGCGATCGAGCGGGTCACGTCGCCCGAAGGCCGTGGGGGAGGGCCCTCTGCGGCCGGGTCTTGGGCCGCGAGGGCGGCGCGGGTCGCGACGAGCTCGCGGTCCGGGCGCCACTGGGTCGCCAGGAGCTCCGCCCGCACGGTGGTGTCGACGACGAGCAGCCGGACGCGTGCCTCATCCCGGTTCAGCTCGAGAGCATGTGCGGACGGTGCGAACTCCGCGGCGAAGCGCGCGCTGTGCCAGACCATCGGCGGAATCCAGATCGCCGAGGTCGTGTCGATGGTGTGCGTCGCCGTCACGGAGCCGTCGAGATCGTGGATGGAGAAGGTCGCCCGACCGCTGATCGCGTGCACCAACTGGCCGAAGGTGTGGGCGTGGGCCGAGTGCCCCCAGGAGTTGACCGTGAGATCGAAGCCCAGGGTGGACTCGGGCTGATGCGAGCGCTGAGTCGCGTCCCTTGAGCGCTGAGTAGCGGACATGCAAATTAGGCTAGCCTAAGGTTATCTCGGTGCTGCGGCAGGTCGCCCGCAGCGAGAGCAGACCGAGGGAGCATCAGGTGGCGGGACGTCCGGCTGGCGACACACGGGAGATGTCGCCGCTCGTCTCGGAAGGTCCCAGCGAGGTCGACGAGCTCATCGCCGGCTTGCGTGCCTCATCGGGCCGGCGAGTGGTCGGTCTCGTCGCGCTGGTGGTCCTCGGGGCCGGTGCCGTCATCGCCTCGCTCGCCGTCGGCGCCCGGGACATCAGCCCGGCGACCGTGCTCGAGGCGCTCGCGCATCCCTCGCTCGCCGAGACCTCCTATGAGGCAGCGATCGTCATCGACGAGCGGCTGCCGCGCACGCTGCTCGCCGTGCTGGTCGGCGCAGCCCTGGGCGCGGCCGGCGCCATCATGCAGGCCGTCACGCGCAATCCACTCGTGGACGGCGGCATCCTCGGCACCGAGCTGGGCGCGGCCGTCGCCGTCGTGATCGCGATCCTCTTCCTGGGGATCACCGGCGCCGCGGGCTACTTCTGGGTCGGCCTGGCCGGCGCCGCGATCGCCACCGCCCTGGTCCTGCTGCTCGCGCGCCTGGCCACCGGCACCTCGCAGACCGTCAGCCTCGTCATCAGCGGCGCGGCGGCCTCGGCGCTGATGGCCGCGCTCATCACCGTGATGACCATCCGCGACCCCGGGGTCTATCACCACTACCGGTACTGGTCCGTGGGACAGCTCGTCGGTCGCGCTCCGGTGCTCGGCGACCTGTGGATCTTCATCACCGTCGGACTCATCGCGGCCCTGCTGATCGGCGGCGCCCTCAACATCCTGGGACTCGGCGACGACATCGCCGCGGCCCTGGGCGTCGACGTGGCGCGGACACGGCTCGTGACGATGGGCATCGCGGTGCTCCTATGCGCCGCTGCCACGTGCGCGACGGGGCCGATCGGCTTCGTCGGGTTGGTCGGGGCCCACGTCGCGCGCCTGCTGGTCGGCGCGGACTACCGCTGGACCGTGCCGTACGCGATGCTCACCGGAGCCGTCATCCTGCTCGTGGCAGACGTGCTCGGCCGGCTCGCCCCGGGCAGCGGCGAGATCCAGGTCGGTGTCATGACCGCCGTCGTCGGCACGCCCTTCTTCATCGCTCTCGCCCGGCGCCGGAAGGTGGCCGCCGTATGAGCCACACGACCACCACAGGGATCCTCGAACCCGCCGTGGAGCGGACCCTCGACCAGCTCCGTCTGACGGCCCGTCGTCAGCGTCGCCGTCACGCCGGCACCCTCATCGCGATGACGGCGCTGCTGTCGATCCTGCTCGTCGCGACCGTGACGCGGGGAAGCTCCGTGTCCCTCCCGTTCGACGACGCACTGCGGGCGGCGATCGGCCAGGGCGAGGGGCTCGCACGGTTCATCGTCTGGGAGGACCTGCTGCCACGCGCCGGCACGGCGATACTCGCCGGCGCGCTGCTGGGACTCTCCGGAGTCGTCTACCAGCGCCTCGTCGGCAATGTGCTCGCTACACCGGACATCATCGGCGTCTCCGCCGGAGCCGCGGCGGGAGGCGTGATCGTCCTCGTCGGACTGGGACGATCCGGTGCCGCTACCCAGATCGGTGCCTTGGCGGGGGCATCGATCGCGGTCGTGGCCATCATGGTGCTCGCGAGCGGTCGAGCCGGCGCCATCCACCGGCTTGTGCTGGTCGGCATCGGGATCAGCGCCTGCTTCGCCTCCATCACCAACTACACCCTGTCCGGGGCCGACGAGGTCGGCACGCAGCGGGCGATGCGCTGGCTCGTCGGCTCGCTCCACGGCTCGTCCTGGGCAGACGTCCGGCTGCTGGCGGTGACGCTGCTCGTGGCCGCCGCGCTGCTGCTGGTGGTGGGAGCCGATCTGCACGCACTGCGCCTGGGCGACGATGTCGCGGAGGGCCTCGGCACCCGCGTCGCACGTACGCGCTTCCTGGTCCTGCTCGCCGGCGCCGTTATGGCGGCACTCGCGACCTCTGTCGTCGGACCCGTGGCGTTCGTCGCGCTGGTGGCGGGCCCGATCGCCGCCCGTCTCCCCGGCGGCGGCATCGTCGGCGCAGCCCTCGTGGGAGCCGTGGTGCTGCTCGCCTCCGATCTGCTCGCCCAGAACGGGCCGGGCATCAGTCCCGTGCCGACCGGCGCGATCACCGCGATGGTCGGCGCGCCGGTGCTGATCGTCCTCCTGCTGCGACGGAGGTCGTCGGTATGACGTCATCGATCGACACCGGACGCCATCCGCTGGAGGCCAGGGGTGCCGACATCGGCTACGGCGGCGAGCCCATCGTGCGCGACCTCGACCTGGTCGTCGAGGCCGGGCGGATCACCGCCCTCGTCGGTCCCAACGGCTGCGGCAAGTCGACGGTCCTGCGCGCGCTGGCGAGACTGCTGCCGGCGGCCCGGGGCACGATCCTGCTCGACGGCGCCGATATCGCCTCGATGTCGTCGCGCGAGGTCGCGCGACGACTGGGCATCCTTCCTCAGGAGCCGGTGGCTCCTTCGGGGATCACGGTCGCCGAACTCGTCTGGCGCGGCCGCCACCCGCACCGGCGGATCGGCCAACGGCCCACGCGCGCCGATGAGATCGCGATCGCCGAGGCGCTGGTGCGCACGGGCACGGCAGCACTCGCCGAGCGTCCCGTGGAGTCCCTGTCCGGAGGCCAGCGACAGCGCGTCTGGATCGCGATGGCCCTGGCCCAGCAGACCGGCATCCTGCTGCTCGACGAGCCGACCAGCTATCTCGACGTCGCCCACCAGCTCGAGGTGCTCGACCTGCTGACCGATCTGCGCGATGCCGGAACCACCGTGCTGATGGTGCTGCACGATCTCGGACAGGCCGCCCGCTATGCCGACACCGTGGTCGCCATGCGCGAGGGCCGGGTCGTCACCTCGGGTCCGGTGCGCGAGGTCGTCACGGCCGAGCTGCTGCGCGATGTCTTCGGTGTCACGGCCCGTGTCATCGAGGATCCCGACACCGGGGCGCCCCTCGTGCTCGTCCGAGGTCGCCACGACCTGGCACCCCCTTGCGAACCCACCCCCATGAGCCCCGAAGGAGCCCATCCATGAATCGATCCGCCCGCCACGCCGCCATCGGCGCCGTCGTCCTCGTCACCGGTCTCGGTCTGTCCGCCTGTGGATCGGATGCCTCGGAGACGTCCGGTTCCTCCGGTTCGGGCGACGGCTCCTACCCCATGACGCTGTCGAGCCCGTTCGGCGAGACGACCCTGGAGGAGAAGCCGGAGACCGTGGCCGTCGTGTCCGATGTCGATCTCGATATCGCCGTCGCCCTCGGCGTCGACCCAGTCATCGCGCCGCTCTACGGCGAGATCTCGCCGTGGACCGCCGATGCCGCGGAAGAGCAGGGCTTCGAGATCGAGACCTTCGACCCCAGCGATGGCGTCGACTTCGCCGCGATCGCCGAGACCGAGCCCGATGTCATCCTCGCCACGAGCGGCTACACGCTCGAGGACGACTACGAGAAGCTGGCCAAGATCGCCCCCGTCGTGTCGTACCAGGGCGACGACGGGCTGTCGGCGATGTCGTGGCAGGACCGCACGAACGAGGTCGCCGAGGCCCTCGACCTGACGGACGAGGCCGAGCGGATCGAGGCCGATATCGACGCCGCCTTCGCCGAGGTCCGCGAGACCAACCCGGACTTCGAAGGGACCACCTACACGCAGATCAACATCCATCCCGAGCAGATCACCTATGAGTCCTGGGAGGGCTCGGATGCCAGCTTCTTCACCGATCTCGGCTTCGTCCAGGCCCCGAACGCCGGGGACTTCGACGCGAGCAACAACGCGGTCAGCAAGGAGAACCTGGACCAGATCGATGCCGACGTCCTGTTCGTCGGTTATCCCTTCGGGGACGAGGGCGTGCTGACGCAGGACGAGCTGGAGAGCGACCGGCTCTTCACCTCGCTGACATCGGTCAGCGGCGGTCACTATGCCGTCATCCCCGACGAGGTCGCCTCGCCGCTGACCTACAAGACCCCGCTGAGCGTCCCGTGGGTCCTCGAGGAGCTCACCCCGCTCCTGCAGCAGGCGGTCGCCGGCTCCTGAGCCGGCACCCGCCCCACGTCACACATCACATCGGGAGGAACCCATGGCACTGCCGTCCATCGCCGCGTACGAGATGCCCACCGCGACCGACCACATCGCCAACCGTGTCGACTGGTCGCTCGACCCGCGGCGGGCGGTCCTGCTCGTGCACGATCTCCAGGAGCACTTCATCGGTGCCTTCGAGCCCACCGGAGGGGGGCCGGCGGAGGTGGCGATCGCCAATGTCCGCCGGCTCCGGGAGGCGGCCGATGTGGCCGGGATGCCGGTGGTGTACACGGCTCAACCGCCCCAACAGCAGCCGGAGGATCGCGGTCTGCTGTCCGACTTCTGGGGGCCGGGTCTGCAGACCGACGACAGCGCGCGGATCGTGTCGGCCGTGGCCCCGCGCGACCACGATGTCCTGCTGACCAAGTGGCGGTACAACGCCTTCATCCGCACGCCGTTGCTCGAGCTGTTGCAGGACTGGGGACGTGACCAGATCGTGGTGGTGGGCGTGTACGCGCACATCGGGGTGCTGCTCACCGCCGCGGACGCCTTCATGCACGACATCGCCCCCTTCGTCGTCTCCGATGCCGTCGCCGACTTCTCCCGAGAACACCACGTGCAGGCGCTCGACTATGCCGCCGAACGGTGTGCCACGGTGCTGTCGACCGAGGCGGCGGTGAACGCGGTGGCAGCGGCCGAGGCGGTGACCGGACGGTGACCGCGCCGGCATTCGGATCGGCAGGAGCGTTCCGACTCGCCGGCCCGGACTGCACCGTGACGGGGACCGGCGTGCGCGAGCACCTGGACCCCGGGCTGGCGCACGGGCCGGGCGCCGCGGGGGCGGCGCTCGCGATGCTGCGGCGCGTCGAGGCCGAGACCGGCCGCCGGTCGATCGTCGTCGGCGCGATCGGCTTCGATCCCTACCGCCCGGCTCGGCTCTGGATCCCGGAGGAGTTCGCGCACGACACCCCGGCACGTCGCCCTCGACGCGCGCTCTCAGGTGCGGCCGAGGTGCCGGACGATCCGCGGTACCGAGACGCGGTGGGCGCGGCGCTCGAGAGGATCGAGGCCGGGGAGCTGTCCAAGGTCGTCCTGGCCCGCGCGGTCGACGTGCGCACGCGGACCGCCGTCGACCAGACCGCCCTGTACGAGGTGCTCGCCGCCGCGAATCCGGCGGCCTATGCCTTCGGTGTGGACCTCGGGGAGCACGGCACGATGCTCGGCGCCTCACCCGAGCTGCTGGTGCGCGTCGACGGTCGGTCGGTGGTCAGCACTCCGCTCGCCGGCTCCGCGCCCCGCGGCATGGACCGGGACGATGACCTGCGTGCCCGTGACGGCCTCGCGCGCTCCGCCAAGGATCTGCACGAGCACGGCATCGTGGTCGAACGAGTCGACGCCGCGCTCGGTCCTTTGACCAGCGCCCTCGAGGTCCCCGCCCGCCCGTCGCTCTCGGCGACCGAGCAGCTGTGGCATCTCAGTACGACACTGTCCGGCCGCCTGCGGCCGGGTGTCACCGCGCTCGACGCGGCCTATGCGCTCCATCCGACCCCGGCGGTCTGCGGATTCCCCGGTATCGCCGCGAGCCGGCTCATCCGTGAGCTCGAAGCGACCGACCGTGGTTTCTTCGCCGGACTGGTCGGCTGGATGGACGCCGAGGGCAATGGCGAATGGGTGCTGTCGCTGCGCTGCGGCCTGGTGCGAGACGACGAGGTCCGCGTGCACGCGGGCGCCGGCGTCGTGGCGGACTCGACGGCCGCCGGCGAGCACGCCGAGACGGCCACCAAGCTGCAGACCTTCCTACGCTCGCTCCGGGCCGTCAGCGGTGACGTGGAGACCGTCCCGGCCGCGGACACCCTGGCGGTGAGCGGTGCATGAGCGCGGTCGCCGACACGCCCGCGCCGTGGCCGCTGCCGGGCTGGGTTGCCTACCCCGAGGACGCCGCCGAACGCTACCGCGAGCTCGGCCTGTGGACCGGGGCCACCCTGGACGAGCTGCTGCGCGATGCCGTGGCCGCGCGTCCTGAGGGTCTCGCGGTCGTCGCCGAGGACGCTCGACTCGACTACGCCGGACTCGACGCGCGCGTCGACGCCCTCGCCGTCGGACTCGCCGGACGGGGCATCGAGCGCGGCGACCGCGTGGTGATACAGCTGCCCAATGTCGCGGCCTTCGTCGTGACCGTGTTCGCACTCTGGCGGCTCGGGGCGCTCCCGGTCTTCGCGCTTCCGGCGCACGGCCGGGTGGAGATCGAGCACTTCTGCCGGCACGCCGAGGCGGTGGGTTATGTCACCGGCGGCACACATGCCGGAGACGATCGCCTGCGGGCGGCGGCAGCCCTGGCCGATGACCTGGAACTCCGGCTGACCGCGATCCACGCACCGGTCGGACCTTTGCCGCCCGGCCTCGTCGACCTGGCCGAGATCGAGGCCGCCGGTGTCGGCGCCACCGCACCGAGGCGGGCGGCGCACCCCGGCGATGTGGCCTTCCTGCAGCTCTCGGGAGGCACGACCGGCACTCCCAAGCTCATCCCTCGCACGCACGACGACTACCTGTTCTCCGTCCGCGAGAGCGCACGGATCTGCGATCTCGACGAGACCTCGGTGCTGCTCATCGCGTTGCCCGTCGCGCACAACTTCGCGATGAGCTCCCCGGGCATCCTCGGGGCGATCGCCGCGCGGGGAACGATCGTTCTGGCGGCCGACCCCTCGGCGGCCACCGTGCTGCGCCTGGTCGAGATCGAACGTGCCACGATCCTGCCCGCCGTGCCGGCCCTCGCGGTCGCCTGGCTCAACAGCGCCGAGGCGCGTACCGCGGATCTCAGCTCGCTGCGCGTGCTGCAGGTGGGAGGAGCACGCCTCGCCGATGCCGTCGCCCGCCGGGTCGCCCCCGAGTGGGGATGCACGCTGCAACAGGTCTTCGGCATGGCCGAGGGACTCGTGAACTACACCCGGCTCGACGACGACCTCGAGACGATCACCACCACCCAGGGACTGCGCATCAGCCCCTATGACGAGGTGCGGGTCGTCGACGATGACGATGTCTCGCTGCCGCCGGGCACGCCAGGGCACCTCCTCACCCGCGGTCCCTACACGATCCGCGGCTACTACCGGGCTCCGGAGCACAACGCCCGGGCCTTCACCGCCGACGGCTTCTACCGCACGGGCGATGTCGTGGTCGAGCGGGCCGACGGCTACCTCGTGGTCGTCGGACGCTCCAAGGACCAGATCAACCGGGCCGGGGAGAAGATCGCCCCCGCCGAGGTCGAGGAGCACCTGCTGCGGCACCCGTCCGTGCACGATGTCGCCGTGACGGGGGCACCGGACGACCTCGTCGGAGAGCGCATCCGAGCGCACGTCGTCCTCCGTGACCATGCTGGCCCCGTCCGCCCGGCCGACCTGCGACGGCACCTGCGCTCCAGCGGGCTCGCCGCCTTCAAACTGCCCGACGAGATCGTCCTGACCGACCGGCTCCCCGCGACGGGAGTCGGCAAGGTCGACCGTCGCACTCTGACCCGACAGGACCCCGCATGACCTCCTCCACCACCGCGGCCGACGAGCCGCTCGACGTGTTCGGCATCGGTTTCGGCCCCGCCAACATGGCCCTCGCGATCGCCCTCGACGAGTACAACGCCTCCGCCGCGGAGCACTGCCGGGTGTCGATGGCCTTCGCCGAGCGGCGCGACGTCCCCGAATGGCATCCCGACATGCTCTTCGACGACGCGAGCATGCAGATCTCCTTCCTCAAGGACCTCGCGACCTTCCGCAACCCCCAGTCGCCGTACACCTTTGTCAATTTCCTCAAGAGCGCCGATCGGCTCGTCGACTTCACCAACCGCGGGTCGATGGTGCCGTTGCGGATCGAGTTCGCCGCATACCTGCGCTGGGTGGCGGCACAGCTCTCCGGCTACGTGCGCACCGGCACCGAGGTGCGCGCCGTGCGCCCCGTTCTCTCCGGGGAGGAGTTGGACCATTTCGAGGTCGATTTCGCGGGACCGGAAGGGCACAGCACGGTGCTCGCACGGCAGGTCGTCGTCGCGGCGGGTCTCGTACCGCGGCTGCCCGAGGGGATGACGACGGGCACGCGGGTATGGCACTCGCACCACCATCTCGCTCGGGTCGGCACCGTCACCGATGCGGTGGACATCGTCGTCGTCGGCTCGGGCCAGAGTGCGGCCGAGGTGGCGGTCGACCTCTATCGGAGATTCGCCGGCGCCCGCGTGCACCTGGTGAGCTCGCGCTACGGCATCGCCCCGTCGGAGCAAGGACCGCTGGTCAACCGGATCTTCGATCCCTCCGCGGTCGACGACTTCTTCGACGCCCCTCCCGCCGTGCGCGACCGCATGGACAGCCTGCACCGCAATGCGAACAACGGGAGCGCCAATCCCGAGCTGATCGACGATCTCTTCGACACGATGTACCGCGACCGCTGGCTGGGGCGAGAACGGCTCCACTTCCACCGCATGAGCCGCATGTCCTCCGCCGTCGAGCACGGCGATCGGGTCCAGGTCGAGATCGCCCATGAGCTGACGGGAGGCGCGACGAGGCTCGACGCCGATGCCGTGGTGCTGGCCACGGGCTACCGGACCTTCGACGCCGGCCAGCTGCTCGGGAACGCGGACCGGTTGCTGGTCCGCGACGAACAGGGACGGCTCGAGGTCGACCGCGACAGCCGCGCGCGGTTGCGTGTGGGCGGCCCGGGAGGTCTCTACCTCGCCGGCCAGACCGAGCATCTCCACGGATTCGGCACGTCGCTGCTCTCGGTCGTCGCCGTACGCGCCGGGGAGATCGCCGACTCGATCCTCACGGCGCATCTGAGCCGTCATCCCCGGACCCGCACCTCACTGGCCCAGGAGCGTTCCCATGCCTGACTCCCTCACCATCGCCGAGGCGCGCGACCTCGTGGCGGCCGTCGTCATCGACGATGTCGCCGACCTCGGAGCGGACGAGGACCTGCGCGATGTCGGTCTGGACTCCATCCGGCTGATGAGCCTGCTCACCGATCTGCGTGCCGCCGGCACGGTCGTCGAGCTCGAGGAGGTGTCGGCCGATCCCACGCTGCGAGGGTTCGCCACCGCACTCGAGCGGGCGCGGGCGGACGCATGACCGCGTCCCTCGAGGTGATCGACCGCGGCGAGGGGCCCGCCGTCGTACTCGTCCACGGTGCCGGCGCGACCGCGGCGACCACGTTCGCCGCGTCCCTCCCCGCGCTCGCTCGCGGACACCGGGTGCTCGCGGTCGATCTGCCCGGCGAGGAGGACGGGCCTGCGGACGGGTGGACCCTCGATGCCGTGGCCGACGCGCTCGCGGCGACGGTGGTCTCGCGCGTGGACGGTCCGGTCCTGCTGCTCGGCCACTCGCTCGGGGCCTCCGTCATCGCGCGGACGGCTCTGCGCCATCCGCAGCTCGCGCATCGGGTCGTAGTGGTCGCCGCGCCCTGGTCGACCGACTCCCGTCTGTGGCTGACGACGCGGCTGTGGAGGCGCCTCTACACGATCGACCGCACCGCACTCGCGGAGCATCTCGTGCTCAGCACGACCTCGCCGAGCTGGCTCGCGACGCTTCACCGCGACGACGCCGCCGACCTGGTGCGACTCGCAGCCGAGCTCGTTCCGGGCTCGACCGGCGTCCATCTCCAGCTCGCCGAGCAGACCGACCTGGCCGGAGACCTGGCCGGTCTCGAGGCCGAGGTCCACGTGGTGCTCGGCGAGGAGGACCAGCTCGTGCCGACCGCTCCGTGGGCGGCCGTTGAGGGCAGCACGGTACGGCAGGTCCACATCTGGCCGGGCGGACACGACGTGCTCGCCCAGAACCCCCACGAGCTGGTGGCCCTCGTGGCCCGGCTCGCCACCATCCCCGACCCCTCCAGGAGGAGCGCATGACCACGAACCCCTTCGATGACGAGAACGGCACCTTCAGCGTGCTGGTGAACGACGAGGGCCAGCACTCGCTGTGGCCGGTGTTCGCGGCGGTCCCCGCCGGATGGACGGTCGTGCTGGCCGAGACCGACCGCGCGAGCTGCCTGGAGTACATCGAGCGCGAGTGGACCGACCTGCGGCCGCGGAGTCTGCGCGAGGCATTGGCGGCGGAGGCCTGATGGGGTCACCGGTCAGCTATGTCGACTTCCCGGTGCGCATCCGCACCGCCGAGGTGCTGCGCACGGCCTGGATCTCCTCGACCTCGATCCGCCTCACCGTGGGCGGTCCGGGAGCCGAGGGCTTCGAGAGCGCGGTCTTCGACGAGCACGTCAAGCTCATCTTCCCCGATCCCGACACCGGCGAGCTGCGGCTGCCCCGTCCGGACGGCGACGAGCTGGAGTGGCCGCGCCCCTTCCCGACGAGCCGGGAGTACACGATCCGCGCTCACCGGCCCGGGGACGGCGAGGTCGATATCGACTTCGTCGCCCATCCCGGCGGACTGGCGGCCGACTGGGTACGCGAGGTGAAGCCCGGGGATCCGGTGCACATCGCCGGACCGCCGGGGGGATACCACGTGCCGGCGGACTATTCGCACTATGTGCTCGCCGGTGACGAGACCGCGCTCCCGGCGATCGCGCGCTGGCTCGAGGAGGCGCCGCGCGATGTTCGGGGATGGGCCGTCATCGAGGTCCCGGAGCCGGGCTCCCAGGTGCCGCTCGACAGCCCTCCGCAGGTCGACGTGATCTGGCTGCACACCGGAGACGGTGGTGGCACCGAGCTCGCCGACGCCGTCCGGGCTCTGCCCATCCCGGCGGATGCCGATCCCTTCGTCTGGCTCGCCGGAGAGGCCGGATCGATCAAGCCGCTGCGCCGCTGGGTGCGCGATGATCTCGGGCTCGGCAAGGAGCACAGCTCGATCACCGGTTACTGGAAGCGCGGCCTGGCCGACACCCACGAGCATCTGGACGACGACGAAGACGAGGACTGACCTGTATGACCCGCCGAGCCCCGCTCAGTGACGCCCAGCGCAGCATCGTCGATGCGTGGCTGCTCGACCCCACGGCCCCGACCTTCCGCGTGGCCGACCTGGTGGAGATCACCGGGGAGGTCGACATCGCCGCCTTCGCCGAGGCCGTCGAGCAGACCCTCGCCGAGGTACGGGCGCTCAGCTGGCGGATCGGCGAGGACGCCGACGGCTGGTGCCAGCAGGAGGAGGAGCCACAGCATCGGGTCGAGGTCCGCGATGTCCGCTCCGAGACCGATCCCCAGGCGACCGCGCGAGCCTGGGTCGACGCGGATCTCGCGGTCGACGACGGGTCCTTCGGCGATGCGCAGGTGCTGTGGCGGATCGCCGACGACCTGATCTGGTGGTATCAGCGTTACCACCACGCCCGAGTGGACGGATGGTCGGTCGCGGCGATCACCCGGCGGGTCGCACGCCGCTATCGCGGAGCCGGGACCGGCGACTCCTTCGGTTCCGTCGAGACGCTGTGGGCCGAGGAGGCCGCCTGGGCGCGGTCGCCGAAGGCTGAGGAGGCGGCAGCCTGGTTCGCCGAGACCCTCGAGGGTGCCTCGCCCACTCCGTTGACGGGACGAACATCACCGGCTGCACGGAGGCCGCTGCGACGGGGACTGAGCCTCCCCGACGATGTCCGCGACCGCCTCGTCGCCCTCACCGCGGAGGACCGGCGCGTCACCTGGGCCGATGTGCTGGTCGCCGCCTATGCCGCGTGGGCGGGCCGGAGCATCGGCAGCGATGACGTCGTCCTGGCGCTTCCGGTGTCCGCCCGCACCGAGGGTGAGGCGCTCCGGACGCCGTCGATGTCGGTCAATGTGGTGCCGTTGCGCCTCGTCGTGCCGCCCACGAAGAGCCTGCACGAGCTCGCGCTCCAGACCGCCCGGGCGCTGTCGCACGTCCGTCGCCACCAGCGCTTGCGGGGACCGGCGCTGGGCGACGGCGAGCTGCTGCGCGGACCCGCCGTCAACATCAAGCCCTTCGTCGAGGAACTCGATCTGGGCACCGCGACGGGCCGGCTGCACGCCCTGGAGACCGGACCCGTCGATGACCTCGATCTCGTCGTGGTGCCGGCGCCTGGCGGCGGCGTGCAGCTGACCTTCGAGGCGAATCCGGATCTCCACGACGAGCACGACCTGGACCGCCATGTCGAGGCATTCGCCACCTTCCTGACGGGCGCCCTGGCGGACCCGGAGCGCCCCACGGGCCAGGTCTCGCTGGCATCGGCCCTGGGGGAGGAGGTTCCCGCACGGCAGGTCGTTCCTGTCGACGTGTCAGAGCGTTTCTCGCGCACGGTGGTCGAGCACGGCACAGCCATCGCAGTGAGAAGCGGCGACGAGACCGTCACCTTCGCCGAGCTGGGGGAGCGGGTGCGGTCCTGGGCCGAGGTGCTGCGCGGTGCCGGGGCAGGCCCCGAGCGACGAGTGGCGATCGCCCTGAGGCGCGGTGTCGACGTCGTCACAGCGATCCTCGCGACCCTCGAGACAGGGGCCGCGTTCGTGCCGCTCGACCTGGAGTACCCCGACGAGCGCATCGACGCGCTCATCGCCGACACCGATCCGGTCGCGCTGGTGGTGCACGGGGGCCATCGACGCGCCGCCGATCCGCGGGCGCTGACGGTCGACGACCACCGGCTGGAAGGAGCCGTCCCGGTCACCGTCTCCGGTGAGCGACACCCGGGATCGCTGGCCTATATCGTGCACACCTCCGGCTCGACCGGTCGCCCGAAGGGCGTCATGGTCTCCCGCGCGGCCCTCGCCTTCTTCTCGACCCATCACGGTGAGGGCCTCTTCGCCGAGGTGGCGGCCCAGGCAGGCCGCCGGCTGCGCGCCGCCCATACGGCGTCGTTCTCCTTCGACTCCTCCTGGGAGCAGCTGGTGTGGCTGCTGCACGGGCACGAGCTCGTCGTGTACGACGAGGACGACCGCCGCGACGCACACGAACTGGTCCGGGCGATCGATCGCGACCGCATCGACACGCTCGACGTGACGCCGTCGATGGCGGTCGCGCTGCTGGCCGAGGGGCTGCTCGACGTCGCGCACATGCCCCGCTTGTTCCTGATCGGCGGAGAGGCCGCGACCGAGGGGCTCTGGCGCCGGCTGGCGGGATCCCCGATGCGCTCCCACAACTTCTACGGCCCGACGGAGGCCACGGTCGATGCCCTCGGCGCGGCGGTCACGGGCGATCGTCCGATGATCGGGCATCCGCTGGACGGCACGTCGGCACGCATCCTCGACACCGCCCTGCGACCCGTGCCCCAGGGCTCCGTGGGCGAGCTCTATCTCGCCGGGCCGCATCTCGCCCGGGGGTACGCGGATCGTCCTGGGCTCACGGCCGAGCGCTTCGTGGCCGATCCCGAGGGCCGAGCCGGGGAGCGGATGTACCGCACCGGCGACCTCGTCCGTGCCGAGTGCGACGGCTCCATCAGCTACCTCGGCCGCCTCGACGATCAGGTGAAGATCCGCGGCCACCGCATCGAGCTGGGGGAGGTCATCGGCGCTCTGGAGTCACTGCCCGGTGTGCACCAGGCCCATGCGGCAGCCCATGGCGACCCCGCCCGGCTGGTCGCCTGGGCGGTCGCTCCCGGGGCCGACGCCACTCGGCTGCGCAGCGCCCTGGCGGCGCAGGTGCCCGCTCACCTGGTGCCCGCGGTGGTCATGGTGGTCGACCGATTCGCCCGGACGGTCCAAGGCAAGATCGACACACGGGCGCTTCCCGAACCGACGGTGGGCTCGACCGAGCACGTCCACGCCGCCGACGCGCGCGAAGCCGCCGTCGTGACCGCGATGGCGGAGGCCCTGGAGGTCGCCGAAGTGTCGGTGCTGGACGACTTCTTCACCATCGGCGGCGACAGCATCAGCGCCATCGCGGTCGCCGCACGGCTCCGCGCGGTGGGCTGGCAGACCCGGCCGCGCGATCTGTTCCGTGCTCGCACGGCCCGCGATCTCGCGCCGGAACTGGTGCCCGTCGAGGTTGCGGAAGCTGTCCTCGACGACCCGGTGGGGCGAGCGCCGCTCAGCGACGTCGCCGCCGCGACGCTCGCGCTCGCGGGCGATCACCTGGAACGCTACGCCCAGCACACCGTCGTGCGGGTGCCGGCCGGGATCGAGGACGCCGGGCTGTCCGCGATGCTCGGTGTGCTCGTCGAACGACATGCCGCGCTGCGAGTGCGCCTCGACGGCGATGCCCTGGAGTTCCCTCCGGCCGAGCGGGTCACCGTGCCGATCCACTCCGGAGACGATCGCGATCTCCTGCTGGAGCGGCTGCTGGGCACCCTTGACCCGCGGGCCGGGCGCGTGCTCGCCGCCGGACGGCCCGCGGCCGATCGGCTCGTCCTGGCCGTCCACCATCTCGCGATCGATGCCGTCTCCTGGCGGGTCCTGCTCGCCGACTTGGCTGCACTGCTCGAGGAGCGCGTGCTCCCGCCGCTGACGGCGACCTCGTGGCGCGCGCATCTCGAGGCCCTCGACGCTCGCCCGCCGGTCCCCGAGCTGCCGCCGGTGGAGGATCTCGGCGCGGCGCTCGCACCCTCGTCGAAGGACACTGCCGGCGGAGCGCTCCGTGAGACGGTGCTGTTCGATGCGGAGACCAGCGCGGCGGTGCTGCGCGGGCTGCCGGACAGCTACGAGACCCGTCCGGACGTGGTGCTCGCGGCGGCGGCGTCGCTCGCGGTCGATCGTCATCTCGGCTTGGACCGGTCCGATCCTCGGGAGCTGCTGCTCACCTGGGAGAGCGTCGGGCGTGAGCCGGTCGTTCCCAGCCATGACGTGTCCTCGACCGTCGGCTGGCTGACCGAGGAGTTCGCGGTCGCTGTGCGGCTCGCACCGGGCCGTGACGACGCCGGGGGAGTGCTCAAGGCCACCCAGCAGGCACGGCTCGAGGTGCCCGGCGAGGGGCGCGGACGGTGCACCCGGCAACAGCCACGCGTGCTGGTCAACTACCTCGGACGGTTCGGCGACGACACGGGGCTGCTCGTCGGTGACACGGCCTTCGCCGCCGCGGTCCCGGACGGTTTCGCGCTCGCCCACGGCATCGAACTCAATGTCTTCGTCACGCGCCAGGACCGGCTGGCGATCGAGTGGACCATCGCCGGCAGCCTGTCCGGGCATCGCGACTCCCTGCAGAGGGCCTTCGCGACCGCGATCGACGAGCTGGCCCGTCTGGTGCCCGCGCGCGATGAGACGGTTAGGAGCCTCGTTCCGGCCGCCTGCACGCTGCCCGGTCTCGATCAGGCGACGATCGACGCGGTGGAGGTCGAGCACGGGGCTCTCCTGGACATCGCGCCCTTGCCGCCGTTGGCGGAGGGGCTGCTGTTCCACGCCCTCGACGCGGGACACGATGACCGGTACGCGACGCTCACCACGGTCCACCTCGGCGGCGATATCGACCTCGAGCGACTGCGGGCGGCCGTCGCCGCCGTGGTCGCCCGGCACCCCCAGCTCGATGCCCGGATCGTCGCCGATCGATTCGCCCGGCCCGCGCAGCTGGTGCCGCGCCGGCCGCGGGTCGCCATCGTCGATCGCGCCGGGCTGGCGGCACCGTTCGAGGTCGGCACCGGGCCCCTGACGCGGTGGACGCTGGAACCCACCGATGCGGGCGTCGACGTGCTGATCGGCGCACACCACCTCGTCGCCGACGGATGGTCGACGCCGCTGCTGATCCGCGATCTCCTCTCGGCCTACGCCGGGGAGGAACCCGCCACGCCAGGATCCGGCTGGTCCGGGATGCGCCGGTACCTCGAGGTCCTCGGTCGCGACGACCTCGACCTCGCCCGTTCGGCCTGGGCGGCCCACCTGGAGGGGATCACCACCGGTTCGCTCATCGCTCCCGATACGACGCCGGGTGATCCCGCGACGGTCGATGTCGAGCTTCCGCATGATCTCGCGGACCGGCTCGCCGCCTCATTGCGGGTAGAAGGCCTGACCCTCAGCAGCGCGTTGAACGCCGCGTGGGGCTATGCCCTCGGACGGGCGCTGGGGAGCACCGACGTCGTGTTCGGTACCACGGTGGCCGGTCGTTCGGCCGATCTCCCCGGTATCGACGAGGCCGTTGGCCTGCTCAGCCAGACCTTGCCCGTGCGGGTCGCGCTGCGCGGAGACCGATGCTGGCGCGACACCATCGCCTCGCTCGGTCTGGAGCGTGCCGAGCTCGGCGAGGTCGAGCGCACGAGTCTCGCGGAGATCAGCGACGCGATCGGGGTGCCGGCACTCTTCGACACGCTGGTGGTGGTGGAGAACTACCCCGAGATCGCCTCCTCGACCCCGGGGGTCCGTGTGCTGGGGATCGACAATGCGGGCGGGACGCATTACCCGGTTACCCTGACCGCGTTGCCCGGCGATGGCATCCGACTGACCCTCGACATCGATCCGGCGCGTGTCCCGGCCCCGGTGCGCGAGCGGCTGATCGACGACCTCGTCACGGCGCTTGCGCAGATCGCCGACCACCCCGATCACCCGGTCGGGGCGACGGCCTCGCCCTTCGCGGACGCGCGGATCGCCGGCCCTCGTGTGCCTCGGGAGATCGATTCGGTGCGCTCCTTCGCCGAGAGCGCGCAACGACGCGCGGACGAGCCGGCGGTGCTCACCGCCTCCGAGTCGGTGACCTTCGGGCGTCTCGCGGCACGCGCCGAGGCGCTGCGCGTGGCGCTGGCGGAGGCAGGGGCGCGCCCCGGCGACCTGGTCGGCATCGCGCTGCCACGTACGCCCGATCTGATCGTCGCCGTACTGGCCGCGCTCGCCGGGGGACACGCCTACCTGCCGTTGGACCCGGAGCATCCGGAGCAGCGCCGCCGCGAGATCGTCGCCGACGCGCGACCGAGGGTGATCATCGGCGACCGGAGCCAGGAACAGGACGACGTGGCGGTGATCCCGGTACCCGAGGAGGCTCGGGACGCAGCCCTCAACGTCGTTCCGGTGCCCTCGTCCTCGACGGCCTATGTCATCTACACGTCCGGCTCGACCGGGCGGCCCAAGGGGGTCGTCATCGAGCGGGGCTCGATGGCACGTCACTTCCAGGGACTCCGCGAGCAGCGCGAGCGCGAGGTGCTTCCGACGGTGGCCGAACGGCGAGGGCGCGATCGCGTGCACGCACTGTTCTCCGCCTCGCTCGCCTTCGACACCTCGCTCGGCCAGCTGCACTGGCTCTTCGCCGGGCACACGCTCGTACTCGCCGACAGCGACGAACGCCGCGATCCCGTCGCGATCGCCGAACTCGCCCGCCAGCATGAGGTCGACGTCGCGGACGTGGCGCCGATCCTCGGCGACCAGCTCGCCGACCTGGGGCTGCTCGACGACCCCGCAGGACTCAGCCTGCTCTACCTCGGCGGCGAGGCGGTGCCCCCGGGCACGTGGTCGCGGCTGCGCGCGCGGCAGGCCGCGGTGGTCAACCTGTACGGGCCCACCGAATCCACCGTCGACGCGCTCGGCGCCGACCTGGCCGACGCCGAGCGGCCGGTCGTCGGCACACCGGTCGCGGCGGTGGACGCGCGGATCCTCGACGCCTTCCTGCGCCCGGTCGATGCCGGGGTCGAGGGGGAGCTGTACCTCGGGGGCGATCAGCTGGCCCGCGGATACTTGGACCGACCCGGTCTGACGGCCGAGCGCTTCGTCGCCGACCCGTGGACAGCGGGCCGCCGGATGTACCGCACGGGCGATGTCGTGCGCCGCCGCGCCGACGGGCTCATCGAGTTCGTCGGCCGTGCCGACGACCAGATCAAGATCGGCGGTCATCGCATCGAGCTCGCCGAGGCGACCGCTCTGGTCGATGCCGTTCCGGGAGTCGACACCGCCGTGGTGATCGCCGATCCTCCCGGCGCGACGGCTGAGCGGCTGCTGGCCTTCGTGACGCCCAGCGCGGACGCGGACCCCGGGTCCCTTCCCGAGCAGGTGCGCGCACACGTCGCCGAGCATGCGCCCCATCCGCTGGTGCCCGCCGCGGTCGTGGTGCTCGACAGCTTCCCGCGCACGATCAGCGACAAGATCGATACCGCCCGACTGCGGTCGATCGATCTGGTGCCCGTCTCGGTCGAGCGGCCCGTGGTGCGACCCCGCACCGGCCCCGAGCAGGCGATCGCCAGCGCGGTCCGCGATGTGCTGGGCGTCGCCGATCCGTCGATGGACGACGACTTCTTCGCCCTCGGGGGACACTCGCTCACGGCGCTGCGGGTGCTCGCGTCGATGCGCTCGGCCGGGTATTCGCTCGGCGTGCGCGAGGTCTTCGCCGAGCGACGGCTGGACCGCATCGCCGCGTCGGCTCGTCCGTTCGAGTCCGAGGACGCGCCCGCCGACGAGGAGCGGGTGCACCGGCTGGTGACCGAAGGTGGCACGACAGGGGTCAGCGATGCCCAGCGGCGTCTGCTGTTCTTGGCGGATGTCGAGGGCCCCGCGCCCACCTGGAATGTCCCGGTCGTTCACCGAGTGCTCGGCCCCGTGGACACCGAGGCGCTCGCGGCGGCGTGGACGGTGCTCGTCGACCGGCACGCGACCCTGCGCACGCGATTCGGGCGCCGCGACGGCGGATTCACCTCCGTGATCGCGCCCATCGGCGACGGGCCGGCGCTCACGGTCCGTGCCGTCGACGATCTGACCGGTGCGATCGCCGTGGCCGAGAGCGAGTCCTTCGACGTCTTCGCCAGCACGCCGGTGCGACTCAGCCTGCTGAGCTCCTCGGACACCGAGCACGCCCTCGTGCTGTGCGCACACCACGCGCTGCTGGACGACTGGTCGGTCGGCGTGCTCGCCGAGGAGCTCACCACGCTCATGGCCGGGGGCCGGCTCACCGCGCTGCCCGACGCGGCCCAGCACGTCGCCGGACATCTCGAGGTCACCGACCCGGCTCCCGTGGCGTCCCGGCACGAGGAGTTCTGGCGCGGGACCCTCGACGGCCTCGCCGCCGAGATCGATCTACCGGCCGACCGGCCCCGCTCCGAGCAGCCGAGCTACACCGCGCATGCCGTGACTCTGCCACTGGACGATGCGGTGCGGCGTGATCTCGAGGCGTTGACCGCACGCCAGGGCATCAGCCCGCTCATGGTCCTGCAGACGGCCGTCGCCACGTTGCTGCGGGGCATCGGGGCCGGGCCGGACGTGTGTCTCGGCATGCCGGTGGCCAGGCGCGACGATCCCGCCTCGGCCCGGACGGTCGGCTATCTGCTCGACACCGTGCCCGTGCGGCTCGATGTGAGCGGGAGTGACGACTTCTGCCGGCATGCCGCCCGTACCCGGGAGGCGGTCCTGGCCGCCGTCGACCACGCTGACCTGGCCTTCGAGCGGATCGTCGAGATCGTCGCACCGCCGCGATCGTGGTCGCGTCACCCGGTCTTCCAGGTCATGGTCTCGCACGAGGACGGCGGCGGCACCGCGCTTCGGCTGCCGGGGGCCGAGGTCGTCGCGGTCGGCACCGAGACCGAGACGGCGAGACTGGACCTCGCCGTGCGGCTGGTCGAGCCACCATCGGGTCCTCCGTCGCTGCGGCTCACCGCCGCCGCGGACCTGTTCGACCGGGAGACGGCCGAGGTGATCGGGCGCAGACTGCTGGCCTGGTTGCGCCGCGTCCTCGCCCGTCCCGACACGCCGCTGGCCGAGCTCGATCTGCTGCTGGACGAGGAGCGCGGACGTGTCGTCGATGATCACGTCCGTCGTCCGTCGGCGCCTGCCGGCGTCATGACCCGGATCGTCGAGCAGACCCGCGCGACGCCCCGGGCCGTCGCGCTGGTGTCCGGCGGGGTCGAGGTGGACTATGCGACCCTCGCGGGTCGGGCCGCGGCCCTGGCCACCCGCTTACGGGAACGGGGAGTGGGCCCGGACGACACCGTCGCGGTCGCGGTTCCCCGCGGGAAAGAGCTCGTGGTCGCCCTCCTCGGGGTGCTTGGTGCCGGCGGCACCTATCTGCCCGTGGACGACCGCTATCCGGCCGAGCGGATCGCCGACATGCTCGACGACGCCACCCCTCGGCTCGTGCTCGTGACGGCGGAGACGGCCGGTATCGGCGCCGGTCGCGAGGAGCTGGACGTGACCGATCTCGATGATCCGCTGGACCTCCCGTCCGCGCTCGCGACACTGGACGTGCCCTCGGATGCCCGTGGCGCCTACACGATCTACACCTCGGGATCGACTGGCCGACCGAAGGGGGTCGTGATCGACTACGCCGCGATGAGCGCCTTCGTGGACCACGTGGCGACCGATCTGGCACTGACGCCCGCCGATCGATTCGTCGCGGTCACCACGATCAGCTTCGACATCGCGGTGCTGGAGATCTTCGTGCCGCTGGTCAGCGGCGCGGCGGTGGTGCTCGCGGATGCCGAGGAGGTCCGTGACCCCGAGCTGCTCGTCGGGCTCGTGCGGCGCCACCACGGCACGCATCTGCAGGCGACGCCGTCCCTGTGGCGGCCGGTGCTGGAGGCGCACCCCGAGGCCTTCGCGGAGGTCACCGCTCTGGTGGGCGGCGAAGCGCTGCCGCCGGACCTCGCCGAGGCGATGGCCCGCCATTGTGCCGCGGTGATCAACGAGTACGGGCCCACCGAGGCGACCGTCTGGGCCACCAGCTGCGATGTCGCCGCCGCCCTCGGCGCGGGCGAGCCGGTCACGATCGGACGCCCCTATCTGGATGTCGGCGTCCTCGTGCTGGACGATCTGCTGCGGCCCGTGCCCGATGACGTGCCCGGTGAGCTGTATCTGGCGGGGGCGCAGCTCGCCCGTGGATATCACCGGCGTTTCGCCCTGACGGCCGAGCGCTTCGTGGCACGGCCGGGTGGCCGGCCGGGGGAGCGGATGTACCGCACCGGCGACCTCGTGCGACGCGATGCGCAGGGCCACCTGCACTTCATCCGCCGTGTCGACGATCAGGTCAAGGTGCTCGGTCACCGGATCGAACTGGGGGAGATCGAGACCCATCTCTCGCGCCTGCCCGGGGTCGATTCCGCCGCGGCCGTCGTGCGTACCGATGACACCGGCACCGGACGACTCCTCGGCTACGTCGTCGCGGATGCCGATGCCCGGCTGGATCCAGCACAGCTGAAGGCGCACCTGGGGACAGCCATCCCCGCGCATCTGGTCCCGCAGCACATCACGGTGCTCGACGACCTGCCGCTGACGCTCAACGGCAAGGTCGACCGCCAGCGCCTGCCCGAACCCGTCGTTGCCTCCGCCGGCCGGCCGCCATCGGGTCGGGCCGAGGAGATCGTCTGTGCAGCGGTCGCCGCGGTGCTCGGAGTGGCGTCCGTGAGTCCCGAGGATGCCTTCTTCGAGCTCGGCGGGGACAGCATCACCTCGATCCGGCTGGTGGCCGAGGCCAAGGAGGCGGGTCTGCGGATCACGCCACGCGATGTCTTCACCCACCCCGATCTCGCGGTACTCGCCGCCGCGGGTGAGATGACCGACGACCGCTCGCGGCGCGAGCGCCGGCCACGATCGAGCCGCACGCGCGTCACCCTCGGAGCCGACGATCTCGCCCGTATCGACAGCCTCATGGGAGGACCCCGATGACCGTCACGACCGCGCCGACATCCGTTCGCGATCTCTGGCCCGTCACACCGTTGCAGGAGGGGATGCTCTTCCACTCGGTGTGGGAGTCCGAGGCCGGCGAGCGTCCCACCTATCAGCTCCAGTTCGGTGTCGAGCTGGAGGGCGCGGTCGCCGAGGACGCCCTCCGCGAGGCGCTGGCGGACCTGCTGGACGCGCACGAGAACCTGGCGGTGGCGTTCGCGCACGCCGGGCTGGAGCAGCCGGTGCAGATCGTGCCGGAGCACGCGGAGGTGCCGGTGCGGACCGTGGTGGGCGATGATCTCGACGCTCTCGCCCGCGAGGAGTGGGACGCGGGCTTCGACCTGACGCGTCCGCCATTGCTGCGAGCGCTGCTGGCCCGCACGACGCGCGGCACGACGTGGCTCCTCGTCACCGCCCACCATCTGGTGATCGACGGATGGTCCGTCCCGCTCTTCCTGCGCGAGCTGCTGGCGCGTCTGGCGGGCGATGAGATCGAGGAGCCGGTCGCCGACTATCTGGACTACCTGGATCACCTCGACGAGGCCGATCCGGGGGCCGCGCGCTCGGTCCTGCTGGCCGAGCTGAGTGGCGTCACCGAAGGCACGCTGGTCGCACCCGCCGACCCGGGTGGCGAGGTGACGACCGAGGTGATCGAGCTCGATGCCGATGTGACGACCCGGCTCGACCAGGCGGCCCGCGGCATCGGTGTGACCCCGGCCGCCGTGGTCCAGGCGGCCTGGGGGGTCGTGGTGGGTGCGGCGACCGGTCGCGACGATGTCGTGGTCGGGACGGTCACGTCGGGTCGTGATCTCGACGTACCCGGCATCGAGGACGTGCTCGGGCTCGTCTCGAACACCCTGCCGCTGCGGCTCGGGGTGCCCTATGACGCCTCGCTCGCGGAGGTCGCGCGCGAGGCCCATCGGCGTCGTGCGGCGCTGCTGGAGGCTTCGACCGCCGATCTGCGCGGTGTGCAGGCCGAGGTCGGCGTGGCCCCGCTCTTCGACACGCTGGTGGTGGTGGAGAACTATCCGGGCGGTGTCGACGAGTGGCGCAGTGCCGACGGCTCGTTGCGCGTCATCGATCGTCGTGCCGACGACGCGGTGCACTATCCGCTCTCGCTGCTGGCCGAGCTCACCGAGACCTGGCGGCTGGAGGTCGCCAGCCGCCCGGCGGCCTTCGCCTCTCGTCCGCGGCGATGGGCAATAGCTCAGCTGGAGCGGGTGCTGCGCGCTTTCGCGGCCGATCCCGCCACATCTCTCGTCGCGCTCGACCTGGTGACCTCACCTCCTGAGGGGCTCGTCGGCGCGCCGATGACGGCGACGGGAGATGATCTGCTGGCCCGGGTGCGGGAGGTACGGACGCAGCGACCGGATGCTCCCGCGGTGGTGGAGGCGGGCCGGGTCTGGACGGTCGCGGAGCTCCACGCCTTCGCCGACGCGCTGCGAGCGGCCCTCCCCGTGCCGGGCGGCCTCGGGGCGCCCGTCGCCGGCCTGCTGCTGGACCGGTCGGCCGATCTCGTCGCGGCGGTGGCCGCCTGTCTCACGGCTGGCGTGACCTTCGTCCCCCTCGATCCCGACCAGCCCGATGCCCGGCTCGCCGCCATGATCGACGACGCCGGTATCGACGTGATCGTCACCTGCTCAGCGCACGCGGAGCGTGCGTCGTCCCTCCACTCCACGATCCTGTCCACCGACGACCTCGCCGAGGCCGACGGCTCGCCGCCGGTATCCCGGCCGGCTTCCGAGGCGGCCTATATCGTCTTCACCTCCGGCACGACCGGGCGTCCCAAGGGATGTGTCAACACCCTCGACGGGCTCGCGAACCGGGTGACCTGGATGGCCGAGCGCTACGGGATCGGCGCCGACGAC
The DNA here is from genome assembly GCF_016918125.1 of Aeromicrobium sp. YIM 150415. NCBI lineage: Bacteria > Bacillati > Actinomycetota > Actinomycetes > Propionibacteriales > Nocardioidaceae > Aeromicrobium > Aeromicrobium sp. YIM 150415. The sequence continues at coordinate 63,580 of NZ_JAERWM010000020.1, read as the reverse complement.
GTCGTGCTGCACAAGACGCCGTTGAGCTTCGATGTCGCGGTCTGGGAGCTCGTGCTGCCTCTCGTCACCGGCTCGACCTGCGTCATCGCCCGTTCGGGGGAGCACCGCGATCCCGAGGCGATCGACGCGCTCGTGCGCGAGCACGGCGTCACCGTGCTGCACTTCGTGCCGTCGATGCTGGCAGCCCTGCTCGATCTGGTTCCCCGCCCGGTGTGGCCGACCGTGCGAGCCGTGCTGTGCAGCGGCGAGGCGCTGTCGACCAGTCTCGCTGCCCGAGCCCATGACACGATCGGGTCCGCGATCCACAATCTCTACGGTCCGGCGGAAGCAGCGATCGATGTCACCGCGGCCGACCACGTCCAGGCCGCCGATGGCCCGGGTGCCCCCATCGGCACGGCCGTCCCCGGGGTGACGCTGCGGGTGCTCGATCCGTGGTTGCGTCCGGTCGACCTCGGCGCGACCGGCGAGCTCTATCTCGGCGGTACGCAGGTCGGTCGGGGATATGCGGGACGGCCGGCGTTGACGGCCGAACGCTTCGTGGCCGATCCGCTCGGTACGGGAGAGCGCCTCTACCGCACGGGCGACCTCGTCACGCCGACTGCCGGAGGGCTCCGTTACGTCGGACGCTCCGACGACCAGGTCAAGATCCACGGTGTCCGGATCGAGACCGGAGAGATCGCCGACGCCGTCGCCGCGGCACCGGGGGTGACGTCCGCGGTGGCCGATGTCGTCGACGGCGTGCTCGTCGCCTGGGCCACGGGGAAGACGACCTCAGAGAGCATCCTCCGCGATCTGGCGGACCGGCTGCCGGCGGCGATGCAGCCCGGCCGTGTCACCGTCGTGGACTCGATCCCGACTACCGCTAACGGCAAGGCCGATCGAGCGGCCCTCGCCGGGCTGCTCGACACTCCCTCGGGCAGCGGGCGCGAGCCGATCGGCCCGACCGAGCAGGCCGTCGCCGAGGTGGCGGCCAACATCCTGCGTCTCGACCAGGTCGATCCCGAGGCCGACCTGTTCACCCTCGGTCTGGACTCGATCACGGCCATCGCCCTCATCGGACGGCTGCGGGAGCGCGGCTGGGATGCGAGCCTGCGCGAGGTCTTCGCCCATCGCACGATCGAGCGGCTCTCCAGCGTGATGGCCACGGACCCGGCGCCGGTCGCGGATCGCCCGGCCACCGAGCTGGACGTCGATGACGCGACACGTTCACGGCTGGACGCGAGCTTCGGTTCCGTGGAGCGGGTGCTGCCGCTCGGTCCTCTCCAGGAGGGCCTGTACGTACACCGTGAGATGGGCGGCCGGGCCGACGAGCTCGACCCGTACATCGTCCAGCATCAGCTGACACTCGGCACGGAGGTCGACCCGGAGGCACTGGCCGCGGCCGGCGAGGCCCTGTTACGCCGCCATCAGAGCCTGCGCGCGGGATTCACCCACCACGGCTTCGACCGGCCGGTCGCCGTCATCCTCGCTCCCGGCCCGATGCCACTGGAACAGATCGACCTCTCCGGCCTCGACGCGCAGACGCAGGAGGAGCGGCTCGAAGGCCTGCTGGAACGTCAGGTGGCCGAGGGCTTCGACCTGTCCGACCCGCCGTTGATCCGGATGGTGCTCGTCCGGCTCGGTCCCGCGCGCTTCCGGATCAGCCTCGTGCACCACCACATCCTCACCGACGGGTGGTCCCAGACCCTCGTCCTCGAGGATCTGATGAGGCTCTACGACATCGCCGTCTCCGATCCGGCGCGGCCGGTCAGCGACGCCGGGCTGCCGCCGACCGCCGACTATGCCGACTATCTGGACTGGGTCGCGGCGCAGGACCATGACGAGGCGATGGCCGCCTGGAGCGACGAGCTCAGCGGTCTCGACGAGCCGACCCTCGTGGAACCCCGTTCGCTGACGACGCCGCCGGTGCTCTCGGACTCGGTGACGGCGACGCTCGACGCCGCGACCTCGGACGCGCTCAGATCCGTCGCGCGAGGATCGGGGGTCACGCTCAGCACCGCGCTGTCCTATGCCTGGGCGCACGTGCTGCGGTCCGTGACCGGACGCGACGATGTCGTCTTCGGCACGACGGTCTCCGGCCGTCCCGCCGAGCTCGAACACGTCGACCGGATGGTCGGGCTGTTGATGAACACCGTGCCGGTGCGGGTCGCCATCGACCCCGCGGCCCGGGTGGCCGACCAGCTGCGCGAGCAGCTCGGTCGTCAGGCCGGTGTGATGGGCGCGCACCACCTCGGTCTCGGGTGGATCGGCCAGGCCGCCGGGCACAGCGCGCTGTTCGACACGCTGTACGTGTTCCGCAATATCCCGGCCGACGAGGAGGAACAGGACGCGACCTTCGCCCGCCATCGCATCGAGGAGGCCGAGGCCTACGACGGCACGCACTACAGTCTCGCGCTGACCGTCAATCCCGGCGAAGAGCCCGAGGTGGCCCTGGCCTTCCGGCCAGATCTGATCGACGCCTCGCGGGCTGCGGCGCTGCTCGATCGCTATCTCCGCGCGCTCGACACCCTCGGCTCCGCCCAGTACGCCGCGCAGGTGCGGGTGGACGTCCCGGCGGAGCGCCCGGTGATCGAGAGGGTCAACCGCGAGGCGACGACGGTGCCGGACTCGCACCCGTGGACCAGCGTGGACGCGCGGCTCGCGGCCTCGGCGCAACGGACCCCGGACGTGACCGCGCTGGTCGGGCGTGACCTGGAGGGCGAACCGGTCTCGCTGAGTCTGGGGGAGGTGGAGCGTCGCGTCGCGTCCCTGGCCACGCTCATCGACGAGCTCACGTCGGGCCCGGAGTCCGTCGTGGCCCTCGCCTTGCCGCGCGCGGTCGACCACGTCATCGCGATCTTCGCGACCCTCCGCGCCGGGCGCACCTATCTGCCGTTGGACATGACCAATCCGCCCGAGCGGCTGCGCCGCTTGGCGGGTCGCGCCGGAGCCGAGCTGGTGCTCAGCACTCCGTCACTGGCCGAGACGACCGGCCTGGGCCATGTCGCTCCGGTCCTGGTCTCGACCGACCCGGAGTTCGCCGCGGCGCTGCGAGGCGCCCGACCGGCGGCAGAGCCTGCTCCGGTTCGTCCGGACCAGGCGGCCTATGTCATCTACACGTCCGGGTCGACCGGTGAGCCCAAGGCGGTCGTCGTACCGCATCGTGGGTTGTCGACGATGCACGACAACCATGTGGCGGCGATCTTCGCACCGGCCCTGGAGCGAGCCGGTGCTGAGCGGTTCGTCGTGGCGCACACGGTCTCGTTCTCCTTCGACATGTCGTGGGAGGAGTTCTTCTGGCTCATGGACGGACACGAGGTGCACGTCATCGACGAGGGCCTGCGTCTCGACGTGCCCCGGCTGGTAGAGCATTACCGCGCGATCGGCGTCGATGTCGTCAACGTCACCCCGTCCTACGGGCGCGAGCTGATGGCCGCGGGCCTGCTCGACGATCCCGCCCCCGCACTCGTCCTGCTCGGAGGCGAACCCGTGCCGCCTGAGCTGTGGACCCGGTTGCGCGAGCATCCGCGCAGCAGCGGCTACGACCTGTACGGGCCCACCGAGTTCACCATCAACGCCCTCGGCGCGGACCTCGCCGCGTCGGAACATCCCTCGCTCGGTCGGCCCATCGCCCGGTCGGTGGCGTATGTGCTCGACACGTCGCTGGCCGAGGTGCCGCCGGGCGGGACCGGCGAGCTGTACCTGGCCGGCGATGGCCTCGCGCGGGGCTATCTCGGGGCATCGGCGCTGACGGCGGAGCGATTCGTGGCCGATCCGTTCGCCGCCGACGGGTCCCGGCTGTACCGGACGGGAGATCTGGTGACCCGGCGGCACGACGGCGGGATCGAGTATCGCGGGCGGAACGACGCGCAGCTGAAGATCCGTGGATTCCGCGTCGAGCTCGGGGAGATCGAGGCAGTGGCCGAGGAGCACGGGTCCGTGCGCCGGGCCTGCGCGTCGGTGCATCGCACGCAGTCGGGAGTCGACGTCCTGCGACTGCACGTGGTGACGGCGGACGGGAAGCTCCCCGAGGATCTGGGAGCGCACCTCGCCGCGGTCCTCCCCGCCTACGCGGTGCCGAGTCAGCTCGGTGCCGTCGACGCGATCCCGTTGACCTCCAATGGCAAGGCTGATCGCCGGGCGCTCCCCGAACTGAGCGGCGATGTGCGCCGTGAGCCGCCGCGGACCGCCCTGGAGTCGGAGCTGTGCCGGATCTTCGGAGAGGTGCTCGGTGCCGCGGTGACCAGCCGCGACGACGGCTTCTTCGACCTCGGGGGTCACTCGCTCGCCGCGATGCGGGTCGTCGCGGCGATCTCCGACGAGCTCGGGATCGAGGTCCGGGTGGGCACGCTCATGGTCTCGCCCACCCCGGCCTCCCTCGCGGCCGTGATCCGCGAGCCGGCCGCGGAGGCGGGACTCGGGCGTCTGCTGATGTTGCGCGATCCGGGCTCGGATCCCACCGTGTTCTGCGTCCATCCGGCCGGCGGCTTCGCGTGGCAGTTCGCTCCCTTGCTTCCGCACCTGCCCGCCGGCACCGGAGCCGTGGGGCTACAGGCGCCGGAGCTGTCCGGTGGCACGAGTGCCGCTGCGACCATCGGCGAGCTCGCCGTCGACTACCTCGACCTGATCCGGTCGGTGCAGCCTCACGGCCCGTACCGGCTGCTCGGCTACTCCTATGGCGGCAATATCGCCCATGAGATCGCCGCCCGGCTCGTCTCCGAGGGCGACGAGGTCGAGCTGCTGGGGCTCATCGATCCGGGACCCCTCGGCGGTGATCGGCATGCTCTCGGCGAGGCCGATATCGCGGCACTGCGCGATGAGCAGAGCGCCTTCCTCACCAGCGTGGCGGCGGTCGACGCGGAGACGGATCGGGTGGAGGCTCTCGCGGCTATCCGTGCCTCGCAGGGTGCGCTGGGCGACCGAGTCGACGACACGATCGTGGAGGCGATCGTGGAGGCCCACCGCAGCGCCTCCGAGCTCATGTCCGCATCGGTGTCACCGCGTACCAGCGTGCCGACACTGCTCATCGCCTCGGACCTGGACGGAGATCCGTTCGTCGCCTGGGGCGATCTGCTGGGCGACGACGTGGAGGTGCATCGCGCGTCCGTGGGCCACGACGAGCTGGTGCGGCCCGCCCAGTGGGCGCGATTCGGCCCGATCGTCGCGCGGCGGCTGTCGGGGGCGACATGACCGCTCAGCGGCGCCAGCGCAGGCGGTTCCTGCGGCAGGTGGCGCGGGCGCAATCGGGCACGCTGACACTGGCGATCGTGGCCGGGGCGGTGCGTCAGCTGGGCTTCCTCGCCTTGCCCTTCTTCCTGCAACGCGCTGTCGACGACGGCCTCGTGGCCGATGACCGGGCCACCCTCGCCTGGTGGGCGTTGGCCGTCGTGGCGGCGAGCGCCGTGCAGGTGGTGGGGGTCTGCTGCTGGGACTGGTGGGCCAATCTGGCCGATGGGCGCACCGGCGTGACGTTGCGGCGCGTCGTCGCCGATCACGTGGTGGGAACGAGCGAGGGGGACATCGGTGCCGGTGATCTGATGCTGCGCTCGGGCCGCGATATCGACCTGGTGCGGGTATGGGTGCACGGTCTGCCGACCTGGTCGGTCATCGTGACCACCGTGGTGGTGCTGGTACCCGGGTTGTTCTCGCTCAGTCCGTTGCTGCTGGTCGTCGCACTGGCCACGGTGCCGTGTCTGGTGATCGTCGGGATCGTGCATCCGCGCTGTTTCGAAGCGGCGAGTGAGAGAGTCGCGGCGGCACATGGCCGGCGCGCGGACCACGTCCAGCACGCGATCGGATCGGCGGTCACCTCCCGAGGGATCGGCGGCGGACCGGTGCTGGCGGCACGGCACGCAGCGGCCTCGGAGGAGCTGAGCCGGCGTGCGGTGGCCGCGACCGATCGGCTCGCGCGCTGGCAGGCCTGGGGAACCGGGGTGCCGACCATCGCCGTGGCTATCGGTGTGCTGGTGGGTGTGATCGCCGTGCTGGACGGCCGGCTCACGGTGGGCGGCCTCGTCGCCTTCAGCACGTGGATGGGCACGATCGGCGTCGCGGTCGAGGTGGGTCTCATGAGGATCGCCCAGACCCTCGAGGCCCGGGTCGCGGCCGATCGGCTGGTCGCCGTCATCGGGCCCGATGTCTGGTCGACGACGACCGACGCGGAGCCCGACGCGGACGAGCGCGTCGAGGAGCTGGCCATCGACGTGCCGGCCGGCCTGTATGCGCGGCGCGGCGAGATCGTGGCCATCAGCGGCCCGACCGGGTGCGGCAAGTCGACCCTGTTGCGTCGTCTCGCCGACACGTGCCCGGGCGCTGTGCTCGTGCCTCAGCGACCCCTCGCGCTGATCGGTTCCGTGCGGGAGAACCTCGGTCTCGGCGATCCCGTGCCCGATGAGGTCCTGCGGCGTGTGCTGGCCGATGTGGGACTCGACGGCGAGCTCACCCTCGATGATCACCTCGCCGACGGAGCCGATGGTCTCTCCGGGGGTCAGATCCAGCGTCTCGCGCTCGCCCGGGCGGTGATCGGCGACCCACCCGTTCTCCTCCTCGATGACGTGACATCCGCGGTCGATGTGTTGACGGAGTCCCGCGTCGTCGCGATGCTGCGGCGCGAAGCGGCCGGGCGGATCATCGTGGTGGTCACGCACCGCGATGGAGTCCTCCGCGCGGCCGATCGGGTGGTCGAGCTGGCACCGGTGGCGCGATGACGCGCGAGCTCAGCGAACGGCCGAGCCGGCACGCCATCGGGCGGATGACCTGGGCGCTGGCGCGGCCGCACGGACGGGTGCTCGTCGCCGGCCTGTTCGCCGCGATGATCGCCAGTGCGCTGGCCATCGTGACCGCTGCGCTGGTCGGCCGGGTGACCGACGCCGCGCTGCGCGACGACGCACGGTCGGCGATCGTCCTCGCCGCGGTGGGGATCGGCTGCGCGGTCGTCCAGGTCGTCGCCACCGGGTACGGGCAGGCGTGGCTGGCGCGCGCCGGCGAGTACGTCGTGCGCGATCTGCGTGACACGATGATCGTGCGGCTGCTGCTCGCCCCGCTGAGGTTCATCGAGCGTCACCGCGCGGGCGATCTGGTGCAGCGAGGCACGGCGGAGATCGCGGCCCTCTCGACCTTCGTCCGCGAGTCGCTCGGCCAGCTGGTGACGACGGTGTCGACCCTGGTCGCCGCCGTGATCGTGCTCTCGATCGAGTCCTGGCAGTTGCTGCTGGCCGTGGTCCTCGGTTTCGGTCCGGCGAGTTGGTGGCTGATGCGGCGCTTCCGGGCGGGCGCGGGACCGGCCTTCGCGGCGGAGGCGGCAGCGGAGGCCGATGTCATGGCCGGGGTCGCCGAGATCGTCCGGACCCGCTCGCTGTTGCGGCAGGCGAGTCCGGCGGGTCGTCGTCACTTCCTGGCCTCGCTCGACGAACGGGGCGAGCGCGCGGTGCGAGCCCAGATGCGCACGGTCGTGGTCTCGCGATGGGTCAATGCGATGGCACTGATCGAGGGGCTGAGCCTCGCGGCGCTCCTCGGTGTCGGAGCGCTGCTGGTGGACCGTGGCACGCTCAGCGTCGGCGTGGTCGTGACCTTCGTGCTGGCGGGACGGACGCTGTTCACCTCCTTCTCCGATCTGTCCGGGCTCGTCGCCGATGCCGAGGAGGCGGCGACCGGGATGGCCCGCGCCCGCGACCTGCTCGAGGCCACCACACTCGGGCCGACGGCGACACAGCGCCCCTCGGGGCGGCGGCTGGTCGCGGAGTCCGTGACATTCGGCTACGGCGAGGAGGTCATCCTCGACGGGGTCGACCTGATCGTGGAGCCGGGGGACCGGGTCTGCCTGGTCGGACGCACCGGGGCCGGCAAGTCGACCCTCGCGAAGCTGCTGGCCGGCCTCTACCCTCCCGATGGGGGCAGCGTGCGGCTCGGCGGTGTGGAGCTGTCATCGCTCGCACCGGAGGAACGTGCCGCGCTGGTCACCTATATCCCGCAGCAGGTCCAGCTCGGGGCAGGGAGCCTGCGCGACGAGCTGCTCCTCGCCGCCCCGGAGGCGGGCGATGACGATCTGCTGGCCGCCGCTCACCGGCTGGGGCTCGGAGGCTGGCTGGAAGCCTTGGCCGATGGGCTGGACACCGCCGCCGATGGCGGTCTGTCGGCGGGTGAGCGTCAGCTCGTCGGACTGCTGCGGGTCGGGCTGTCCGAGGCGGCGGTGCTGGTGCTGGACGAGGCGACATCGGACCTCGACCCGGAATCGGCCGGTCTCGTGGAGCGGGCGTTGGACCGCCTGGCAGCAGGGCGAGCCGTCGTGGTGGTGGCCCACCGGCCCGAGACGATCGCCGCCTTCGACCGGGTCGTCGATGTCGGCGCGCCGCTCAGTCGTGCCTGATCGGATCGTCGATGCCGCCGAGGCACACGCTGGTCGTGAGCCGACTCGCTCCGTCCGGTGAGGCGATCGCCGCGGCGTGATCGGGATCGACCTCCAGGCTGTGCCAGGGCACGGGGCTCCGGCGGATCTCCAGCTCCTCGGCGGGGTCGAGCAGGCCTCGTCCGAGGCTCTTCAGCACGGCCTCCTTGGCGGTCCACCAGGAGGCAGCCGTGGAGGCGCGCTCGGAGAAGGGGAGCGCGGCGAGATCGGCGCGCTCGTCCGGCGTCCAGACGAGCTCGGAGTCGAGCAGGTGGCTGAGCGCCGCGGTGTCTTGGACGTCCAGTCCGACCGGGGCGGCGGAGACGGCGATCCCGACGTGCGCACCGGCGTGGGTGATCGACAGATGCAGGGGAAGCGGGGTGTCCGAGGTGCCGAGCAGCAGCGGCCGGCCGTCCGGCTCGGAGGCGATGCGGACGCCGGCCGGGTCGATCCCGAGCCGCTGAGCGACGGCCCGACGGGCCAGGACGCGCGCGGTGAGATGGCGGTCGGCGTCGACCGCCAGCCGGAACCGGGCGGCCCGGTCGAGCTCCTCGGAGACGACCAGCGGGTGCCGCCGTGCCGCCGGATCGGGCGGACACCACAGCACCAGAGCGGGGCGGTTCATCGCTCCTGGCTGGCGCCGCCGTCGACGACGAGGTCCTGCATCGTGACGTGCCTGGCGCTGTCCGAGGCGAGCCAGGCGACTGCCGCCGCGATGTCGCCGGGGTCGGCGATGCGCCCGAGCGGGATGCCGGCCTTGAAGGTGGTGAGGTCGCCCTCGAGGATCTGCTGCTCAGCGGCGGTATCGGCGAGGATGCCGGCGGTCATGTCGCTGCGGGTCGTGCCGGGGGAGACGACATTGCACCGGATGCCGTGCGCGCCGAGCTCCAGGCCGAGGGACTGGGTGAACAGGGCGGCCGCCGCCTTGGAGGCGCCGTAGGCGGCCATCGAGTGCCGGGGCAGGCGGCCGGCATTGGACGCGATCGTCACGATCGAGCCGCGCCCGCGCGGCACCATGCGGCGGGCGACCGCGGTGCTGACCACGAACACCCCGGTGGCGTTGACCGCGAAGGTGCGGTGCCACTCGTCCGCCGAGAGCTCGAGGGTGGGGCGGTGGCTGAGCACCCCCGCTCCGTTGACGAGGACGTCGATCGGGCCCGCCTGCTCCTCGATGGAGGAGACCGTCGCCTCGACGGAGCTCTCGTCGGTGACGTCGAGGATGCGGTGGTCGTCATCGTCCCTCGCGATGAGGTCCGTGCCGAAGACGCGATAGCCGTCCGCCCGGAGCGCGTCGACCACGGCGCATCCGATCGCCCCTGCCGCACCCGTCACCATCGCGTTCACCATGTAGGTGAGCCTATCTTTACTTCGGGGCGACGGGATCAGCGGTCCGAGGTCGCCTCGATCGAGTCGGTCTCCAACTCGATGTCGAAGCGAATGCTCTCGACGCCGACCACGAGCTTGCGTGCTGTGGCGTCGCGGCTGCTCGGTCGGATGGCCGTCACGAGATAGGGCCCCGCGCCGGGCAGCGGCACGCGATAGCGTCCGTGTTCGTCGCACCTCGTGGTCTGGACGAGTCCGCCGGACCCGTGGGCGAGGGCCACGGTCGCGTCGCCACAGGGTTCGCCCGCGTGGGTGACGCAGCCGTGGAGGGTCAGCTCCTCGCCGAGGCGCAGCACCGGCCCTGCCCCGTGTCCGGCGTAGTCGACGACCCGGGACGCGGGGCTCCAGCCGAGGGCGTTCACGGTGAAGACATAGGTGCCCGCTCCCGGGAGGACGACGGAGTAGCAGCGGTCCGGTCCGGTGGGGCTCCAGTCGACCTGGTCGCCATCGAGGGTCAGGACCGACACGAGGGAGGGGCGCTCGCGTTCAGAGCCGGGGAAGACCACCTCGCCGCGCACGACGACCTCCTGCCCCTGCGCCTCGCTGCCGCGGGCGGCGGAGGTGGTCGGGCGGGTGGCCGGGATGGCCAGGGCGAGGAAGACCGCGATCGTGGCGATGACGGCGGACGTCCAGGCCACCGCATCGATGCCGGCACGGGTCGGCAGGAGGGTCCCGCCGACCTCGGCGACGCTCGCCGCGAGGATCGCCGCGCAGCCCGCGCTCGCGACGGAGGATCCGAGGGTGCGGACGAGGGTGTTGAGGCCGTTGGCCGACGCGGTCTCGGTGATCGGCACGGCGCTCATGATGAGGGTGGGCAATGAGGCGAAGGCGATCGCGGTGCCGGCGCCGACCACGGTCGAGCCGATGATCACCTGGAGGACCGATTCGGAGAAGGGCACGCGGGCGGCGTAGCCGACGGCCATGACCCCGGCACCGAGGATGAGGGTGAGACGCCCGCCGATGCGATCGAGGAGGCGGCCGGTGATCGGCGCCATCGCGGCCATTACCAGGCCCATGGGGATCATCGCGAGACCGGCTGTGCCGGCGTCGAGCCCGAGCCCGGCCCCGCTGGCGACGGGCAGTTGCAGCGACTGGGTCGTCAGCATCATATTGGCGAACATCGCGAAGCCGACGAAGAGCGAGGCGATATTGGTGGTCAGCACGGTGCGCTGGCGGGCGATCCGCAGGTCCACCATCGGCTGGCTGCGGCGCAGCTGGGTGGGGAACCAGATCACCAGGGTGAGCGCCGAGAGGCCGAGGAGTCCGAGCACGAGAGGGCTGTCCCAGCCCCACTGTCCGGCCTTCGTGAGCGGGAGCAGGAGGGCGACGATGGCGATCGAGAAGAGGATCGCGCCGAGGATGTCGAAGCGACCCGATGTGCGCACCGAGGACTCGTCGATGAACAGGGCGATCGTGATGACGAGCACGAGCCCGGCCACAGCGCTGAACCAGAAGATCGAGTGCCAGCCCAGGTGCTGGTAGAGCACGCCGGACAGCGGCAGGCCGAGGCCGGAGCCGATGCCCATGGTGGCGCTCATCAGGGCGACCGCCGTGCCCACACGTTCCTTCGGCAGCTCGTCGCGCAGGATGCTGATGCCCACGGCGATCAGCGAGGCCGCGAATCCCTGCATGGCCCGGCCGAGGATGAGCATCGCGAAGCCGGCCTCGAGGGCACAGATCACCGAGCCGATCACCATGATCGTGAGCACGACCATGAGCATCCGGCGTTTGCCGTACATGTCGGCCATGCGGGCGACGATGGGCGTGGACACCGCGGAGCAGAGGATGGTGGCGGTGATCAGCCAGGAGGCGTCCTCGGTGGTGACATCGAGGAGTCCGGGGAGGTCGGCGATCAGCGGGATGATCAACGTGAACTGCATCGCCGAGACGAGACCGCCGCAGGAGATGACGGCGATGGTCACCCACGGTGGCACTCGATGGGCGAACACAGCTGCCTCCAGACGGTGAGGGGTTTCAGGTGAACCGTACAGGGCAGATTCCGTCGGCGACCGGCGGACGTCCGTTCCGGACGACATGGTCCTTGAGGACTACAGACTCCGGACTCGGCGCGGTGATAGCTTCTCCGCACCCGCGGACGCGAGAGAGGTCTGCTCCGCGGACGGCTCGCGCGTCGCGACTCGCTGCGCCGATCGCAAAGGAGTGGGAGTGACGAGGTCGGGCAAGAGGCCGGCGCGCGCGCAATGCGACGGGCGCCGCGACAGCCGCGGTGCTGCCATGGTCGAGTTCGCCCTCGTCGTGCCGATCCTGCTGGCGCTCGTCTTCGGGATCATCAGCTACGGCTACATGTTGAGCTACCGCCAGGCCGTCACCCAGGCAGCGAGCGAGGGGTCGCGCTCGGCCGCCCTCGCGCCGGCCACCGTCGCGGTAGCCGATCGCACCGACCGCGCGCGTTCCGCGGTCAACCGCTCGCTGGAGTCCTATGGCGTGCGGTGCACCGAGACCGGGAGCCTGACCCACCACGGCACCACCGTCGGCACCTGCGTGCTGACCAGCGCGACCTGTGAGGGATCGAGCTCGGACGCCTCCTGTGTCAGCGTCTCCATCCGCCACGACTATCGCGATCATCCGCTGATCCCGTCCTTCCCGGGCCTGGGCATCACCCTGCCCTCGACGGTCGAGTACACCTCCGTGGTGGAGACGAGCTGATGGCCCGACGTGACGAGGATCGCGGGGCGGTGCTCGTGATGACGGTGTTCATCGTCGTCGTCACTGTGGCGATCGCCGCCTTCGCGGTGGACCTGGGAGTGCAGCGTTCGGCCATCCGGGACATGCAGGCGGTCGCCGATGCCGCCGCATTGGATGCGGCACGTCGTCTTCCCGCCTGCGACGATGCTGTGCTGACGAGTGTGGCCCGGGAGAGCAGAGGGCGGCAGGGCGGCGTGCTCGGCTCCGAGGAGGAGCTGGTGGCGGTCGCGGGTCATCTGACCCCCGAGGGCCGCTTCGTGGCGGGGTCCGACGGAACGTCCTGCACGGCGGTGCGGGTGACCTCGGGCACGACCGTGAGCCGTGTCTTCGCCGTCGGGAACGGCAAAGCGTCCCGGGCCGCCGTCGCGACGCGGGACGCGCCGGAGGCGTGTCTCGTGGTGGGCGCGATGCTGGCCTCCCTCGACACGTCGAGTGCGACCTTCCTGCCCGACTGGTTCGGAAAGGTCCTCGGCATCGACGGCGATGTGCTCAGCTCGGGCGGTCTGGCGGACCTGCGCGGTGTCGAGGTGCCGCTGGCCGATATCGCCGCCGAGCTCGGTGCGGTGTCACCCGAGGGACTGCTGGACACCGGAGTCACCGCGCTGCGGCTCGCGGAGATCGCCGCACAGCTCGTCCACCAGCAGGGCGCGGCCGGTGCCGATGTGGCGATCGACGCCCTCGTCGCCGCCCTGGCGGCATCCGGCCGCGTCAAGGACCTCGGCTTCGCCCTCGGCGACATCCTCGCCCTGGACACCACCGGGAGCGCGGCGCTCACCGGCGACGTCAACGTGCTCGACCTGCTCGGCCTCGCCCTCGAAGCGGCCTCGGCGCAGGCCGGAGCGCCCGCATACACCGTCAGCACGGATGGGCTCGTACCGCTGACGATCACCCTGATCGAGCCGGCGAAGATGGCCTGCGGCCGACCGGGAAGCGGGGCGACGGCCCACTCCTCGCAGGCGAAGGTCGAGGTGAACGTGCCGCTGAACCTGCTGAATCTCAGGGTTCCCGGTCTGCTGGATGCCGGATTGACCGGGAGTGTGCCACTGACGATCGAGCTGGCGCAGGCAACGGGAACGCTTACGGACGTGCAGTGCGATCAGGAGATGCTTCGCGTGCAGATGAGCGGCTCCGGCGCACGAATCAGCGGCGGCGCCACGCTGGACTTCCGGGTGCGGGTATCTCTTCTCGGGATTCCCCTGCCCATCTGGCTCGACCTCAGGCCGGTGCTCTCGGTCTCCGCCGCTCTGCTGATGCCCCCCGAGGAAGAGATCCTGCTGCCGTTCGGTGACGGTGCCGAACCGCGCCGCTATGGCGGCGATGTGGGGGCGCCACTCGTTCTGAACGCGCACCTGGAGTTCCCCCGGGACGGTCTGTTCAACCAGCTGGTGGGAGCGGTGGCCGGAGGCCTGAACGGACTCCTCGACATCGTGCTTCCGCTCGTCACGAATGCCCTGAAGGGCGTTCTCTCGCCGGTGCTGAACACGCTGACGAATGGGCTGGGGATCGATGTGGCAGGGGCGCGGGTGCAGGCTGGCGGTACGTCCGCCTGTGACGGCGTGCGTCTCGTCGAGCCCGTCGCCGGGTGAGGTATCACGAGACGGAGAAGGTAGTCCGAACGGGCTAATTCGAAGATAGTCCTCCGTTCTCGGGACAAGGGCTGCTGTCTTGTCTAGTTTCAATCTCAAGCACCGGCCGTCGGGGGCCGGGCTCACCCGGATCGATGATCCGACTGCCTAGGGAGACTTGCATGATCAAGCTGTATGCCACGTTGATGTCCTTCGCTCCGACCTCCAAGCGCGAGGAGAGGGGTGCCACCGCCGTCGAGTACGGCCTCATCGTCGCCCTCATCGCGGCGATCATCATTGGTCTCGTCGCGACGCTCGGTACCGAGATCAAAGACGCTTTCCAGGATGTGATCAATGGGTTCCAGGGCACAGGAACCGGTGGCGAGGGCGGTGGCGGCACCGACGGCTGAGGCCTGATCCGAGCGGGCGTGGTGGGCGTGATCGCCCGCCACGCCCTCTCGTGGTTCCAGCCCCGCCTGCCCGCCGATCTCGCCGGCAGGCTCCCGTCTCAGCGCTGAGGGAGCAGAGATGAAGAAGCAGATCATCGCGATCGTGATCGCGGCCGTGCTGGCACTGGCGGCCGTCATCGCGCTGGTGACCTATGCCCGCAATGCCGACGATCGTGCCCTCGAGGGCACCGAGACGGTCGAGGTGCTGCAGGCCACCGAGGACATCGCGGCCGGCACGCCGGTAGGCGATCTGGAGGGCCGGGTGCGAGCGGTCACCGTGCCCAAGTCCGTGCGGATCCCGGAGGCCGTGGACTCGCTGGACGAGATCGACTCCGGTCAGGTCACCACGGTCGGCCTGATCGCCGGAGACCAGCTGTCGACCGGCAAGTTCGACGAGCCGTCCTCGGCCTCCGGGTCGACCGAGCTGCCCGAGGGGATGCAGGAGCTGACCATCCCCATCGACGGTGCTCGACTCGCCGGCGGTGTGGTGGACGCCGGTGACCGGGTCGGCGTGTTCACGTCCTACAGCAGCGGTCAGGTCACGTCCAATCCCATCAACCAGCTGCTGGTGCTGAAGGTGAACCGAGGCGTCGCCGGGTCGGACTCCGCGACGGGAGCCCTGGTGACGGTCGCCGTGAACACCCTGCAGGCGCAGCAGATCGTCCACGCGCAGGAGTTCGGCACGATCTGGATGAGCTTGCAGAATCCCGACACCGTCTCCGACAGTCCCGGCACCATCGCCCAAGCGAATGTGGCGCCATGAGCGGCGTGCTGCTGATCGTCGGCGCCCCGGAGGCCACCGCGGATCGGGTCTCCGCGCAGATCGGATTCCCCGTCGTGGCGTTGACGGCCGCCTCGGTCGCCGCTCCCGGATCGAGCCTGCTGCGTGGAGTCGAGGCGGCACAGCTGCCGGCCGTCATCGTCTTCGCCGACGAGCTGCCGCTCGAACGGTCCCTCGCGCTGGCGGCGGAGGTGCGCGAGGTGCGCCCCGATGTCGACATGATTCTCATCGGACGGCTCGAGGCTCAGCTGGTGCTGGAGGCGATGCGCGCCGGCATCCGCGACGTGGCGCCGGAGCTCACCGATGCGGGCTTCCTGACCAGCCTGCGGGGGCGGATGGAGGCCCGTGCCGGCCGGAGCCGCGCTCCCGCGACGACGCTCGCCCAGGCCCCCGTCGAGTTCAGTTCCCGGGTCATGACGGTGCTGTCGCCCAAGGGCGGCGTGGGCAAGACGAGCCTTTCGGTCAACCTTGCTGTGGCGCTCGCCGAGTCCCACCCGATGGAGGTCGTGTTGGTCGACCTCGACCTGCAGTTCGGGGACGTGTCGACGGTCCTCGGCCTCGATCCCGCCTACACGCTCGCGGACGCCTTCGAGTCCGCCGGGGGCGACAGCCTGCTGTTGAAGACCTTCCTGACCGTCCATCCGGCCGGTTTCTATGTGCTGTGCGGGGCGGATTCGCCGGCCGCCAATGACACGGTTCCGGCCGAGCGGATCAGGGACCTGCTGCTGCAGCTGCAGAGTCAGTTCCGCTATGTCCTGATCGACACCTCGGCCGGGATCGACGAGGCGACGCTGGCGGCACTGGAGGTCAGCCACGACGCGATCGTGGTGTCCTCGATGGACATGGCGTGCCTGCGCAGCGTGCGCAAGGGGATCGAGCTGCTCGGCGAGCTGAAGCTGATGCCGGCGTCGCGGCACGTCGTGGTCAACTTCGCCGACAAGCAGTCCGGGCTGCGGATCAAGGACATCGAGGCGGTGCTCGGGGTGCCGGCCGATTTCGCGCTGCCGCGCACCAAGGACGTGCAGATCTCGGCCAACCGCGGTGTGCCGTTGCTGTCCTCGAGCAAGGGCGGCCCCTTCGTCAAGGCGGTCAAGGCGCTCGCGCAGCGGATCTACGAGCGGGCGCGGGCCACCGAGCCGAAGCCGGGACATCGCCGGGTGGAGGTGAGCTGACATGGCGCTCAGCGATCGGCTCGCCTCCGTGCGCCAGGCCGAATCGGCGCGGCGAGCCGCGGAGTCCGAGGTCGTGCCCGATCTCGAGTCGACCGTGCGGGCCGCGAACGATGCCTTCAATGAGGTGAAGTCGCGCACCTCTGAGCGGTTGTTCGAGCGGCTCGGGAGCCGCGTCAACGACTCGTCGCTGACCCCCGATGAGCTGCGGGCGCTGGTCCGCGAGGCGCTCACGGAGATCATCGACGCCGACCAGCAGCTGCTCTCGCCCGATGAGCGGCGTCGGCTCGTGCGCGATGTCGAGAACGATGCGATCGGCCTCGGTCCTCTCGAAGGGCTGCTGGAGGACCCGACGGTCACCGAGATCATGGTCAACCGCTACGACCAGGTCTATGTGGAGCGGCAGGGCCGGTTGACGCAGTCCTCGGCGCTCTTCTCCAGTGAGGAGCATCTGCGCCGGGTGATCGAGCGGATCGTCGGACGCGTGGGGCGCCGGGTGGACGAGGCGTCGCCGCTGGTGGATGCCCGGCTGGAGGACGGCTCGCGGGTCAACGCCGTGATCCCGCCGCTCGCGGTGGACGGCTCGTCGCTGACGATCCGCAAGTTCTCCCGGACACCGCTGACGATCGCCAATCTCATCGCCTACGGGAGTGTGAGCCCGCAGATGGCCGAGCTCCTGCAGGCCTGTGTGGCGGCCAAGCTCAATGTGCTGGTCAGCGGGGGCACCGGAACCGGCAAGACCACGTTGCTGAACGTGCTGTCGGCGTTCATCCCGTCCGATGAGCGGATCGTGACGATCGAGGATGCCGTCGAGCTGAGCCTCCAGCAGCCGCATGTGGTGCGATTGGAGAGCCGGCCTCCCAATATCGAGGGCAGTGGGCAGGTGACGATCCGCGATCTGGTGCGCAACTCGCTGCGCATGCGTCCCGATCGCATCGTCGTCGGCGAGGTCCGCGGTGGGGAGGCGCTCGACATGCTGCTCGCCATGAACACGGGTCACGACGGCTCCATGTCGACGCTGCACGCCAATAGCCCGCGTGACGCGATGAACCGGCTGGAGACACTGGTGCTGATGGCCGGCCTCGACCTGCCGTTACGGGCGATCCGGGAGCAGGCGGCGTCCGCGATCGATGTGATCGTCCAGGTGGCGCGCCTGCGCGACGGCTCCCGGCGGGTGGTGGCCGTGACCGAGGTGCTCGGCATGGAGGGTGAGGTGGTCACGCTGCAGGATGTGTTCGCCTTCGACTATTCCGCGGGTGTCGACGCCCACGGCCGGTTCCTGGGTGAGGCCCGCCCGACCGGTGTCCGCCCGCATTTCAGTGAACGCTTCACCGATCACGGGGTGACCTTCGATCTGTCCAAGATGCTGGAACGGCGTAGGTGGTGACGATGCTCGTCGTGGTGGCGGTGCTGTTGTTCGCCGGTTCGATCATGAGCCTGTACGTCGCCCTGGACGGCGGGGGCTCCCGGCGGGTGGCCAAGGAGCGGCTCGCCCGATTCGCGGTGATCGAGCAGAAGTCGGTCCTCACCCGGACGGCGGAGGCGGTCGAGGGCAGGGTCGATCAGGTGGTGCGGCGGCGTGGCGGCGGGCTGTTCTCGGCCGAGGAGCTGCGGCGCGCCGGTGTCGGCATGGAGCTGTCCGCCTTCCTCGTGGTGCTCGGCTGCGGGTCGCTGGCCGCGTTCGCCGTGGGCCTCGTGCTGCTGGGCAGCGCCTGGATGGGCGTGCTGCTGGCGGTGCTCGTCCCGGTGGGGGCGAAGGCGTACGTCCGCTGGCGTCACGGGCGGGTGGTGCGGCGATTCGCCGATCAGCTGCCGCAGACACTGCAGCTCATGGCCGCGTCGCTGCGAGCCGGCCACAGCCTGCCGCGGGTGCTCGACTCGGTATCGCGCGAGGTGGACGTGCCGATGGCCGGCGAGCTGTCGCGGGTGGTCAACGAGGCGCGGATCGGGCGCGATCTGGTGGTGTCCCTGGAGGAGGTCGCCGAGCGGATGGAGTGTGTCGACTTCCGTTGGGTGGCGGGCGCGATCGCGGCGCAGCGAGAGACCGGCGGCAATCTCAACGAGCTGCTCGAACAGGTGGCCGAGACCATCCGGGAGCGCCAGCACGTGCGGATGCAGGTCATGGCGTTGTCGGCAGAGGGGCGGCTCTCGGCGGTGATCCTCATGCTGCTGCCCGTCGGCATCGGCGGGTACTACGCGCTGGTGGCGGGGGAGCAGATGACGACCTTCGTCGACTCCTGGGTCGGCAAGCTGTTGCTGCTCGGGAGCTTGGCCGCGTACGTGCTCGGCGGACTGTGGATGCGGTCGGTCGTGCGGATCGAGTTCTAGGGGAACGCCATGGTGATGCTCGCGGTGGTGCTGCTGACGGCCGCTCTGGTGGCCCTCTGCTTCGGCCTCGGCCTGTTGACGGTGCCGGACCAGGCGACGCGGCGCCGGGCGCAGCAGTTGGCGGCGCGGCCTGAGCCGACGGGCGGCAAGCGGCTGACGATGCCCGGGAATCGGATCGAGCGAGGGTGGCTGGCACGGTTCACGCCACCGGCTCTGCTGGCGAGGATCGAACGGAACCTGGTGCTCGCGGGGCGGCCCGACGGGTGGCCGCTGGACAAGATCATCGTCGCCAAGCCGGTGGGGCTCCTGCTGGGAGCGCTGTTCTTCCTCCTCATGCTCTCGGACGGTTCGACACCGCTGGTGCTCTTCGGCCTGGCGATGATCCCGCTCGGCTACTTCCTGCCCGATCTGCTGATCTACAACCTCGCCACCAAGAGGCAGAAGGAGATCCAGCGGGAGTTGCCCGATCTGCTCGATCAGATCGTGATCTCGATCGAGGCCGGGGTCGGCTTCGAGGCGGCTCTGGCCCGGGCGGCGGAGCGTAACACCGGCCCCCTCGCCGATGAGGTGTTGCGGCTGGTGCAGGACATCGCCCTGGGACTGTCGCGGCGTGAGGCGTATCTCGCGATGGCGGAGCGGACCAGTGTGGATGAGCTGCGGGGATTCTGCCGTGCGATCGTCCAGGCGGAGGAGTACGGCGTCTCGATCGCCTCGGTGGTGCGCTCGCAAGCCAAGGAGCTGCGGATCTCGCGGCGTCTGCGGGCCGAGGCCGAGGCGCAGAAGGTGCCTGTCAAGATCCTGTTGCCGCTGATCACCTGTGTGCTCCCGGTGCTCTTCGTCATCGTCCTCGGTCCCGCGGTCGTCTCCGCCTACGCCCGCTGACACGACCGAGCCCGCCACCCGCGCCAGGGCGGTGAGTAGGCGTCCGTTCTCGGTCCCCGCCGGTGGGACAGCGGCCGTTTCGACGTCACCGATGGACGCTCACGCACCGCTACCGCGTGGGGTGCTGTGATCCCATCGGATCGCGATAAAAACATTAATTAGTAATTAATCTTGACATGGGCCGTGTCCGTCATCACACTGGTGTCCGAAGGTGACACCCGTGACACAAGAGGACACATGCGCGAAACGATCAAGATCTCCGCTGCCGGCCTGCTGGTGCTGGCGATGGCCGTCCTGGCGGGCTGCGGGCAGCAGGTGGGAGCGAACGGACGGGTCGGCGTGGTCTACCTCAATGCCGAGGGCTACTACGCGGGCGTACAGCGCGGCCTGGAGGCGACCTTCGACGGCGCCGATCGCGACCCGCAGCTCATCGCCACCAATATCCAGTCCGATGCGTCCCGCGAGAGCACCTTCGTCGACACGATCTCCTCGGTCCAGGCCGATGCCCTTATCCTGTCGCCGGCCTCGGCGACGGCGTCGATCCCCGCGATCCGCCTCGCGCACGAGAACGACGTGCCGGTGATCTGCTACAACACCTGCATCGAGGACGAGGCCGCCGAGAAGTACGTCTCGGGCTACATCCTCGGCGATCCGACGGAGTTCGGGGCGGCGTCGGGCCGCCAGATGGGCGACTACTTCATCGAGCAGGGCATCGACGATCCGCAGGTCGCGGTCGTCAACTGCGAGCAGTTCGAGGTCTGCATCCAGCGCCGTGAGGGCTTCGAGGCGGCGCTGCTCGAACGCGTGCCCGGTGCGCAGATCGTCGCCAACCAGGAGGGACTGACCCTCGATGCCGCCGTCGAGCGGGCCGAGCAGATCCTCACCGCGCATCCGGATGTCGACGCCTTCTACGGCGAGGCGGGGTCGCAGATGATCGGCGCGGTCCGGGCCATCGGCGCCCGCGGGCTGGAGGGCGAGGTCGTGGTCTTCGGCGGCGACATGAGCACCCAGGCGGCGCAGATGCTCCATGACAACTCGATCCTCAAGGGCGTCACCGATATCTCCGGCATCAAGGTCGGCGAGCTCGCGGCGGAGACCGCCTTGCAGATCCTTGCCGGCGACGAGCCCGACGAGCTGGTGATCCCCGCTCCGATCGACGAGTACGCGACCGCCGACTCCGGAGCGGACTGGATCGACACCCACCCCGACGGCATCCCGTGATCGCCGCGCCCCGTCCGTCCCTACGACCGAGGAAGAACCCGTGAGCACAACGACTGACACGATCGTCGCGGACGTTCGTGG
This sequence comes from Aeromicrobium sp. YIM 150415, assembly GCF_016918125.1. Lineage (NCBI taxonomy): Bacteria > Bacillati > Actinomycetota > Actinomycetes > Propionibacteriales > Nocardioidaceae > Aeromicrobium > Aeromicrobium sp. YIM 150415. The sequence goes on along the minus strand of NZ_JAERWM010000020.1, from coordinate 42,653 downwards.
TCTCACCAAGCACTACGCGGGCGTGCAGGCGCTCACCGATGCCGATGTCACGATCCACACCGGCGAGGTGCGGGCCCTGCTCGGACGCAACGGCGCCGGCAAGTCCACCCTCATCCGCCTGCTCGCCGGTGTCGAGACCCCGGATGCCGGTGCGGTGCGAATCGCCGGCGAGCAGCTCGACGGAGGCGTTCGCCGGGCCGCCGAGCTCGGCGTGGAGACCGTGCACCAGGAGCTGAGCCTCGTCCCGCAGCTGACGGTCGCCGAGAACATGTTCCTCGGCGCCTGGCCGCGCAGCGGAGGACGGGTCGACTACGCGCAGATGGCGCGGTCCGCCCGCGAGGTGCTCCACGAGCTCGGCCTCGCGATCGACGTGCACACCACCGTCGGCCAGCTCTCGATCGCCGAGCAGCAGCTCGTCGAGATCTGCCGGGCCGTGCGACGCTCGCCGCGCCTGCTCATCCTCGACGAGCCCACCAGCGCGCTGGCTGCTGGCGAGGTCGCCGTCGTGCTGCGCACGGTGCGCCGCATCGCCGAGACCGGTGTCGCCGTGATCTACGTCAGCCATCGGCTGGACGAGATCCGTCAGGTGGCCACCAGCGCGACGGTCATGCGCGACGGCCGCGTGGTCGAGACCGTGGACCTCGAGGATGTCTCGACGGCGCGGGTGGTCGAGCTCATGCTGGGCGACGCGGCCCAGGAGCAGCGACGCCCCGATCTGCGCCCCGTCGACCGGACCGCCGAACCGCTGCTGAGCGTGCGCGATCTCGTCGTCGCTCCGAAGGTCGAGGACGTCGGCTTCGATGTCTATGCGGGCGAGGTCCTCGGACTCGCCGGGCTCATGGGCTCCGGGCGCAGCGAGACCCTGCGCGCCGTCGCCGGATTCGACCCGATCGGCGCGGGCGAGGTCCACGTCGCCGGACGTCGCGTCGGGTCCGTGACGGCCCGCGGGATGAAGCGGCTCGGGATCGGCATGACCCCCGAGGACCGCAAGAGCAGCGCGATCGTCCCGCTGCTCGGCGTCGACGAGAATCTCGTCCTCGCCGACTACGGTCAGGTCAGTTCCGGACCGACGATCAGCTGGAACCGGCTGCGCCAGGCCGCCCGCGGCCTCATCGACCGGCTGTCGATCTCCACGGCGCGTCCGTCCACGCCCATCGTCAACCTCAGCGGCGGCAACCAGCAGAAGGCCGTGATCGGGCGCTGGCTGCATGCCGGGAGCCGGGTGCTGCTGCTCGACGAACCGACCCGTGGCGTCGACGTCCAGGCCAAGGACGAGATCTACCGCCTCATCCGGCAGCTGGCCGACGAGGGCGCCGCCGTCGTCTTCGTCTCCGGCGAGCTCGAGGAGCTTCCCCTCGTCTGCGATCGCGTCGTCGTCATGCGCCACGGGCGCGTCGCCGGCGAGCTGACCGGCGACGAGATCACGACCGACGCGGTCGTCGCGGCCGCCATGACCACCGACTGACCCCCTCAGCAGAACGAGAGAGCAGACATGACTACCACCACCGCATCGGCCGCCCCGGCCCGCGACCGCGGATCCTGGCTGCAGGGCACGCGCCTCAACGAGATCGGCCTCGTCGTCGCGATCGCCGTGCTCTACGTCGTCCTCGGCCTCACCGCCGCGGGCTTCCTCAACACCGGCAACCAGCTCGGCATCCTGCGCGATGCCGCCACGATCGGGATCGCCGCGTGGGGCGTCACGCTGGTCATCATCGCCGGTGAGATCGACATCAGCATCGGCCCAGCGGTCGCCTTCGCGTCCGTCCTGGTCGCGATGGGCAGCGCCGACTGGGGGCTCGGAGTCGTCGGGGCGATCGTGCTGACCCTCCTGGCGGGGATCGCCTGGGGTGCAATCGCCGGCTGGCTGCGTGCCCAGTTCGGGGTGCCATCGTTCATCACGACACTCGGTCTGTGGAGCGTGCTCGGCGGTCTGGGCCTCTACCTGACGAGCGCGCTCCCGGTTGTGCTCCCGCAGAGCGATCTGCTGGATCTGCTGGGCGGCTCGATCCTGGGCGTGCCCACGGCGGCGATCGTCATGCTCCTGCTCTTCGGCGTCTTCGTCTACATCGCCAAGTACACCGCCTACGGACGCGCGGTCTACGCCATCGGCGGCAACGCATCGGCGGCGATGCTCGCCGGTATCAGCCTCACGCGGGTCCGCGTCATCCTCTTCGCCACCACCGGCCTGCTGTCGGCCATCACCGGCATCCTGCTCGCGGCCCGTCTCGGCGCCGGCTCGGGAAGCGCGGCCAGCGGTCTGGAGTTCGATGTCATCGCCGCCGTGGTGATCGGCGGCACGGCCCTCGCGGGTGGCCGCGGATCGCTGCTGGGCACCCTGCTCGGCGTCATCTTCATCACCGTGATCGGCAACGGGCTCGTCCTGCTCGGTGTCGACTCGTTCCTGCAGGACGTCATCCGCGGCGTGATCATCGTCGGCGCGGTGCTGATCAATGTGTGGGCCGGTCGCCGGGGCACCGCCACGCGAACGAGCTGAGAAGGAGAGGATCGTCCCATGACCACCACGATTCCGAGCACGATGACCGGGGTCTACCTGCCGGGCACGTCGAGCACCGAGCGTCGCGAGGTCCCCGTCCCCACGCCCGGCCCGGGCCAGGTGCTCGTGCAGGTCGGAGCCTCAGGCATCTGCGGCAGCGATATCGGCTACATCTACCGCGGCTACAAGACCCACAAGGGGGTGGACGGACCCGCGTATCGCGGCGTCGTCAGCGGGCACGAGCCGTCGGGCCGCATCGTCGCGGCGGGCGACGGAGTCCGGCGCTTCGGCGTCGGCGACCGCGTGATCGTCTACCACATCGCGGGCTGCGGCCTGTGCGACAACTGCCGTCGCGGGTTCTACATCTCTTGCAGCTCCGAGGCGCGCGCCGCCTACGGCTGGCAGCGCGACGGCGGCAACGCCTCCTATGTGCTGGCCGAGGAGCGGACCTGCGTGCCGCTGCCCGATGAGCTCTCGTATGTCGACGGTGCGCTGATCGCCTGCGGATTCGGCACCGCCTACGAGGGATTGCGGCGTACCCGGGTCAGCGGCGAGGGGGATCTGCTCGTGGTCGGCCTCGGCCCGGTCGGTCTGGCGGCCGGCATGCTCGGCCGGGGCATGGGCGCTCGACGTGTGGTCGGCCTCGAGCCGAGCACGGGGCGCCGGTCCTGGGCCGAAGGGCTCGGGGTCTTCGACGCGACCTTCCATCCCGAGGAGCTGTCCGCCGCGATGGACCTCACCGGCGGCCGCGGATACGCCTTCACGATCGACGCCTCGGGCACCGCCCCCGGCCGTTCGTCGGCTCTCGACGGGGCCGCCGAATGGGGGCACGTGTCGCTGGTCGGCGAGGGCGGGGAGCTGGTGACCGAGGTATCGGACACCCTGTTGCACAAGCAGCTGACGCTGCACGCCTCCTGGGTGACGTCGCTTCCGGCGATGACGGAACTGGCGGAGAATCTCGTGTCCTGGGGGCTGCGTCCCGAGGCCATCGTGAGCGACCGTTTCGCCCTGGAGGACTCCGATGACGCGTTCGCCCTCGCGGCGGGGGCCAGCGACGGCAAGGTGGTCTTCGTGGCGGACGGAGACGTGTGACCACGGCAGTGCTTCCCTCCGTCTCGGTCGACCGCTCCGCCGGTCGGCCGGAGGTGGTCTGGCTCGACAACGGCATCCTGCGGCTCGGCGTCGTGCCGGCGGCCGGGGGACGCCTGCTGAGCGTCGCGCTGCACGGGCGCGAGACCCTGTGGCGCAACGCGGATCTGCTCGATGACGACCTGCATCCCCGCGACGGCCACCGGATCGAACCGCACGACGGTCCGATGAGCGCGTGGTCGAACTACGGCGGCGACAAGACCTGGCCGGCCCCGCAGGGGTGGTCGGGGCCCGGCGAGTGGGCGGGACCGCCCGACCCGGTGCTCGACTCCGGCCCGTACGCGTGGTCGACCGATGCCAGAGCCGACGGTGCCGCCGTCCTCACGATGACGAGTGCCGATGATGCTCGTTCCGGACTGCGTCTGCAACGGGAGATCGTGCTGCGACCGGGTGAGTCGGCCTATCAGCTCACGCTGCGAGGGACCAATGTGGCCGACGGGCCGGTGAGCTGGTCGCTCTGGAACGTGACCCAGCGCGCCGCCGACGCGCCCGGCAGCGGCGGCGTGTGGGTCGGGGTGGCACCCGATGACCCGCGGACCGTCGAACTGGCTGTCGGCACGGGCGCTCCCTCGGCTGAGGTGGCCGCTCCGGGCATCGTCCATCTCGCCCATCAGGATGTCGTCGGCAAGCTCGGCTTCCCGACCGCTACCGGATGGCTGGCCCACGCGGCCGGCGGATCGACCACCACCCAGGCGGTGCCGGTCGATGAGGACGGCGAGTATCCCGATGGCGGTTCTCGTGTCGAGGTGTGGATGGAGCATCCGCTGGAGCAGCCCATCGCGCACCTGGGCGATCTCCTACCGCCGGCGCGCATCGTCGAGGTCGAGGTGCTCTCCCCGCGGCGCACGATCGAACCGGGCGGACAGCTCGAGCTCTCGGTGCGGTGTGCGACCGCCGAGGGCGAGAAGGCTGTGAGGTCCGTGGCGCTCGCCGGACACTGGAGCGCACCATCGGCACAGGGCGACGGCCGCTTCGCGGTCGCCTTCCACGCCTATGTCAACGGCACGCTGTGCGTGGCCGACGATGGCCAGCGGATCGGCGATATCGCTGCCGGCCAGGTGACCGACGTGCTCGTCACCGCGGCCCTGCTCGGCCGGCGTGCGGTCGTGATCCGCCACGAGGACGGACGACGCGTCGACGCGGGACGACTGCCGGAGGGGGACCGATGAGCCGCACCGTCGTGGTGACCGGCGCCGCCCGAGGTATCGGGGAGGCGACCGCGCGCCGGCTCGCCGAGGCGGGATGGAAGGTCGCCCTGCTGGATCGCGACCCCCTCGTCACCCAGACGGCGGAGCGGATCGGCGCGGCGGCCCGCGGCTATGTCAGCGATGTCGCCTCGGCTGAGGACTGGGCGACGACCATCGAGCGGGTGCGCGACGAGCTCGGCGAGGTCGACGACCTGGTCTCCAATGCCCTCGTCACCGATCCGACGCCTCTGCACGAGATGGACCCGGAGTCCTGGCAGCGCCAGCTCGATGTGAATCTCACAGGAGCGTTCCACGGGGTGCGGGCCTGTCTTCCGGGGCTGCGACGCCACCGCGACGGGCGGATCGTCATCGTGTCCTCCGTGCACGCCGCCTTCGGCCTGCCGGATGTCCCGGGCTACGCGGCCACCAAGGCCGGACTGACGGGGCTCACCCGGCAACTGGCGGTGCAGTACGGCGGCGAGGTGCGGGTCAACTGCGTCGTACCGGGCCCGATCCGCACGGCGCAGTGGGACCGGCTCAGCGAGGACGACCTTCGCCGCAGCGCGGCGGAGACGGTGATCGGCAGGATCGGCGAGCCGTCGGAGGTCGCCGGGGTGATCGCCTTCCTGCTCGGCGACGAGGCCGCCTTCGTGACCGGCTCGACCGTGACGGTCGACGGCGGCTGGAGCATCACCAAGAACTCGTCGTGACCATGCGATACCGACTGAAGGAGCAGATGTGAGCGGATACCGCGGACGCGGAGTGCACGGCAGCACCGTCGAGGTGCTCGGCGCGCGGATCGTCGACGGGTCCCTCGGCCCCGGCGAGGTCCTCGATCTCGCCGCGATCGGCGCGGAGTTCGACGTGTCGCTCACGGCGCTGCGCGAGGCGATCAAGGTGCTGACCGCCAAGGGACTGCTGGACGCGCGACAGAAGCGCGGCACGTTCGTGCGGCCGCGTAGCGAGTGGAATGTGCTCGACAGCGATGTCATCCGCTGGCGTCAGCAGTCCGGTGACGCCGCCGCGGTCTTGCGCGATCTCGCCGAGGTGCGCACGGCGATCGAGCCCGAGGCGGCCGCGCTTGCCGCCCAGCGCCGGGACGAGCGCGACCTTCAGGCGTTGCGCGATGCCCTCGCGGCGATGGATGCCGCACGCGACAAGCTGCCGCGCGATGCCGCGGATGCCGATCTGCAGTTCCATCAGGCGCTGCTCGATGCGACGCACAATGAACTGTTCGCGCAGATGCGGATCTTCGTCGAGCCCGCGCTGTACATCCGCGATGAGCTGGTGCACGACCACGCCGTGAGCGATCCGCTGCCGAGCCACCGCAGGGTGGTCGACGCGGTCGAGGCGGGAGATGCCGCCGAGGCGCGGGCGGCAGCGCTCGCGCTGCTGGAACAGAGTGTCGAGGACGTGGTGCGCGTGCTCGACGAGGAGCAGGGGGGAGACGCGTGAAGATCACGCGCATCGAGACCTTCGCGGTGCCGCCGCGCTGGGTGTTCTGCCGGGTCGAGACCGATGACGGTCTGGTGGGCTGGGGCGAGCCGGTCGTCGAGGGACGGGCCGCGACGGTCCGCACGGCGGTGGAGGAGCTCTCCGGTCTGCTCATCGGGGAGGATCCCCGCCGCATCGAGCACCACTGGCAGCGCCTCACCAAGGCCGGCTTCTACCGAGGCGGTCCGGTCCTGTCCAGCGCCGTCGCGGGTCTGGACCAGGCCCTCTGGGACATCCTCGGTCAGTCGCTGGGCGTGCCCGTGCATGCGCTGCTGGGCGGCGCGGTCCGCGATCGGGTGCGGGTCTACGGCTGGATCGGCGGGGACGAGCCACGCGAGGTCGCCGAGGCCGCGCGCGGTCAGGTCGAGGCCGGGCTGACGGCGATCAAGATGAACGCGACCGGTCGCTGGGATCGCCTCGCGACCCCGGCGGGCCTGCGCGAGGTCGCGGGTCGTGTCGAGCAGGTCCGCACGGCCGTGGGCGATGACATCGATGTGGCGGTGGACTTCCACGGCCGGGTCGGCCCCGCCGATGCGCGTCGGCTGTTGCAGGCGATCGAGCCGTTCACGCCGGTCTTCGTCGAGGAGCCCGTGCTGCCGGAGCTGGCGATGCACCTGCCGGAGATCGTGCGGTCCTCGGTGGTGCCGATCGCGACGGGGGAGCGGCTGTTCGACCGGGCGAGTTTCCGCACGGTCCTGGACGCCGGGGTGGCCGTGGCGCAGCCGGATCTCTCGCATGCCGGGGGGATCTCGGAGGTCCGGCGGATCGCCGCGCTCGCTGAGACCTATGGCGCGCTGCTGGCCCCGCACTGTCCGCTCGGGCCGGTGGCTCTGGCATCGAGCCTGCAGGTCGCCTTCGCGACCCCCAACTTCCTCCTGCAGGAGCAGTCGATTGGCATCCACTACAACGACGGGTCGGCCGAGCTGCTCGACTACGTCGTCGATAGGAAGCCGTTCGCCTTCCCCGGCGGTTCGATCGAGCGCTGGGAGGCGCCGGGCCTCGGCATCGAGGTGGACGAGGCCGCGGTGCGAGCCGCCGATGCGCACGGACACGACTGGAAGGGTCCGGTGTGGGAGCACCCGGACGGATCATTCGCCGAGTGGTGAGAGGACGCGAGGAATGAGCGAGCGCGAGGGCTTCGTCGAGAGACTGGCCGAGCACCGTCTGCTGGGGATCATCCGGGGCACCGACCCGGACGCGAGCATCGCGACGGCCTTGGCCCTGGCCGAGGAGGGCGTGCGGCTGTTCGAGGTGTCGTTGACGAGTGCCGATGCGTTGCGGGTGCTGCGCGAGGTGCGGGCGGCCGTCGGCGACGATATCGAGCTCGGAGCGGGCACGGTGCTTACCGCCGAGCAGGCGGATACGGCCCTGGAGCACGGTGCGACCTATATCGTGACGCCCGCCGTGGCGCCGTCGGTCGCGTACTCGGTGGGGTTGGGTGTCCCGGTCGTGTGCGGTGCGCTGACGCCGACCGAGGTGGTGACGGCCATCGGGTTGGGCGTGGATGCCGTCAAGATCTTCCCCGCGAATGTCGCCGGACCCCGCTATCTGAAGGATCTGCGGGCACCGTTCCCCGACGTGCCCTTCGTTCCCGTGGGCGGTGTGGGGGCCCGGGAGGTCCCGGAGTATCTGGCGAACGGTGCGGTGGCGGTCGGCGTCGCGAGCCCGTTGTGCGGTGACGCGCCCGATGGCGGTGACCTGGAGGAGTTGCGGGGACGCGCCCGCGACTTCCTGGACCAGGTCGCCCGATGACCGGGACGACCGCCGGCGTGGAGGTGCTGACGGCCGGTGAGACGATGACCGCGATCCGGTGCGACCAGCTGCTTCGTCTCGGTGGCCGGGCGAGTGTCTCGATCGCCGGAGCGGAGAGCAATGTGGCGATCGCGATGGCGCGGCTCGGTCACCGGGTGACGTGGTCGGGCCGGGTCGGAGCCGACGAGTCCGGGGAGCTGATCCTACGGACGCTGGCAGCCGAGGGCGTCGACACGAGCACGGTGGTGCGCGACGACGCGGCAGCGACGGGACTGTTGATCTTCGAGCAGCGGCTGCCCGATGTCACACGCGTCGAGTACCACCGTGCGGGGTCGGCGGGCTCGCGGTGGCGGGTCGCGGATGTGGATGCCGCACTGGCCCTGACACCTCGGCTCGTGCACGTGACGGGGGTGACGGCGGCGTTGTCGGCGACGACGCGCGACGCGCTGGCGCTGTTGGTGCGGCGGGCGCGGGAGGGCGGCGCAGTCGTCAGCCTGGACGTCAACTTCCGTTCGCGACTGTGGTCGCGTGAGGAGGCGACGCCGGTCCTGCGGGAGCTGGCCGGGTACGCCGATATCGTCATCGCTTCTCCGGACGAGCTGGAACTGCTGGGCTCCGATGCCCGCGCGCTCGTCGCTGCCGGGGCACGCGATGTGGTGATCAAGCACGGTGCGGAGGGGGCTACGGCGATCACCGAGGCTGGTGAGGAGTCGGTGGCGGCGCACCGGGTCCGGGTCGTCGACTCGATCGGTGCGGGCGATGCCTTCAGCGCTGGCTACCTGTCGGCTGTGCTCGACGATGCCGATGTCGGTGAGCGGCTGCGGCGAGGCACCGCCCTGGGTGCCTTCGCGGTGGCCAGCGCCGGTGACTGGGAGGGGCTGCCCACCCGCGATGAGCTCGACCTGATCGGTGTCGGTGAGGGGGCGGCGATCCGATGAGCGCCGTCGCAGGTCCCTGGCAGCCCGTGGATGATCGTCGCTGCGAGCTCGGCGAGGGTGCGCGCTGGCTCTCCTCGGGGCGGTTCGTCTTCGTCGATCTGCTGGCCGGACGGTTGTTCTCGACCAGCGGTGAGCCGGGGGCGGGGGCTCGTGAGAAGCTCGCGCTGGACGTGCCCCTGGGTGCGGTGGCCGAGCATCCGGACGGGTGGATCGCCGCGGCGGGCGAGGGTATCGCCGTGCTGCGTCAGGAAGAGCCGACCTGGCTCGCGCGTCCTGCTGCCGAGGCGGAGGTCGCGATGCGGATGAACGACGGCGTCGCGGACGCGCGTGGTCGGTTCTGGGCCGGTGCGATGCCCTATGGCGGTGAGCCGGGCACGGGGTTCCTCCTGCGAGTCGATCCCGACGGGTCCGTGCATCGGGTGCTCGACGGGCTGACGATCCCGAACGGTCCGGCGGTCACGGCCGACGGGTCGCGGCTGTTCCTGGCGGACACCCCGACGGGCTGGATCCGCGCCTACGATGTCGATCCGGTGACCGGTGATCTCAGTCCGGCACACGCCTTCGCCCACGTGGAGGATGGCGGGCCGGATGGGATGGTCGTGGATGCCGACGGATATGTGTGGTCGGCGATCTGGGGTGCCGCTCAGCTGCGACGATTCGGGCCCGATGGGGCACTGCGCGAGGTGGTCGAGGTGCCGGTACGGCAGCCGACCAGCATCGCGTTGAGCGCGACGGGCCCCGGGCGGATTCTGGTGACCTCCGCGACCCACGGGTTGGACGATCCTGGTGGGCTCGACGGCTGCACGATCACGGCGACGACCGAGGTCCAGGGGATCGCCGCGGCCTCCTTCGGCTGAGCCGGCGTTTGCCGCGCGGGGCGACGGGGTACGTCCGGGACACCACCGAGACGAGAGGAGTCGCCCATGCGATTGGACACCGTCAAGCCGGTCTTCGAGCACGACGGACCCTTCGTGACCGTCTACACCGAGGTCGGCCGTGACAGCGAGGATGCCATGTCTCAGCTCGAGGCACGGTGGACGACGATCTCACACGAGCTGGAGAGCGCGGAGCTGTCCTCGGACCTCATCGCCGAGATCGGGCGTCGTGTGCAGGAGAACACGCATCTGCCCGGGGACGTGCGTCGCACGGTGCTCGCCACCTCCGATGAGATCGTGTTCGACGACGTGCAACCCGGTCATACCCACTGGCCGGAGGTCGCCGATATCGCTCCGTTGCCGCAGCTCGCGGGGTGGATCGCCGCGGGGGATGCGGCCAGGTCCTTCCTGCTGGTGGTGGCCGATCGCGTCGGCGCCGATCTCTCGATCCATCGCGCGGTCCCGGGCCCGGCGGATGAGGAGGCCTCCGTCGAGGGGGAGGACTTCTACATCACCAAGGTCGCCGAGGGCGACTGGGCGCAGAAGCAGTACCAGCGGACTGCCGAGAACAACTGGGTGCACAATGCCCGGCTGGTGGCCGACGAGGCGCGCAGTCTGGCGCGTCGCCACGGCACCAGGGCGACGCTGGTCGCAGGAGAGACGAGGGCGCGAGCGGAGGTGCTCCGTGCCCTGCGCGAGGAGGACGAGGCCACGGTGGCGCCGCTCATCGAGATCGAGTCCGGCGGCCGTGCGGCGGGGTCCTCCGAGATCGCGCTGTGGAACGAGATCCGTGAGGCGATGACCCATCTGGAGGGCGAAGACGATGCCGAGGTGGGCGCGCAGCTCGACGAGGCGCTCGGACGAGGTGAGGGCGCCGCGACGGGCCTGAATGATGTGGCCGACGCGCTGGCTCAGTCGCGGGTCGACCGGCTCGTGCTCGATCTCGCCGAACTGGAGGGCCGGACCATCGCGACGGATCGTCTCGACGGTGTGCCGCTGCCGGCCGCTGCGCGGGCCGAGACCGAGCTGCCGGCCGATCGTGCGCTGGTGGCCGCGGCAGCGCTCACGGGTGCGTCGGTGACCCTGCTCTCGTCCGCGATGAGCCACGGCGGAGTCGCCGCACTGCTGCGGTGGGCCTGAGCCGGAGCTGTTCGTATGGGTGTCGTCGTGATCGGCGAGATCTGCCGCGATCTCGTGCTGCAGGTCACCGAGCATCCCGGTCCCGATGCGTCGGCCGCGGTCCTGGAACGCCGGGAGATGCTCGGTGGGAAGGGCGCTAACCAGGCGGTCGGGCTCGCGCAGCTCGGCGAGACGGTCGAGCTGATCGGCGTCGCAGGTGAGGACGAGGTGGGAGCTGAGTGTCTGGAGCAGCTCGCCGCCGATGGTGTCGGGATCCGCGGCGTCGCGCGACGGGGGAGCACCGCCTTGATGGTCACCACGGTCGACGGCTCCGATGACCGCCGGTTGTTCGAGCAGCGGCCGGCTACCGCACTGGTGACCGAGGCCGATGTCGTTGACGCTCTCGCCGGGGTCAGCGCGACCGATACGGTCTCGATCCAGCTGCAGCAGCCCGCAGCGCCGGCGCTGGCAGCCGTCCGCGCGGCCAAGCGGGTGGGAGCGACGGTGGTCGCCGATGGCGTGGTCGAGGGACGGAGCCGCGACGAGCTGCTTCCCGGGGTCGACGTGCTGCGGGCCGATGGGGAGGAAGCGGCGATCCTCGGGGGCGAACCGATCGAGGAGGTCGAGAAGGCCGCCGCGCTCGGCCGTCAGCTGGTGGCCGAGGGGCCCGGGCTGGTGGTCCTTGCCGTTCCCGGCGTCGGTGATCTCCTGGTCTGGTCGCAAGGAGATCACCTTCTGCCGTTGGCCGATGTCTCCGTGGTGGATCGAACGGGAGCCGGCGATGCCTTCGTCGCCGGGCTCGTGCGTGGCATGCGACGAGGGGGTGGGGCGGTCGACATCGGGCGGCTGGCGACGGCGGCTGCCGCGGCGACGGTTCAGCGACTGGGCGGCCGTCCTGATCTCACCGGCTTATGTTCCTAGCGTCATGACGAAGCTGAGCGAGTTGCGCGAGGAGATCGCCCGGTGCCGCCGGTGCGAGCTGTATCGCGAGGCGACGCAGGCGGTGACGTCGGTGGGGAACACCCGGGCGCGGATGATGCTGGTCGGGGAGCAGCCCGGGGATCGCGAGGACGTGGAGGGCGAACCGTTCGTCGGACCGGCCGGTCGTGTGCTGGATGCGGCCCTGCGGGCGGCGGGTATCGAACGGTCCGATGTCTATCTCAGCAATGCCGTGAAGCACTTCCGCTTCGAGCGGCGCGGCAAGCGGCGGATCCATCGCAAGCCGGCCGTCGAGCACATCGAGGCGTGCCATCCGTGGCTGGAGGCCGAGGTCGCGATCGTGCGGCCGCGGGTGGTCGTGTGCCTCGGGGCCACGGCGGGCCGTGCCCTCCTCGGTCGTCCCGTGCGCATCGGTGAGGAGCGTGGCGGGCTCATCGAGGATGTCGGTGAGGCAGGCGGTGCCGTCGTCATCACGACCCATCCGTCGTCGTTGCTGCGGCTGCGCGACAAGGGCGACTACGACGCCGAGCTGGAGCATCTGGTCGCCGACCTGCGCCTGGCGGCCTCCGCCCTCTGAACGCCCCCTTCCCAGGCGGTGAGTATGCGTCCGTTCTCAGCTCCGGCCGGTGTGTCAGCGTCCGTTGGGATCGTCAGAAGGGACGCTCACCCACCGCTCCGGCCGGGCGGTGCGTGCTCCACCGGCGGCCACCCGATTCCCGACTTAGGCTCGATCCATGAGTGCTGTTCGCACCGCTGCCCGGCTGCTGCTGGGAGCGTTCATGGTCACGGCGGGCACGTTGCATCTGACGACGCAGCGTGAGGAGTTCCAGGCACAGGTGCCGGACTGGTTCCCGGTCGACGAAGACCTCACGGTGCTCGGCTCGGGTGTGGTGGAGATCGGCCTGGGAGCGGCATTCATCGCCGCCCCACGTCGCAAGCGATTGGTCGGCGGGTTGCTGGCGGCCTTCTTCGTGGTGATCTTCCCGGGCAATATCGCCCAGTACGCCGAGGGCACGGACGCGTTCGGCCTGGACACTGACGGCAAGCGGCTGGCGCGGCTGTTCTTCCAGCCGGTGCTGGTGCTCTGGGCATTGTGGGCAGGTGGCGTTTTCCGTCGACGGTCGGCGGGCCGCGAGCACGCGGACTGAAAGGAAAGCAGACATGGCACCGACGATCGCGACGAACACCCGGGTCGACCTCGACGGACTGCTCGAGTTCGTCCGTCCCCGGCATCGGATGATCCTCATCACCGAGCGCGCCGATGGCACGCCGCAGGCGTCTCCGGTCACCGGCGGTGTCGACGACTCCGGCCGGCTCGTGATCGCGACCTATCCCGAGCGCTACAAGACCCGCAACGCCCGCGAGCGTTCTGGAGTCAGTGTCGTGGTGCTCTCCGATGACTGGAATGACGCGTGGGTGCAGGTGGACGGCACCTGCGAGGTGCTCGATGCCGTCGACGGCGATGAGGCGCTGGACGCCTTCGTCGAGTATTTCCGGAACATCTCGGGGGAGCATTCGGACTGGGACGAGTACCGTCAGGCGATGATCGACCAGGGCAAGTCGCTGCTGCGCATCACGCCGGAGCGTTGGGGTCCGGTCGCCACGGGCGGCTTCCCGCCCCGCCTTGCCTGACGGGGCTCACCCGCTGGCGCGGATGTGGGTGCGTTCGCCCTGACGCCCGATGAGACTGAGGAATTCGACGGGCCCCGCGCTGGTGGCACCGAACCAGTGGGGTGTGCGGGTGTCGAATTCGGCGGCCTCGCCGGGGGAGAGGCGCAGGTCCTGGTCGCCGAGGATGAGTCGCAGAGTGCCGTTGAGCACGTAGGCCCAGTCGTAGCCCTCGTGTGAGTGGAGGTCGGGGACCGCGTCGTCGACGCCGGCGGGGATGACGAACTTGTAGGCCTGGATTCCGCCGGGCCTGCGGGTGAGGGGGATGATCGTCGATCCGTCGCTGTTGGCGATGGGGCGTAGGTCCACGCGGGGGTCGGCCGTGCGTGGGGCGTCGACGAGGGAGTCGAGGGTGACGCCGTGGTAGCGCGCGAGCGGCAGTAGCTGTTCGAGGGTGGGGCGGCGCAGTCCGGCTTCGAGGCGCGACAGGGTGCTGATGGAGATGCCGGTCGCGTCCGACAGTTGGTTGAGCGTGACATCGCGGCGGAGTCGCAGGTGTTTCAGGCGGGGGCCGACGGCGTCCATGGTCTCGTCGATGGGATCGCTCATGACGTCAGTTTTCCATTCGGCAAAGATAATTGCCAGTGTGTTCGGCGGGCGTGACGCTGGTTCCGTGATACATGACGAGAACGAGATGACACACGAATTCGACCAGGAGTACTGGGAGAGGCATTGGAATGCCGGCGGTGCCGCGGTCGGTGTTGGCCGGATGTCGGCCAACCCGTATGTGGCGACCGAGACTGCCGGGCTGACGGTCGGGTCGGCGCTGGACGCTGGATGCGGCAACGGTGGAGAGGCGCTGTGGCTGGCGCAGCGCGGCTGGCAGGTGACGGGCGCGGACATCTCGGCATCGGCACTCGCGACGGCGGGTGCTCGGGCTCGCGAGTCAGGGCTGGAGGGAGCGGTCGAGTGGGTCGAGGCGGATCTGGCCACGTGGGAGCCGGGGCGGACCTGGGATCTGGTGGTGACGAGCTACGCCCATCCGGCGACGGGCCAGCTGGACTTCTATCGCTGGATCGGGGAGTGGGTGGCACCTGGCGGCACGCTGTTGATCATCGGTCACGGCCATGACGACCACACCGGTCACGGCCATCCGGAGCACGCGACGGCCACGGTCGACGGCGCCGCGGCGTTGTTCGGCGGTTCCGGGTGGGAGATCGACGCGAGTTACGAGACCACTCGGGTCGTCGAGACCGGTCGCGGCCGGACCGAGCTGAACGACGTGGTCGTCCGCGCCCGTAGGGTCTGACGGTTGTCAGACCCTACGGGGGGCGCGATCACTTGGGAGGCATGCGGATGGCGCCGTCGACGCGGACGGTCTCGCCGTTCATGTAGGAGTTGGTGACGCATTCGAGCACCATGCTGGCGAGCTCCTCGGGGTGTCCGAGGCGCTTGGGGAAGTTGACGGACTCGCCGAGCTTGGCCTTGAACGCCTCGGCCTGCTCGCCCTCGCCGTAGATGGGGGTGTCGATGAGGCCGGGGGCAACGGTGTTGACGCGGATGCCGGCGGCGGCGAGGTCGCGTGCGGCGGGGAGGGTGAGGCCGACGATGCCTCCCTTGGAGGAGGAGTAGGCGGCCTGGCCGATCTGCCCGTCGAAGGCGGCGACGGAGGCGAGGTTGCAGATCGCGCCGCGCTCGCCGGACTCCAGCGGCTCGTTGCGGGAGATGGCGGTGGCGGCGAGGCGCATCGCGTCGAAGGTACCGATGAGGTTGATCGAGATGACCTTCTTGTACGCGTCGAGGTCGTGCGCGGACTCGTAGGTGCCGTCGCGACCGATGGTGCGCTGCGCCCAGCCGATGCCGGCGGAGTTGACGAGGACGCGCAGGGGAGCGAGCTCCTCGGCGGCGGCGATCGCGGTCTTGATCTGCTCGGTGTCGGTGACGTCGACGCGGATGAACACGCCGCCGATCTCCTGCGCGAGCGCCTGACCCGCGTCCTCGTTCAGGTCTGCCACGACGACGAGTGCGCCCCGCTCATGCAGTTGCCGCGCGACCGCCGCGCCGATACCCGATGCGCCGCCGGTGACGATGGCCGATGCTCCCGCGATGTCCATGTGTTGCCTCGAATCCGTGATGACGTCAGTGTTCACCGGCAGTCTCGCACGGACGTCGGGTGGAGGTAGTTGGATCAGTGCTTTAGTTTGCGTCCACCAGGGAAGGGGGCGCCTGCTTAGACGCGCACCGGTGCCACCCGAGTCGGCCGCACTGTTCGAACAGACGTACGACAAGATTAGAGTGCTTCCTGAGATAGCACCGATCTTCGTACGGCGCGAGCGGCTTCTCCGCTCCGGAGTGAGGTTCGGGGTCGAGCCGATATGCAAGGCGCTGCTGACCTGGCGTTGATCGAGAGTGAGCGGGACCGGCAGAAGCTACTGGCACGCTTCGGGGCCAGGGGATGCGGCGCATCTTCGCGGTCAGGGCCGCAGGGGCGCGTGGCGCGCGATCGAGCGGCTATATCGGCAGTAAGTCTGGATTGGTACGGCGCGACAGCGGAAATTCAAGCCGCACCCGTCGGGCGGAACCGAGTGGCCGGCCGACCTTGTCCACCGCCAGTTCTGGGCGTCATGACCGACCAATTGTGGGTCGCTCACTTCGCCCTGGTCAGGTATGGCCTATGTCGCGTTCGTCTTCGATGTCTTCAGCCGGGGAATCGTCGGCTGGCGGGCCGCCACGCCGATGACGACTGACCTGGTCGTGCATGCACTGGATCGCGCGATCCAGTGCACCCGGAGACGGGCGGGTTTCGATGACCTGGCGGGATTGGTTCACCAGGCCGATGTCGGGGCGTGAGCCGGTTGAATACGACCAATACGTCGACTTCACCGAGCGATCATCGAAGCTGGTGTTAACGCCTCGGTCGGATCGGTGAGCGACGCCTGAGTCACCAAACCCACCCTTCGGACACCCTGGGGCGGTTCAGGACTACTGGGAGGAGTCGGGTGCCTTCGAGGCTCGACGGATTTCGCGAAGATCACCTTCAACCTCGCGGGCTGCTGCGCGCAGATGTTCGGAGAGTTGTTCAACTTCATTGAGTGTGAGGGCACTGGTGAACGCGTTCTTGATCTGGAGAACCTCGGCATCCATCTCCCGGAGCGCTGCGATCCCCTCATCGGTCAAACGGAGTGAGATGGCCCGTTCGCTGTGAGGGCTGCGACTGCGTGCGACATAACCGCGTTCAGTGAGTGAGGAGACGATTCTTGTCATGGTCTGGGGTTGGACATAGCACCGGCGAGATAACTGCGCGAGCGAGAGATCACGTTGGCCGTCGAGGACCCGCATCGCGGTGTAGGCGGACAGGGTCATGCCCCAGCGAGTGAGGCGGAGGGTCCCGATCCGCATGATCGACCGCTCGAGTCGAAAGATGCCGTCCATGAGCGTATTGAATTCCCCATCGCTCATCTCGTCGTGGTACATCGTGTCATCACTCACCCTCGCACTATACGGTTTCGGCCGCGGTCGAGCGGCACCTTGACAATATCAGCACGCTGATCTATGTTTCAGCATGCTGATATACATGTGATGGCAGTCACGTCCCCGAGGGGCGCTGCGATGCCTTCCGAAAGACAAAGGAGCTCGCACATGAGCCGTTCCAACTCACTGCCTAGCCGTCGTAGGCGCACGGCTGTCACCAGCGCCGTGGGCGCCACCGTCCTTCTCGCGACGGCAGCCTGCGGCGGTACCGACGCCAGTGGCTCCGGCGACACGATCAAGGTCGGCGTGTCCATCCCGACGAGTGGCCCCGGTGTCTCGACCTGTCTGCCGATCCTTCACGGAGCTCAAGCCTTTATCGACAAGGTCAACGCGGACGACGGCGTCAACGGCAAGAGGATCGAGGTTCTGACCGAGGACGACAAGTACACAGCAGCAGAGGCGCTCACGAATGCGCGGCAGTTCACCGCTGACCCAGATGTAGTTGCCATCTACAACGCTTGCGGGAGCGCGCCCGGCTCGGCAATCCAATCCTTCGCGAAACAGCAAGACATGCCTTTCGTGTTCTCGTGGGTGGATCTGCCGGGTGAGGAGAAGAGCGACAACTTCTACACCCTCGTCCCTGGTAACGGCGCGATGGTGAGCGCGATCGCCGCGAAGGCAATGGAGGAGGACGGCGCTGGCTCGCTGTACCTCATGGCGTATGAACTCCCGGGCATCGATGAAGCGATCGATGAAATCAAGAACGCCGTCGAGGACGCGGGCGGCTCCTTCCTCGGCAGCACGACCATGACCCTGAATCAGGCAGACATGAATGCCGAGGTGCTTAAGG
The DNA here is from genome assembly GCF_016918125.1 of Aeromicrobium sp. YIM 150415. Lineage (NCBI taxonomy): Bacteria > Bacillati > Actinomycetota > Actinomycetes > Propionibacteriales > Nocardioidaceae > Aeromicrobium > Aeromicrobium sp. YIM 150415. The sequence continues at coordinate 24,777 of NZ_JAERWM010000020.1, read as the reverse complement.
CGAAGTCGCTCAAGCCCGACTACATCGCGACAATCGTCAATGGGACAGACAGCGCGAAGCTCATCAACACGATCGATGCTCAGGACGCGTGGCCAGCAAAGGCGATGTTGACGTCGACATCTACCCCGACGGCGGCGTTCGTCGGGGCTGTCGATGACGGCGTCAGCCTTGAGAAGGTGATCGCGACCTCCGGCCCGGCCGTTGCCTCGGATCCGTCCGCGCAGAGCTGTCTGGAGGCTTTCGAGGCCTACGACGGTGACTACGAGATCGTTCCTGATTCGCTAGCATTGACCGGCTGCACCAACGCCCAGGCGCTCGTCGCAAGCCTCCAGAGCGTGAAGGGCGACGTCACGCGCGAGTCCTACCTCGAGACGCTCGCGACGTGGACCAGCGACGATGGCGTGCCTAGCCTCGGAGCGTTGTCCTTCACCAAGGACAATCACCTTGGCGTTCGAAAGGTTCACGGCATCCGGTTCGAAGGCCGCGACATGGTGCCGGCATTCGATGCGCCCCTCCTCGAGGACTGAGGCAGCAGCGAATGACGCTACTAGTCGGAACGGTGATTATCGGCGTGGCCCTCGGCATGCTGATCGGCATCCTAGGACTCAGCATCGTTGTCCTCCACAAGTCAACAGGGGTCGCCAACTTCGCCCAGGGTGCCTTGGCGATGGTTGCGGCCTTCATCTGCCTGCAGCTCATCACCGGGATCGGACTCGCGTTGTGGATCTCAGTAGGCCTGGCGCTGATTCTCATGATCCTCGCCGGGGCACTGATCTATCTACTTGTGCTCCGCCCGAAGGACGGCGCCGGAAGCCTCAACGTCACCATGCGTACCCTAGGCCTCTTGCTCGTGCTGGTGGCAGGAACGCAGATCCGCTGGGCCGACGGACAGCCGTATAGCTTTCCGGCAATTTTCTCCCGGAAGGCCGCGTTCACACTGGGGGGCGTCCCTGTCACCTGGTTGACCTTGGCGACGATCGCGGTGGCTTCGGCGCTCGCTTTTGGCACCTGGTGGTACTTCGAGCGGACCCGCACAGGCTTGGCATTTCTGGCCCTCGCCGCCAACGCCGACGTGGCAAGGCTCCTGGGAGTGCGCACACGTCGGCTCACGCTTATCGCATGGATGTTCGCCTCGGCCAGTTCGCTCGTGGTTGCGGTCCTCATCGCTCCGACAAGCCTGGTTTCGACGGACATGATGGATACCTACGTGCTGTTCGCCTTCGGTGCGGCGGTCGTCGGGGGCCTCGACAGCCTCGGCGGCGTCTTCGTCGGAGGAATCCTCATCGGGATCGCCAATGCGATCACGTCCGTATATATCGACAGTCAGACCGCCGTGCTCGTCGTGTTCGCAATCGTCTTGGGCACGCTGGTGCTACGCCCGCAGGGACTGTTCGGCACGCCGGCGCTCGAGCGGCTGTAGATCTGGGAGCAACTCATATGGCACTCACCACACGGGCACGGAGCCGCATGACCACCCCGGTGATCGTGGTTCTCATCATCTTGCTGCTACCGCCACTCCTTGGTCTGGACCACAGAACCCAGGACTCTCTCACGCTTGCCCTAGTGTTCGCTGTCGCTGCTGTCGGCCTCGATCTCCTTTCGGGCTATACAGGCCAGTTCTCCATCGGCAACTTCGCCTTCGCAGCCGTCGGGGCGTACACAACAGCAATCCTCGGCGAACAACTCGGATGGGGTGCCTGGCAGACACTTCCGTTCGCGATCGTGTTCCCCATGGCGCTGGCCGTGCTGCTCGGAGTTCCCATGGTGAGACTCGGCCAACTGGGCAGCGCCTACATGACGTTCTTCTTCGGCTTTCTCATCGCGATCGTCCTCGGCGCCAGTTGGCTCAGCGAGTGGACGCACGGCGCCGGGGGCATCGTAGTTCCGATAGCCGAGGTCGGCGGGCGGCCTGCGGGTTTCGGGACGTCGGCCTACTACCTGGCGTGGGTGTTCCTCGCGGTCGTTGCTCTGTTGACTGCACGACTCGCGGACTCGCGGACAGGACAATCGTTGCGCGTTATCAAGCGCAGTCCCGTTGTCGCAGCAACGCTGGGAATCGACGTCACACGTGCCCGGGTCACGGCCTTCGCCTACTCTGCGGGCGCGGCCGGTGCCGCTGGATTCCTGTATGCCCAGATTCTTGGTTTCCTGCAGCCTACGAGCTTCGAGCTGAAACTTTCACTGACACTGCTCATCATGGTCATCGTCGGCGGTTTGGGCAGCGTTGCAGGACCGATTCTTGGCGCAGTCGGTCTCACGCTCCTTGACCAGATGACGCGAGAGACCGGATCCAGTCGTGAGTTGTATTACGCCGTGATCCTGTTGGTGGTGCTGATCGTCGCCCCAGGAGGGATCTTCGGAGTGCTGGAGGCGGTGTGGGCACGCCTTCCGTTCCGAGGGTGGCTTAACAGTCGCGCCAAGACGGCCGACACGGGGCAGGAGGCTGCTGTCCCCGAGCCACAACACACTCAGAGCGTTCTTCGGGATCCTGGGGACGTACTGCTGAGTCTCGACAAGGTGGAGGTCGCGTTCGGTGGCGTGAGGGCCCTCAATGGCACACAGCTCACGGTGCAAGAGGGTGAGATCCATGCGCTGATGGGGCCGAACGGAGCAGGCAAGACAACCATCTTGAACTGCGTCAGCGGGCTCCAGAGCTTCGACGGTCAGATCGAGTTCGCGGGACAGTCGGTTCGCGGTCTAAAGCCGCAGCGCATTCGGCACCTTGGAATTACCCGGACATTCCAAAACCCGTCCCTCGTCGGGGACCTAACCGTGCTCGAGAATGTGCAACTCGGCCGATATGGGAGGCGCCGGGCAAGCTTCGTTCGTGATCTTCTTCCCTTGCCAAGCACGCTTCGCGCCGACGCCGACGCGAAACGAGCTGCCGGCCATGCCCTGAGCCAGGTGGGGCTTCCCAGGTCTCGCTGGAACGAACTGGCGTCTTCGGTTTCTCTGGCAGACCAGAAGTTGATCGACATTGCGCGAGCGATGGTGTCCGAGCCCCGGCTCCTCCTACTGGACGAACCCACCGCCGGACTTCACGACGACGACATTCACGCGGTCGGACGGGTCCTGCAGGAGCTCAACGATTCGGGACTGACGATCCTCGTAATCGCCCACCACGTCGGCTTCCTACGTGGAATCGCGCACAGGGCTACGGCCCTCAACTTCGGACAGGCCATAGCTGTCGGATCTCCCGATCAAGTGGTGGACGATCCGCGCGTCATCGACGTTTTCCTAGGAGTCGCACATGCCTGATGAACTGCTGCTAGACGTGGTCGGACTGTCGGTCGTGTACGGCGCCGCACGCGTGGTCGACCGGATCGACCTGCAAGTTCGTGCGGGCGAGGTGGTGGGGCTGGTCGGGCCCAACGGCGCCGGCAAGACCTCGACCCTGCGCGCGATCTCGGGGGTGGCACCGCACCGCGTGGAATCCATCCGACTCGAAGGCGTGGCACTGCCGCGCAGAGCGGAGGTCGTCGCCGCGCGCGGGGTCGGGCACGTGCCCGAGGGTAGGGGACTGATTGCACCGCTCACCGTTCGGCAGAACATCGAACTCGGCGCCGCCGCGCTCGGCCGGGTGCTCCGGCCCACGACCTGGGACGGCATCCTCGACCTGTTCCCGGCGTTGACGGAGCACTTAGACCGCAAGGCCGGCGCGCTTTCCGGCGGCCAGCAGCAGATGGCCGCGATCGCGCGCGGCCTGGCCGCAGAGGTCAAAGTCCTCATGGTCGACGAGCTCAGCCTGGGTCTAGCCCCGGCGGTCGTATCCGACCTCCTGCGCACGCTGCGCCAAGTCGCCGACGAGCGACGCATCGGCCTCCTGCTGGTTGATCAGAACGTCCGGGCGCTCGCCACGATCAGCGATGCCGCGCTGACCATCCGGGATCGCGTCGGCGTCGGCGTGGACCTGACACAGCTTGATGTCATGCACAGCGACTACCTCGGCAGGAGCATGACCTAAGCCATGCCTTCCATCATGTCGATCTCGGACACCGTCGCCGACCGGACCACTCGCAGCCTCGCCGACCTCGGCGGCGGCACCCTCGGCGGGCTCCTGTCTCGACGAGCCGCGACGATCCCCGACAAGCTGGCGGTCGTCACCGCCGCAGATAGGCTCACCTACGGCGAACTTGACCAAGCCGCCACCCAGGTGGCCCGTGGGCTCCTCGCGCTGGGGCTGCGAAAAGACGATGCCGTAGCGATTTTCCTCCGCAACCGCATCGAGTGGATGACATCGTGGCTCGGTATCGCGCGCGGTGGACTCGTGACCGTGCCGGTCAACACCGCCTACAAGGGCGCCTTTCTCGAGCACGCGCTCTCCCTGACGAAGGCACGGGCCGTCGTCACTGAGCAGGCGTTGCTGCCCGCGCTGGCGGCTGTACTCGAACGTCTGCCGGAACTGGGGCACGTCGTTCTGGTCGACCCCGAGGAGGGGCATCCAGCGTCTGCTGCCGGGCGGGTTGTTCTCGCCCACAAAGACTTGATCACCCGGCAACAGGCGCGGACCACGCTGCCCGAGGTCACACCGTACGACGTGGCGCAGGTCGGCCTCACTTCCGGCACCTCCGGTCGTAGCAAAGGAGTGGTGATGCCGCACCTGATGCTGCTGACGGCGGCGCGCGAGAACGCCACCAACCTCGGCACGACTAATCGCGACGTCATCTACACCTGCACGCCGCTGTTTCACGGCGCCGCGCAGTTGAACATGTCGCTGCAAGCTCTCTACCTAGGCGCAACCGTCGTCGTTGGTGAGCGCTTCAGTGCCAGCGGCTTCTGGAAGGAGGTGAGGGCGTACGACGTCACCCTATTCAACGCGGTCGGCTCGATCCTCCCGATGCTGCTGGCCCAGCCACCGTCCGAGCGCGACCGGGAACACCGGGTCAACCGCGCCTTCGCGGCGCCGGCTCCGCCGGAGGTCCTGCTGCCGTTCGAGGAACGTTTCGGCGTCCACCTTGTCGAGGGCTATGGCATGACCGAGATCAAGAACGTTACGTACAACCCCCTCGAGGGCCGCAAGGTCGGCTCAGTCGGAAAGCCGACCGACACCACCGTGCTACAAGTACAGGACGAGCACGGCACCGAGGTACCAGTCGGCCAGATCGGCGAAATCTGTTACCGGCCCCGGCAGGCGAACATCATGTTCGTCGAGTACCTCGGCGACCCAGCGGCGACGCGCGAGGCGACGCGAGATCTTTGGTTCCGGACCGGGGACCTCGGTTACGTCGACGCGGACGGCTACTACTATTTCGTCGACCGGAGCAATGACGCGTTGCGCCGACGCGGTGAGAACGTCTCCTCTTACGAGGTCGAAAGCGTACTCGCTGGCTTCCCTGGAGTGCTGGAGGCCGCTGCCGTCGCGACGCCCTCCGAACTCGGCGAGGACGACATCCTCGCGGTCGTGGAGACGTCGGCGGCGCTCGATCTCGAGGCGCTCTTCCGTCATTGCGACGGTCATCTGCCGCATTTCATGGTTCCGCGCTACTACCGCATCGTGCTGACTCTGCCTCGCACGCCGACAGGGAAGATCCAGAAGGCGGTGCTGCGCGAGGAGGGGCGCTCTGACGATGTGTGGGACGCCGAGATGGCTGGCCTCCGGCCAACGAGGCCGAGGTGAACATGGATTCCCGCGATGACCTCGTGCCCATGGTGAGAATCAAGGAGATCGCGCCCCGACTGGCCGGCCAAGCTCATAGCATCAGCACCGAGCACAAGGTGGAGCTCATCGATCGACTCACCGCCGCCGGCGTCAGGGCGATCGAGGCCACCTCTTTCGTGCGGCCTGACCTCATCCCCGGGCTTGCCGACGCCGAGCAAGTGCTGGCACGAGTACGCCGCACGCCCGGCGTTACGTTCGAATGTTGTGTCGGCAACGAACTCGGCATTCGACGGGCCGCTGCAGCGGGCGCCGATCGGGCATGGTTCCTGCTCAGTGCCGACGAGCGGTTCGCTCGGGACAATATCGGCCGGTCGACTGAGGAGTCCCTCGAGTTGCTCGACCGGCTGGCGGAGGTCGCTCGAGACGAGGGCATCGGGCTCGGCACCTATGTGATCTTCGCTTGGGGTGGTCCCGACGGACCGGCCCGCGGTGGCGAGGCATTCGAGCCGATTGGGCGACGGCTGCGCGAGGTCGGAGTCGAGGACTGGATCTTGGCCGACTCCGCCGGCTACGCCTCGCCTCGTCAGCTCGCCTCCCTTGTCGAGTGTGCTGCTGAGCTCACGGATATGGCGCACCTGACCGTCCAGATTCACGACGCCCGCGGCATGGGGCTGGCTGGCGTCGCCACACTTGTCCGGCTGGGACTGCGCAATATCGACACCTCCCTGGCGGGCTCCGGTGGGCACCCGGCCATGCCACACCTGCCCGGCGGAGGCGTGTGCACCGAGGACGTCGTGCAGATGCTCGACCTGCTCGGGGTCAGCACCGGCATCGATCTGGCCGCCGTTGTTGAGGCTGCCAACTGGCTGGAGCAAGAACTCGGGGTGCCCGGCCTCGGCTACGTCCGTCGTGTCGGCCCGGTGCCGACGGCGGCGCCCGGCGCGACGACGATCGGGCACTTCCACTGGACAGAAATCTAAGCATGCTTGCATATCGCGAGAAAGTGCACTATGAATGTAAGCATGCTGAGGATTCGGTTCGCGGGCGATGGGAGCAAGGTGCGATGACTGGCCTGTTGGCAGGTGTCCGGGTGGTTGAGCTCGGAGGCCTTGGCCCGGCGGCCTGGACCTGCACCTTCCTTTCCGACATGGGTGCCGAAGTGCTTCGCATCGACCGGCCGGACCGCACCGACCTCGACTTCACCGAGAACTGGATGCGCGGCAGAGCGCGGTTGGAGGTCGACCTGAAGGAGCCCGCCAGCCGCGACCGGGTCAAAGAGCTGGTGCGCCGCGCCGACATCCTCATCGATCCGTTCCGTCCGGGAGTCACTGAGCGCCTCGGCCTCGGACCGGAGGATGTCATGGCCGACAACAACCGACTGATCTACGGGAGACTCACTGGATGGGGGCAGGGCGGCCCTTACGCCAAGACCGCAGGACACGACGGAAACTTCATCGCCACCGCCGGCATCCTCGCGACCCTCGGCCCCGCCGACCGGCCACCGATCGCCCCGCTCTACTACGCGGGTGACTGGGCCTCCGGCACGATGCCGCTGCTCGTGGGGCTGCTGGCCGCACTCTACGAACGGGAACGCTCCGGACGTGGCCAAGTTGTCGACGCAGCGATGGTTGACGGGGCGGCAATGATGCTCATGCAAGTGCTCGCATTGCGCGATCGGGGTGTCTGGACCGACGCCCGGCAAGCCAACCAGCTCGACGGTGCTCCCTGGTTCAACCACACCTACCGCACCCTGGGCGACCGTTACATGGCCGTGGTGGCGATAGAACCCAAGTTCCGCCGGTTGGTCCGTGAGACGCTCGGCCTGACGGAACAGATCGCCCTCGACGAGCCTGATCGCTGGGCCGTTGACCGGGAGCGCGTCGCAGAGGTGTTCGCCTCCCGCACGCAGGATGAGTGGGAGAAGGTCTTCGCGGGCGTGGACGCGTGTGTGTCTCCCGTACGCGAGCTGAGCGACTTGGAGAGCGAGCCGCACCTACTCGCTCGCGGCGTTTATCAGCGCATAGACGGGAAGCTCCATCCGGCTCCGACGCCGCGGTTCAGCCGCACCCCGAGCAGTATCCATCCTCCACTGGACTCCGCCGACCTTGTCGGTCGGTGGCTGGCCACGCGACGGGACCACCGATGAGCGCGGCGCCGCGTGAACGTCTCCTGGACCTCTTCGGCGAGGTGACACCTGCTTGGGAACGCCTGCTCCAGGCCGACGCGGACTTTGCCGACGCCTACTCGCGGTACCTCCACACCGCCGTGGTTCGAGCCGAGTTCACGCCGCGTGAACGCGAGCTACTCCTGCTCGCCCACGATGTTTCGGTCACTGTGCTGGACGAGGCGGGTGTGCATCGTCGGGTCGCACGAGCACTGGCTGCCGGCGCCACCGAGGAGGAGGTGCTGACGGTCATCGAGCTTGCCACCTTCATCGCCATCCACGGCCTGACTCTCGGCTTACCACTCGCCGCGGAGTTGCCCGAGGGCCGTCCAGCCGACCAGGTCGGGCCCTACTGGGACCGGTTCGAGGCGCTCTTCCCCGGAGTCGGCAAGGGCATGGAGGAGCGCCTGCCCGACTTCTATCAGGCTTACCGCGACCTCGGGGCGCTGATGTGGCGTCGGAAAGCAATCGAACCAAGGCTGCGCGAACTGCTGCTGGTCGTCGCCGACATGGCCAACGAGCACTTGTTCACCAGCGGCGCGAGCTTGCACATGCGCCAGGCCCAACACGAGGGCGCGACCGAGGCTGAGGTGGTCGCCGCGGTGGCTCTAACCGTCGCCGCCGGCCACCGCACCGTCGAGCTCGGCCTCTCGGCACTAGCGGCCGTCCGGGACGCACACAAACAAGGACAGATGACAACGACGAGGAAGAACTGATGACGTCAACGACCATCCAGCGGCCGCCGTACCCGGCTGCCGACTGCTCCACCGTAAGGGCGGTCCTGGCCTCCTTCGCAGCGCTCGCGCCCCAGGCCCCCCTGGTCACCGATGACGAGCGGACGCTGAGCGCCGGGGAAATGGCCGAGCTGGCCGGGCGACTGGACCGTGCGCTCGCGGCCGCAGGGCTCCGCGCGGGAGACCCGGTGGGCATCCTGATGGCCAACGGCTGGCGCTGGATCGCCGCCTACCTCGCCCTAGCTTCCCAGGGGTATGTCGCGGTCCCGCTCAATACCTGGTACAAGGAAACCGAGCTGCGCTCGGCCAGCGCGAAGGCGAGGCTGCGGGCCGTCCTGACCCAGAGCGTGCTTCATGGTCGCGACAACGAGGCGCTGCTCGCCGGTGCCGGACTGCTCGACCCCGACGGCGAGTACCTCGGTGCCCTGATGTGGAACGGGGATTTCCCCGAGCGCCTCGACCCGGATGCGCCGCCCCTCGCCGGCCAGGCCAATCCGAGCGGGAGCGATGTCGCCGTCTACGCGTTCACAAGCGGCAGCAGCGCCGAGCCCAAGGTCGTTGTTCTCCGTCACGACGGACTGGTGGACAACGGCTGGGCGATGGGGCAGCGCCTCGGTGCGGTCCCAGGGGAATCGGTGTGGTTCGCGGCCCCGCTCTTCTTCGGCCTCGGCTGCGCGAACGCGGTGTTCGTCGCGCTCACCCACGGTCTCGAACTGTGCGTCCAGGAGCGCTTCGAGCCGCACGACTCGGCGGCCTTCATCGAGCGGCACCGGTGCTCCGTCTTCTACGGTCTCGGCCCTATAACGCGCGGGCTGGCGCAGCCTAGTATCCGCACGGCCTACGATCTGTCCTCCCTCACTAAGGGCGTCATCGGCATGAGCGCCGAGGATAAGCGCATCGCTATCGAGGAGCTCGGCCTCGTCCGGGCGCGCAGCGTCTATGGCCTCACGGAGTGCTATGGCCTGGGTGCCATGACCGAGGAGGGTGACGACCCCGAGGCAGTCATCGCGACCCAGGGGCGCCCGGTCGACGGCCAGGAGCTGCGGCTCATCGACCCGGTGAGCGGCGATCGGGTTCAATCCGGCACCCCAGAGACTCTCGGTGAGATTCAGTTGCGCGGCCGCACTACCCCCGGCTATCTGGACAACGACGAGGCCAACGCCCAGGCGTTCACCGCGGACGGCTGGTTCCGTACCGGGGACCTCGGGTGGATCGACGAGGCGGGTCGGCTGCACTTTGCAGGGCGGCTCAAGGAAGTCGTCAAGATCAACGGCATCACCATCTCCCCGGCCGAGGTCGAGGACTACGTCACCGAACACCCGGATGTCAGCCAGGCCTACGCCTTCGGTTGGCCGACCGCCGAGCGCGGCGAGGAGGAGTTGTGGTGCGCCGTCGTGCTCGACGACCGCTCGGCCATGAGCCCCGCCGAAGTCGACGGGAGTCTGCGGAGCTGGCTGCGCGCTCGGATCTCCTCCTACAAGGTGCCCAGTCACTTTGTGGTGCTCGACGGTGCCGAGGTGCCGCTGACCGCGACCGGCAAGGTGAGCAAGCGCCTGATCGGCGAGCAGTTCGTTGTGGAGGCGGCACAGTGAGTACCTCCGCCCTCGTCTTCCAGGGGTACGGCGGCCCCGAGGTCCTCGCGCCGGTTGTGGTGGAATTGCCCCCGCCCGGTCCAGCTCAGGTGCTGGTACGTGTCGAGGCAACGGGCGTCTGCGGTCACGACGTGGCCGATCGAGCGGGACTGACGTCCATGCCGCTACCGCTGACGCTCGGCCACGAGATCGCGGGAACGGTCGTCGAGACCGGCGCCGCCGTGCGCCACGTCCAGGTCGGGGATCGGGTCGCCTGCAAGCAGCATCACACCTGCGGTTGGTGCACCGCCTGCCGCTCGGGCCGCGAGCTGGACTGTCCCGACAAGCAGTTCGTCTACGGCGGCTACGCAGAGCACGTTCTCCTCGAGGAGGACACTCTCGCCGTCGTCCCCGACGGCATCTTGCCTGCTGCCGCGGCGATCGCGGCGTGCGCGATCGGTAGCAGCCTGCAGGCCATCGAGGTTGTCGCTCGGCTCCAGCCGGGGGAGACCGTCGCGATCACCGGCGCGGGCGGTGGCCTGGGGCTCCACGCGCTCCAGGTGGCCAGCGCCCTCGGTGCCCGCGTGATCGCGGTGACCTCATCGCCGGCCAAGTCTGCCCTGCTGCGGCGGCATGGTGCCGACGAGGTGGCGATCGGCGGCGACGATCTCCCCACTCAACTGCTCGATCTCACCGGGGGCGCGGGAGTCGAAGTGGTCATCGACAACGTCGGCCTGCCGTCACTGTTCGGCGGCTGCTTCAAGGGTCTCGGCACGCGGGGGCGCTATGTCCTTACCGGGCAACTGAAGCGCGAGCGGATTTCGCTGTTCCCTGCGTTCGTCTTCTTCAAGGAGGCAGTCATTACCGGCTCGGCGTCGACCTCGACCGCCTCGTTCCTACGATCCCTGGACCTGCTTGCCAGCGGCGCGGTCACCGCCGTGACGACCGAGTATCGGCTCGCCGACGCCGCGTTGGCACATGCCGACGTCGAGGCGTCCCGGGTCAGCGGGCGGGCGGTGCTGGTCCCGTGAGCATGTCGGCGAATAACTCGCTAATCTTGCCGCCCGAGGCACGGCTGGTCGCCGGGGGTCTGGGCTTCACCGAGGGCCCGGCCCTGCTGCCGAGCGGCGAGGTGGCGGTGGTCAGCATCAACCGTGGCAGGGTCTACGCGGTCAGTCTTGAGGACGGCGCGGTTCGCGAGGTCGTCGAGACCGGCGGTGGGCCCAACTGCGTTGCGGTCGGGACCGCGGGCCGGCTTTGGATCTCCCAGAATGGCGGCACCGCGATGCCGACCCGCTCGACTTTACCCGCGCGGCCTTCCATCCAGTGCCTGTCCGAGGACGGGCTGGCGACGGTGGCGGATGAGGGGTTACTCAGCCCGAGCGACTGCGAGATCGGGCCGGATGGTCGGCTCTGGTTCACCGACCCCGCCGGGCACATGGACAGCGACCGGCTCGGAGCGCTGCGCAGCCTTGACCCTGAGACGGGGGAGCTGACGACCCATCTCGCGGATCTGCACTTCCCGAACGGACTGGCCTTCGGGCATGGCGTGCTCTACATGGTGGAGACCCTGACCGAGCGGGTACGCCGCTTCGAAGTCGACGGCGACGTGGTGCGCCCGGACGGCTGGCAGATCGATCTGCCAGGGGCGGCGCCGGACGGCATCGCCGTCGACAGCGCCGGATGGCTGTGGGTCGCAGCCTCCCGCGGCGACGCGCTGCTGGCCTACGACGAACATGGCGCCCTAAGGGCCTCGTACGACTTTGGGGTGCGGGTCGCGGTGACCAGCGTCTGCTTCGCAGGGCCAGGGCTCGACACCCTCGTTATCACCGTCGCCAAGGGGGGGAGCGTGATTGCCCTGCCGGCGCCGAACCCGGGGCTGCCCGTTCCGGTCTGGTCCCTGCTCGACACCAAGGAGACACATGTCTGAGACCACCAGCCCTTTCGCTGGCATCAAAGTACTCGAGTTCGCCGGCCTCGGGGCCGCTCCGTTCGCGTGCAGCCTCTTCGCTGACGCGGGCGCCGAGGTGGTGCGAATCGAGCGTCCCGGTGCCACGGTCCATGCCCCTCGCATCCCGGTGCGCGGTCGCACCACCGTCGAGCTCGACCTCAAGAGCTCCGTTCACGTGGCGAACGCTCTTGAGCTGGCCGAGCATGCCGACGTGCTGGTGGAGGGGTTCCGGCCCGGCGTGATGGAACGGCTGGGGCTCGGGCCCGACGTCGCACTCGCGGCCAACTCGCGCCTGGTCTACGCCCGGATGACCGGCTGGGGGCAGGACGGGCCTGCCGCCCACCTGCCCGGGCACGACCTGAACTACCTAGCCATCACGGGGATCGCCCGGTCCATCGCGCGCCAGGGCGAGGCTCCGGTCCCTCCGCTCAACCTAGTCGCCGACTATGGCGGCGGCATGACGCTGGCCTATGGTGTGGCGCTCGCTCTCTTCGAGCGGACCCGCTCAGGCCTTGGCCAGGTGATCGACGCCGCCATGGTTGACGCCGCGCTCCAGCTGATGTCGGGACTGTGGCAACGTCGCGCCGAGGGCAGTTGGAACGACGAGCCGGGCACCAACGACATGGACTCCGGCGCGCCCTTCTACAACTCCTACCGCACTCGCGACGGTGAATACCTCGCCATCGGTTCGGCGGAGCCGCAGTTCTACGCCAACCTGGTCAGAGTCCTCGGTGCCGAGGCTGACCTCGGCGACCGGCAGTGGGACCGGTCGCTTTGGCCCGAGCGCCGCGAGCTGATCGCGAAGATCGTCGGCCAGCGGACGCGTGACGAGTGGGTGGAGGCCTTTGCCGGCGTTGACGCTTGCGTCACGGCGCTGAACCGGATCGACGAGGCCGCGTCCGACCCCCAGATCTTGGCCCGCCAGAGCCTGGTGACCAAAGGTGGCGTGCTTGCCCCGGCGCCTGCCCCTCGGTTGAGCAGGTCCCGACTGGAGCTGGCTCCGCTCACCCCGACTCCCAACTCGCCAGAATCCGCCGCGACTGTCGCGGAGCGCTGGAAGAACTGACAACCAACAGAACGGAGGTGTGCCGTGAGCACGGTCACACTCGAACTGGACCCGTTACGAACCGACCTCCTCGCGGTCGATCCCTTCCGGCTGCGGGGCAGCAGGTGCCGTGTCGACGGGCGGGTCTCCTTCCCGGTCCGCGACTTCTGCCCGGCCTGCGCTGGTCAGGAGGTCGAGGAGATCGACCTACCCTCGGTGGGGACGCTGCTGACCTACACGACAGTCCACCAGGCCCCGCCGGGGATGCGGACGCCGTACCGGCTCGGCTTCGTCGACCTCGACGGACCGGTCGTGCTGCTCTCCCGGATCTCCTCTGAGGAGGAGCCGGTCATCGGCTCGAGAGTGGCGCTGGTACCCCATGCCATTGAGTCCCCTGACGGTGAGCGCCTCGGCTTCGCCTTCGCGCCGGAGGCGGTTGCCTCATGAGCGGCGAGAGCGTATATGTCGTCGGCGCTGGAATGGCCCGGTTCGGCAAGTTCCCGGCGGAGGTCACCTTGGAGAAAATGGCCGTCTCGGCGTCCCGAGAGGCCTTGGTGGACGCGGGCTGCCGCGTACGCGACATCGATGGCGTCTACTTCGGCACCGTGCTCGGCGGCTCGGTGGCGGGTCAACGCACCGGCGCCCAACTCGGCCTCACGGGCCAGCCGGTGACCAACCTCGAGAACGCCTGCTCCAGTGGCGCGACTGCAATTCGGGATGCCTGGCTCTCGGTTAAGGCGGGGCTGCACGACGTCGTGCTGGCCATCGGCGCCGAGAAGATGACCGACCGAATCTCGGGCGGCATCCTTGCCGACGCCAGCGATCTCGACGCCGCGCTCGGCATGATCATGGCCTCCAACCACGGCATGAGTGCGCGGCGCTACATGCATGACTACGGGGCCACGCGGGCCCAGATCGCCGCAGTCGCGGTCAAGAACCACGCCCACTCGGTGCACAACCCCTACGCCCAGTACCAACATCCAGTGACCCTGGAGCAGGTGCTCGATGCGCGCCCAATCGCGGAGCCTCTCGGGCTGCTCGACTGCAGCCCGATCTCCGACGGGGCCGCCGCGATCGTGATCGCCAGCGAAGCCGGCCTCGCCCGGCTGGGCGTCACCGGTCGCCCGCCGCGCATCCTTGGCGTCGGCCTGGTCAGTGGAACCATCCACGACGGGGCGCGTTCGGTCAACGAGGAGGACATTTCTCGACGCGGGGGAGAGGAGGCATGGCGCATCTCCGGCGTCTCGCCAACCGACATCGACTTCGTCGAGATGCACGACTGCTTCACCATCGCCGAGATCGTGCGCATGGAGGGCCTCGGACTGATCCCGCGTGGCGAGGGCGGTATGTGGACCGAACAGGGACACACCAGCATCGGCGGCAAGCTGCCGGTCAATCCCAGCGGCGGCCTACTCTCCCGAGGCCATCCAGTGGGCGCCACTGGGGTGGCCCAGGCCTGTGAGCTGACATGGCAGCTACGCGGGACCGCCGGTGCCCGGCAGGTGGAGGAAGCTCGCACCGCGCTCGCCTATTGCAAGGGCGGCACCGTGGCCGGCACCGATGGCGCCTCGGTCTCGACGCTGGTGATGCAGGCATGAGCGCCGCGGTAAGGGATGTCGGTTTCGGCGTGCTCGTCGGTCCCTCGAACCGGGGCGAGCTCGCCGCGCGGCTGGGTCTCGAGGATGCCTTTGCGGGTGCTTCTTGGCTCCCGGAGGGCGCTCGCCAGGTGGTACTGCTGGTCGAATCCCCCGCAGACGAGCCCCTAGTGGGGACCGACGAAGATGACTTGGCCGCACTGTTCGAGCACCTCAAGGACGTGGTCCACCAGGTTCAAGAGACGGTCGGGCACTTCAGATCGGTCGGAACCGAGGGGGCGACGATAGCCGTCCTGCTCCCGGCGGACGCCGCCCTCGGCCGGGCCAACGCGTCATTGGCTGGCGCGCTGACCGACGGCCTCATGTCCTTCTTCCGGACCATCGCCATCGAGCTGCGCAAGGAAGACATCAGCGTCAATGTCGTCTTCTATGACTCCCTCGATGAGGAGGATGCCGCGGTCGTCGGTGCGCTCCTGGGTGCCTATCGGAACGCCCTCGCGATCACGGGGCAGGAAACGTACACGGGTCGAGGCCCGAACCTGGGAAAGGTGAAGCCATGAGCTCTAGAGTCGCCGTCATCACGGGGGCAGGCAGTGGTATCGGTGCGGCCACCGCGCGTCGCCTGGCCGAGGATGGCTTGGACGTGGTCGTCACCGACCTGCCGCAGGTCATCGATAGCATCGATCCCACGGACCTCCATCCCCGATGCCACCTCTTCCCGCTCGATGTTGGCGACGCCGATGGCCGGGAGGCGCTGGTTGGCTTTGTTGGCGAGCGGTTCAGTCGTGTCGACGTGCTCTTCAACTGTGCCGGAGTCGGGCCCAACGCTCGCCTATCGAAGATCAGCGACGAGGACATGGCGTTCGCCCTCGGCATCAACCTCCTCGGCCCGATCTCGCTGACCCGGCAGTTGGTTCCACTGATGATCGAGTCTGGAGGTGGCGCGATCATCAACGTCTCCTCGCGGGCATGGCTCGGCATCTTCGGTTCCGGTATCTATACGATGTCGAAGGGAGGCCTGGTCGGATTCAGCCGCGCTCTCGCGCTCGAACTCGGCGCGCACGGCATCACCGTCAATGCCATCGCGCCCGGCTACATCGAGACTCCGCTGGCGCATACGTTGCCCGCCGGAGTGCTCGCGGAGACCATGGAGGCGATCCCCGTGCGGCGCGGCGGTAAGCCCGAGGACATAGCCAGCGCCGTCAGTTACCTGGTCAACGAGGGTTCCTACGTCACCGGTCAGACCCTGGCAGTCTGCGGCGGCCGCTCGATCAGCGGCTGAGTGGCGGCCTCGGCCTTAGAGCGTGTCTGGCAATTCGTGACCTACTGCGCGACGTCCCGCGGGCGCCTCGCTGCGTGGGGGCACCTTCCGCGAGCGCTAGCGGGTGGGGGAACGTCGCTCGCTAGACAATCCTCCGCAAGCGGGAGGTGCCCCCACCCGGTATGGTTTCGCTCCGGCGCCTGGCGAGGCATCCCACGGAGACGCCGCTCGCAACGGCTACGAATTATCAGACACGACCTGGGTCGCCTGGGTTAAAGGGGTTAGCGCGAGGGAGCAGGGCGTTGACGAACGTGGTGAGCGGCTCCCGCATCAGATCAGTGCTCGTCTAGGAGAGCTGCGCGTTGAGGAAACGGGCAGGGTCCATGCTGGGCGCAGCGGTCATCACGGTGTCCTTCTTTGAGTCGATTGTGAGAGATCACTCGAAGGACTCACCTGGGGACCGCGCTTACGTTGGAGGCAGGCGCTCACTCGGCTCCCGCGTGCACCACCGCTCTGAGGGACTGCACTCTGGCCTCGATCAGATCCAGGGTGCGACGCCAGAACTCCGCGGCTTCGGAACAGGTATTTTAGGATTCCTAACCGAGACGATCACCGCCTCAATCAAGTGTCCGCCAAGCGGGTCAGGCTTCGCGCGCCGCTGTTAAGGGCCGCGCTTAGCGCCAGGGTGAGAAGGGTGCCGGAAGCACGATCGACGAGGATCCCGAGCGGATTGACTCCGGTCCGTACTGAGGGGGCCACAAACCCTCGGAGTACAGGCTACGTCGGATAGATAGGCGCTGGTTGCTGTCTGAGAATGGCCAGATATGGGTGATCGACGGCGGTCCGTCGAGCGACATCATGCCGATGGCGAGAGGGGAGCGTGGTGAGCGTCTCGGAAGAGCGGCGCGCCATCCCCCAAGCGTGCGGCTCAAGGTGCCCACCTTGAGTTCGTAGGTCCTTATCTCGTAGATCGAGCCATGCTCTCCGCCGTCCATCGGCTTGCAGAAGTCGAAGACCTCCTGACCGCGCATCGAGAACTGCACGATCCCGCGTTCGATCCCGAACGGCGCCGTGCTGAGGTGTTGCCGCCGGTGGTCGGCATACAAGTCCGTCAGGCTCTCGAAAGTCCGCACCACGACGACGTCGGGCAACGGTCCGTTCTCCACAGTCCACACGCCACGCAGTGCGCCAGCGAGATTCGACTCACGGACCTGCTCGCCGAGATCCCGCACGACATCATGGATTGCCAAGCCGTCGCAGGAAAGGGTCGTGAGGTCTGCATACATCCGGCGTCCTTTCGCCTTCAAGGCCGACGCTGAGCCGAGCGGTCAGCGTCGAGTTTCGGGTCCGCTGCACGAACCGGAACGGTGGCAGCTTCAGTGACATTCACGCGTACCAAGCTCAGGGCAGCACGCTCAAGTCGATCCCATTTGGGGAGCTCGAAAGCTCCGCCAGGTGTCCGAAGATCGGGTCCCACTGAACAATCAGCAGGTCCTCAATGACGCCGGCGTCCCAGAAGGGATCCGTGGCGATGAGTTCTCGAAGAACCGATTCGTCAGCAGCGCGCATCACCAGCCATCCCTGGCGCGTGGCGGTGCCCACAGAGGGGCCCGAGGCAACGATCACGCCCTGAGCCACATGCTCCTGAACCCAGGCCACGTGCTGACGGACCCACCGCTTCCAGCTCTCCTCATCGGGGTGGACTAGCCTGACCAGAAACAGCGGCATGGAGACCTCTTTTCAAGGATCGACAGACGTCGTAGGTGGAGTCACAGGTATCTTATCAGCATGCTTATCTTTTTCGAGCTGCGCTGGCGAGTTGGAGGGCCCGGCTCGAGTCAGGTGAGGGTGATCGTCCCCTCAGCCGTCGCGCGGCCGGCGGCATCGCGCACCGAGGCGCGGAAGATCGAGCCCTCGCGGGCTGCCACGACCACCATGCCCTGGAAGTCGACGAGCGGTGAAATCAACCGGTAGGTCATGTCGACACGAGCCCTTACTGCCCCTTGGGCACGCGCTGCCTCGGCCATGCAGGTCGCCTGCAGCGGGCCGTGTACGAGCAGGCCGGGATAGCCCTCGATCTCGCGGGCGTAGTCGCGGTCATAGTGGATCCGATGTCCGTTGTAGGTGAGAGCCGAGTATCGGAACAGCAGCGGGGAGTCGACCGCGAGGACCCAGGGCGCGCCGGACGCCGAGATGGGAGTCGGTTCGATGGCCGCCGGGCCGGGGGTCTGTGGCGGCGCGGACGATCCGGCGGGGTGGGGCCGGTAGACAACATCTTGCTCCTCGTCGATGACGAGGACGCCGTCCTGGTGGATCCGGTGAGAGACGGTCACCAAGGTCAGTGGCCCAGAGCGGCCCTGCTTCTCGACACTCGAGACCACGGTGCTGCGCCGGGTGGCCGGTTCGCCGAACCGCAGCTGTCCGAGCAGCTTCACCCGCCCTCCGGCCCACATCCGGCGCTGTCCGAGACCTGGCGGTTGTGGGAGCGTGTCGCGTACGGGGTGGCCGTCCGCGCCGATGTCCTCACGGGCGGGCCGGTCCAGCAGATAGATCCAGTGCCAAAGCAGTGGGAGCTCGGCGTCGTTTCGGGCGGTGGGGTCCTCGACCTGGAGCAGTCCCGCCAATGCGCGGGCCGGCTCGGGCGTGATCAGTTCGGTGCGCTCGATCGTCACGGGGCGTCCTCCAGGATGCGGCGGGCACGCGCCAGTACCGGCTCATCGACCATCATGCCGTCGACGCTGACCGCTCCGCTCCCTGCGGCGGCGAGCACGCTGCGTGCCCACGCGAGGTCGGCTTCGGTTGGCGTGAATGCCGTCGCGACGGGGACAACCTGCGCGGGGTGGATGCAGAGCTTTCCACCGAAGCCAAGTCCGCGGGCATAGCGGGCGTCGTCGGCGACGACATTGGGATTCGTCGCGTCGACGCTCACTCCATCCACCGGCGATGGGAGGCCCGCCAGCCGGGAGGCAGCGACGAGCGTGCTGCGCGCGAGTAACAGCGCCTCCCGGGATTCCAGGGCGTCGATGTCTAGTGCGTAGTCGATTGAGCCGAATGCCAGTCTGGTGACCCCTTCGGCCTCAGCCAACGCCGTCGCTCGGTGTAGCCCGAGCGCTGTCTCGACCAGTGCGACGATCTTGCAACCGACAGTGGCGTGGACGCTGGCCAGTGTGTCCGGGTCTTCGGCCATCGGGACCACGATGCCCTGCAGGTGCCTCAGAGCAGGGTCGGCTAGACGTTGGATGTCGGCGGTGTGCTGCGGCGTTCCGATTGCGTTGATCCGCACCCAGCCCGGCCGACTGACGAGCCAGTCGGCGGTCGCCGCGCGAGCCGATGCCTTCCGGGTCGGCGCGACCGCGTCCTCGAGGTCGAGGATCACTGCGTCCGCGCCGGAGGAGGCGGCCTTGGCGAACCGCTCGGGCCGGTCGCCGGGCACAAAGAGCCATGTGATCGGGGTCGTCACCGATCTCACCTTGCCCGGCTTGAGGCGGGCTTGCGGCCGATCAGCTGTCGGGCAATGACGTTCTTCTGGATCTCGTTGGTGCCTTCGCCGACGATCATCAGAGGGGCGTCACGGAAGTAGCGCTCGACGTCGAACTCGGTCGAGTAGCCGTAGCCGCCGTGCACTCGGATCGCATCGAGGGCGATCTTCATGGCCGTTTCGGAGGCGAACAGCTTCGCCATGCCTGCCTCCATGTCCGGAGTCATAGCGGCGGGCGGCGAACATGACGAGTTGCCGGGCGGCCTCCAAGCTGGTTGCCATCTCGGCGAGATGGTGACCGACAGCCTGATGCTGCCAGATGGGCTTGCCGAAGCTCTCCCGCTCTTGGGCGTAGCGGACCGCATCGTCGAGCGCGGCTTGGCCGACTCCAAGCGCCCGGGAGGCCACCTGGATGCGACCGATCTCCAAGCCGCGCATCATCTGGGCGAAGCCTCTTCCTTCCTCGGTCCCTAACAGGCTCGTGGCGGGAGTGTGGAAATCGGAGAAGGAGAGCTCGCACGACTCCACGCCCTTGTACCCGAGCTTGGGGAGGTCGCGCGAGACCTCGAAGCCGGGCCCCTTCTCGACTAGTAGGATGCTCATGCCCTTGTGCGAGGGGTTCGCCTCGGGGTCGGTGCGGCACAGCAGCGCCACCAAGTTGGAGCGCCGGGCGTTGGTGATCCAGGTCTTGGCACCATTCACGACGTACTCCTCGCCGATGCGCCTCGCGCTGGTGCGTAGTGCCTGCAGGTCGGAGCCGCCGCCGGGCTCGGTGAGCGCCATTGTGGCGCGTAGCTCGCCAGTGGCCATGCGCGGCAGGTATGAGTCCTGCTGCTCCTGGGTGCCGAAATCGCGGATCAGCTTCGCTACGACCGTGTGGCCCCCCATCGCACCTGCGAGACTCATCCAGCCGCGGGCGAGCTCGGCGGTCACCGCCGCGTAACAGGGCGCCGAGACGGCGGCCTCGCCCCACGGCTCAGGGATGGCAAGGCCGAAGATTCCCATCTGCTTCATCTGCTCGATGAGCGTCTCGGGGTAGGTGTTGGCATGCTCGAGTTCCCGTGCGACGGGGCGGACCTCCTTGTCGACGAACTCGGCCACCAGGGCGACGATTTCAGCTTCTTCGGTGCTCAGATCAGACATGAGTGCCTTTCTCCATGACTTTGATGCGGAGCCCGCAGGTAGAGAGCACGCCGCAGATGGCAAAATGCCAGCATGCTTACATTATAGGGCGGCCATGCTTCTACCGACGCTGAGAGGGCACCGACTTGCATAGACCGCGTGCGGTTCTCATCGTGAGGGATCGCCGCGGTTCCGGGGCGGCCCGTCTGGCATGACAGAGCGATCGATTAGTCGCATGCGGGTGATCAACGTTCTGTCGCGTCTTTCGAGGCCGGCTGGTGACCAGCGTGTCGCCCGGGCCGGACCCTCGCTCAATCCTTTGCCGATCCTCGTTCTGGCCACCACGCGTCCTGCAAGCGAGGTCTCGGCCGAGGCCCGGGCGCCGGGGGTCTGGTTGGCGCTGTTCATCTGACGCCCAGGAAGGCGGTGGGAAATGGTGACGGTCTCGGCGCGGGTGATGCCGACCGGGGACGGCTACACGAACCTGCTGCGCTCGATCGCCGCTGGGGCCCGTGACCGCTTCCTGTCCACACCGCTGACGTGCCACTACGCCGAGGCCGGCAACCCTCCGGGCCGTTGGCTTGGATCAGGCATGGCCGCGCTCGGGGGATTGGCGGTCATGTGCTTCCTCCTACCTCGTAGTGGTTCGTTGCCCTCTGGCGGCGGCTCTATGCGCTGGCCGGCTGGCTTCGCTGCGCGAAGATCTGGCCGCTCTCGTGGGCCTTGCTCTCGGCACCGGCTCTGATGTCTGCGGCCATGTCGGCGAACTCGTCCAGAGCGGGGTTCTCGCCGACCAGGGTGAATTCCCGGGTCACCACGTCGAGATCGATGTGCCAGACGTCCTCGAGGATGCGGCGCATCCACGAGGTGGCGTGGTCCCATCCCTCCTTGGGGGTGCCGGGGGAGTAGTTGCCGCCCTGAACGGTGACCAGGACACCGGGCTTGCCGGCAGTGGCGGGCTCGGCGTCGGCCATGCGGGGGTCGGTGGAGACCAGGTCGACGTAGGTCTTGAAGTGCTGCGAGACGCCGAAGTTGTAGAGAGGGACGGCGAACAGGTAGGCGTCGGCGTCAGCGAGCTCGTCAGCCAAGGAGCTGGCGAGACCGACTGCGGCCTGCTGGGCGGCGGTGCGGTCGGCCTCGGGGATGTGCCATGAGGTGACGGCGGTGTGCCACGCATCGCTCGGGATGGGGTCGGTGACCAGGTGGCGCCGACTGATCGGGGCGGCGGAAGAGGCTTCGCGCCAGTGCTTCTCGACGATGTCGGCCAGCGCGCGGCTGGCCGAGCCCTCGGTGCGGATGCTGGCGTCAAGACGGAACAGGGACATGGTTCTCCTTGGGGAGTGACTTCGATGGATGGTGCGATCGGGAGATGGACCGGCCGATGGGTGTCTTGGCCTGGTCGCAGGTCAGTGCGGTGTGTCGTCGGTGGCCGACGGGTCGGCCACGGGGTCCGCGAGAGTGGGGTCGATGAAGAAGTTGTCACGGAACAGGCCGGTGGGGTCCCATTGCCGCTTCAGTTCGCGCAGCCGTCGCAGGTGGGCGGGCGGGAACGCGCGGGCGACGATGTCGGGGCCGGTGTCGGTCTCGAAACTGAGATACATGCCTTCGAACGCGGGGACGAGCTGATTCCAGTGCTTCTCGAAGTCGGTGGATCCACCGCCGAGAGTGGCGATGAAGAAGTTGGCCTCACGCCAGGCATAGGCCGTGGCGTCCGCGGGAGTCCCGGCGACGGCCCCTCCGGCGGACCGGACGGTGAGGATGAACGAGCTTCTCGCCGACAGGAGGTCGGCGATGCCGTTGGCGACGTCGGCGTCGAGGTGTCGCACGAGCCCGGAGTGGCTACGCGGTTCGCCGCGTCCCATTCGGACCTCCGATTCGGCCGTTTGGGCCAGGAGCGCGGCGTAGGGCATGAGCTGGACGGACTGGTCAGCCACGGGCGCCAGCCCCGCGAAGGGCTGGAGGCGGTCGATGACATTGTCCGGGTCGTCGGAGTCGACGACGATCAACGCCTGGGCCGCCACCGGCCCCCCGCGCGGGCTCGGGTTGATCATCAGCGTCCCGGTCACGCTGGAATGAGCGGCCTCGAGGGTCGTGCCCCAGCTCTGCAGGAAATCGGCGATGTCGTCGGGTGTATAGACCAGTATCGCGAAGCCGACTCGGGAGCCGACAGGATGAAGGTCGAACTCGAAGGAGACGGCCACACCGAAGTTCGCGCCCGAGCCCCGCATCGCCCAGAACAGGTCGGCATGCTCCGTCGCGCTGGCACGGACCAGCTCGCCGTCCGCGGTGACCACCTCCACGGACCGCAGGTGGTCGATGGTCAGCCCGTGCTCGCGCACGAACCAGCCGATGCCACCGGCGGTCGCGAGTCCGCCGACCCCAACGCTGCCGTGGTCGCCCGCGGTCAACGCCAGCCCGTGAGGTGCCAGAGTGGCTGCGACGTCCCCCCAGCGGGCACCTGGGCCGAGACGTGCGCGCCCGCCGTCGAGCACGGTGATCTCATCGAGACCGTCCACGGCGATCACGATGCCGCCGTCGTTTACCGACCGGCCCGACAGCCCGTGGCCGCCGCTGCGGATTCCTAACGGCACGTCGCGGTGACGAAGCGCGTATCGCACCGCGTCCTGTACCTCGGCGGGTGTCTGCGGGCGCAGCACCAGCGCAGGACGTGCGCCGCGGAAGAATCCCGAGGTGTAGGCGGGGTAGTCGCGGGCGCCGGGGGCCAGGGCGAGCCCGGCCAGCGACGCCGGCACCGGGTCGCCCCCCAATGAGGGAGTCGGCCGTGGGGTCGTCGAGCTCTGGCCGCTGTCCGCTCGGGCGCTCTCGACTCGGTCTCGGATCTCGGGTGCCGTGACCTGCGCGAACCGGCGCAGCTCATCGGGGTCGTCACTGCCCAGGATGAACGTCGAGACCCCGTCCTCGATCGCCAGTCGAGTCATCTGCTCGGCCGACACCGGCGGGACGATGTTCAACAACCGCACGATCTCACCCGGGTCACGACCTTCACGACGAGCGGACTCGTCGATCACCCGGTTGCCCTTGGTGAGGTCGCCGGGCTTCATCCAGGGAAGGCTGGGGAGCCAGCCGTCTCCCTTGCGGCCGATGATCCGCTGCATGCGTGGCTTATAGGCGCCCACCCAGATCGGGATCCGGTGTGCGGGGGCGGGTCCGCGCTGCGCGCCGTCGACTCGATGGAACCGTCCCTCGATGCGCAACGGTGCCGTGGCGCCGACGTCCCACATCCCGCGGATGATGTCCAGAGCCTCGTCCAGTCCGGAGACCGCGTCCGGGGGTGTCAGGAGCGGAGCGCCCATCGAGGCCATCGCCTCGAAGAAGCCACCAGTCCCGATGCCCAGCTCCGCGCGTCCGCCGCTGAGCAGATCCAGGCTCGCCAACGCCCGTGCGAGGACCGCAGGCTGACGCAGCGGCAGATTCAGCACGTTGCCCGACACGTGGATATGCGACGTTCGCGCTGCCACCCACGTCAACAACGTCCACGTGTCGTGGAACACCGCCTGGTACGGATGATCTTGGAACGTCACCAGGTCCAGACCCAGCTCCTCACTGAGCACCGCAAGTTCCACAGGCTGCTGTGCCGGCCGGTTCACCGGATTGATGAAGCTGCCGAATCGCAGCTGATGACCATAGTCGGGCATGTCTCCATGCTGGAGCGGTCGTGGATTCGGCACAAACACCGCGTAAGTCGGTTACTATTCGTAACTAAATCTCGGCGTCGTGGGCGCGACCAAGCTCGCTCACCGTGAAACCAGTTGGCGTCGATGGATAACCGACTTACACTTGATAAGTGACTTCAGCGCAGACTGACCGAGCCGCCGTTCCCTGGGCGCACACCGACGAGGCCGACTGCCAGCACGCCAGCCGCATCTTGGAGATCGTCGGACAGCGATGGTCACCGAGTATCTTGCTCGCCCTGGCCCGTGGCGCCCAGCGCTTCACCGAGATCACCACGGTCGTGGCGGGCCTGTCCTCGCGGATGCTCACTCTCCGCCTCAAACAGCTCGAGAGCGCCCGACTCGTCGAACGCACCGTCATCCCCACCACGCCCGTCAGCGTGCGCTACCGGCTCACGCCGCAAGGCCTCGACCTCATCACGGCACTCCAGCCCATCGCCGGCTTCGTCCAACGCTGGGAACCCCGCGATCGCTCGTGACACACCTCAACGAGAAACGGCGGCTGACCTGGCAACGCTAGTAGGGGGTTTCAGGGGAGCCCCCCGTTTCCGGGTCAACAGTAACT
>NZ_JAERWM010000019.1:0-166179 GCF_016918125.1 Aeromicrobium sp. YIM 150415 | reverse complement strand
CCCCCAACCCCCCCCCCCAGCCCGCGGGGGGTCTCTCGTGGGGGGGGGGGGGGGGCCCCCCCCCCCCCCCCCCCGTTTCCGGAGACTACTGACAGAGGGTGGTTTCGATACGGTCGCTCGTTCCTCGCGGCCTACTCAGCCCCTCGAATCAGATGTCGTAGTACAGCTCGAACTCGTGCGGGTGGGGGCGGAGCTGGACCGGGGCGATCTCCTCGGTGCGCTTGTAGTCGATCCACGTCTCGATCAGGTCGGGCGTGAACACGTCACCGGCGGTGAGGAACTCGTGGTCGGCCTCGAGGGAGTCGAGGACGGCGTCGAGCGAGGTCGGCACGTGGTCGATCTCCGCGTACTCCTCCGGCGGGAGCTCGTAGATGTTCTTGTCGACCGGCGCGGGCGGCTCGATCTTGTTCTTGATGCCGTCGAGGCCGGCCAGCAGCAGCGCCGAGAACGCCAGGTACGGGTTGGCCGACGGATCGGGGCAGCGGAACTCGATGCGCTTGGCCTTCGGGTTGTTGCCCGTGATCGGCACGCGCACACACGCCGACCGGTTACGCGCCGAGTAGACGAGCGCGATCGGGGCCTCGTAGCCCGGCACCAGACGGTGGTAGGAGTTCACCGTCGGGTTCGTGAACGCCAGCAGGCTCGGCGCGTGGCGCAGGATGCCGCCCACGTAGTGGCGCGCCATGTCCGACAGTCCGCCGTAGCCGGCCTCGTCGTAGAACAGCGGCTCGCCGTTGTTCCAGATCGACTGGTGGCAGTGCATGCCCGAGCCGTTGTCGCCGAAGATCGGCTTCGGCATGAAGGTCACGGTCTTGTCCGCGGCCCACGCCGTGTTGCGGATGATGTACTTGAACTTCATGACATCGTCGGCCGACTTCAGCAGCGTGTCGAAGTTGTAGTTGATCTCGGCCTGACCGGCGGTGCCGACCTCGTGGTGACCACGCTCGACCGTAAGACCCACCGTCTCCAGGTTCGACATCATGTCGTCGCGCAGATCGGTGAAGTGGTCGGTGGGCGCGACGGGGAAGTAGCCGCCCTTGTAGCGCACCTTGTAGCCGCGGTTGTCGACGATGTCGTCACCGGTCGACCAAGCACCGGCCGCCGACTGGATCTCGTAGTACGACTTGTTGGCGCTCGTGCCGAAGCTGACCCGGTCGAAGATGTAGAACTCGGCCTCGGGCGCGAAGAACGCGGTATCGCCGATGCCCGTGGTCTTCAGGTACGCCTCGGCCTTGCGGGCGATATTGCGCGGGTCGCGCGAGTACGCCTCGCCGGTGATCGGGTCGTGCACGAAGAAGTCCATGACCAGCGTCTTGCGCGCCCGGAAGGGATCGACATACGCGGTCTTGACGTCCGGGAACAGCGCCATGTCGGACTGGTCGATGCTTTGGAAGCCGCGCACCGACGATCCGTCGAAGGCCAGGCCGCTGTCGAGGATGCCCTCGTCGAACGAGGAGACCGGCACGGTGAAGTGCTGCTGGATACCCGGCACGTCGGTGAACCGGACATCGACGAACTCGACACCCTCGTCCTTGATGAATCTGAACAGCTCGTCGGCATTGCCGAACATCTGGGCCTCCTCGACCGCCGGGGGCGGGTCATTGTGATACATCGACAGCGACGCTTCATCAGCGTCACCAGTGAGCCTAGGCGGGCGTGATTACTCCACCATCACTGGTTTGTTTCATCGATGTTACAAAGACCGAGGCTCAGTCGCCGATCGCGAAACGGGCGGCAGGGGAGCGAACGGTAGGCTCGCGACGTGCCGAACGAGCCCTCACCCGACCTGTACGACGCGTCGCCCGGCCGCCGACTCCTCGCCCTCGTCATCGACTGGACCCTCGCGATGGCCTTCGCCTGGGCCGCCTTCGGTACCGGTTTTCCGCCCCAGACGCCGGGGGAGAGCTTCATCGTCCAGGGCGTCTTCGTCGTCATCACCGGCCTGACCATCGGCTTCCTCGGAGTCTCCCTCGGCAAGCGGCTCGTGCGCCTCGCCGTCGTCGACGTCAACGGCCGCCCGATCGGCTGGTGGCGCGGGCTCGTGCGCACCGCCCTCCTCAGCCTCGTCATCCCCGCGATCATCCAGCGCGACGGACGAGGACTCCACGACCTCGCCGTCGGCAGCAAGGTCGTCCGCGTGGGGAAGTGATCTCGTCGCCGTAGGTGATTTCGATACGCGACGCGCTCGCTTCGCTCGCCGTCGCCACTCAATCACCGAGCCGGCTGTGATCTTTGGCTACTCAATCACCGAGTCGGCTGGGTCAGCCGCGCATCATCTTGCGGGCGCCCTTCATGCTCGTGGGCATCGGGCCGCGCGGCATGGGGGCGGCTGGGCGCATCGAGTCCAGCGCCTTGACCTTGTAGAGCACCTCGGTCTGCTGCGCCGCCTTGATCTTCTTGGGCAGCTTGCGGACCTTCTTGACCAGCTTGGGCAGGGGCACCTCGCCCTCGCCGCGACCGACCATCAGCATCGTGATCGGCACGTCCTCACCGACGATCCGCGCGTGCTTCTTGGCCTCGCTCGTCAGCAGATTCTTGGTGCGTCCGGGGCTGCCCTCGCCCACCAGGATCACACCGGGACGGCCGATCACCCGGTGCACCACGTCCTGCTGCTTGTTGAAGCCGACCGCCTGCTTGACCGTCCACCCACGACGGAGCATCGTCAACGCCGCACCGCCGGCGCCCAGCTGGCCCTCGGCCTGCTGGTACATCGACTTCTCGGCACGACGGCCGAAGACCGTGATCGTGGCCAGCGAGGCCACCGCGATCGACAGGAAGACCGTCAGGATGATGCTGAACCAACCGGTACCGACCAGCAGCGTGCTCAGCGTCGCGGTGATCGCCGCGGCCACGACCCAGATCGCCAGCAGGATCCACCCGAGGCGAGGATCGGTCTGCTTGGTATTGCGATAGGCCTGCCGCATCTGCGCGATGCGGCCCTGGGGCACGGCTGCGGGGTTGGACATACGGTCGATTCTACGTCAGCGGCACAGGCTCAGGCGCGGGCCTGGTCCCTCGCCTCGAGCGCCTGCTGGTACAGGCGGCCGGCGCGGTACGACGAGCGGACCAACGGTCCGGACATGACCCCGGCGAAGCCGATCTCGCGGGCCTCATCGGACAGCTCCACGAACTCCTCGGGCTTGACCCACCGCTCGACCGGATGGTGCCGCGCCGACGGACGCAGGTACTGCGTGATCGTGATGAGATCGCAGCCCGCGGCATGCAGATCCCGCAGCGCCTCCGAGACCTCCTCACGGGTCTCACCCATGCCGAGGATCAGGTTCGACTTGGTCACCAGGCCGAAATCGCGGGCCTGCGTGATCACGTCGAGCGAGCGCTCATAGCGGAAGGCCGGGCGGATGCGCTTGAAGATGCGCGGCACCGTCTCGACATTGTGCGCCAGCACCTCGGGCCGCGACTCGAAGACCTCGGTCAGCAGCTCGGGGATGCCGTTGAAGTCCGGGATCAGGTTCTCGACACCCGTATCCGGGTTGAGTTCGTGGATCTGCCGCACCGTCTCCGCGTACAGCCAGGCGCCGCCATCGGGCAGGTCGTCGCGGGCCACACCGGTGATGGTCGAGTAGCGCAGCTGCATCTTCTGCACGCTCTCGGCCACTCGGCGCGGCTCGTCGCGGTCGAGGGCCGAGGGCTTGCCGGTGTCGATCTGGCAGAAGTCGCACCGCCGCGTGCACTGCTCACCGCCGATGAGGAAGGTGGCCTCGCGGTCCTCCCAGCACTCGAAGATATTGGGGCAGCCGGCCTCCTGACAGACCGTGTGCAGACCCTCGCCCTTCACGAGGTTCATGAGCTCGTTGTACTCCGGGCCCATCTTCGCGCGGGTCTTGATCCACGGCGGCTTCTTCTCGATGGGAGTCTCCGCATTGCGGACTTCGAGGCGCAGCATCTTGCGACCGTCGGGTGCGATAGTCATCTCTTCCAGACCTACCTGGGTGTCGGGGGTTGGACGGTTCCGATCGCGAGGCTCGGGTGGTCCACGCGATCGATGTCGGGGGAGGGATCGTAGGGCTTCCACGTCAGCAGCTCGGCGAGGTGGTGGGCCACGGTCGGTGCCGCCTCCAGCACGGTCACATCGCGGCCGAGTTCTGCGCTCAGGGTCGTGACCCCGGCATCGGCGATGCCGCAAGGGATGAAGCGGTCGTACCAGCCGAGGTCGACATCGCAGTTCAGGCTGAACCCGTGCATCGTGACGCCGCGCGAGACGCGGATGCCGATGGCGGCGATCTTGCGCTCACCGCGTCCGGGGGCCTCCGGCAGCCACACACCGGACCGGCCCTGCACCCGTCCGGTGGCGAGGCCGAACTCCGCGAGAGACCGGATCAGGGCTTCTTCGACGCGCCGCACATAGTCGACCACCAGCACATGCGAGGGCAGCTTGGTGATCGGATACCCGACGAGCTGGCCCGGACCGTGGAAGGTGATCTTGCCGCCGCGGTCGACATCGACCACCGGCGTGCCGTCCTGCGGACGCTCGAACTGCTCCGTGCGCTTGCCCGCCGTGTAGACCGGGGGATGCTCCAGGAACAGCGCGGTGTCCTCGATCTGATCGGCCACGCGCTGCGCGTGCAGTTGACGCTGCAGCTCCCAGGCATCGAGATATTCGATCGCCTGCTCGCCATACCACGAGTCGAGGATCCGAAGACTCACACGACCAGCCTACGCTCCCCACCAGACGAGGTTGTGGACAGCGCCCGACCCGTGAGTAGCTTTCACGGCACGATCGGCTCATGGACGATCTTCTGGCCGCGATCCTGGTGCTGTTACCCCGCTCGGGGGCGGGCGATCCCTGCCGAGTGCTCGACGGACTCGACCTCCACCGTGCGGTCGCTTACGCGCGCCTCGACCCCGACGGAGTCACCGCGCAGTACGCCGAGCGGGCGCAGACCGACGACATCGCGACGGCCGAGGACTATCGCCGACGTGGCGTGCGCATCGAGGGCGGGCGTGTCGAGCGGCAATCCTGCGAGGAGGCCGACGGGCGCCTCCACGTCATCGAGCGCCTCGGCCCGGCTGTCGCGGTGCTGCCGGACGGAGAGCGACAGGCGTTGCCGCGGGAGCCGTGGCAGGAGCGCGAGGTACAGCTGGTGGTCGAGCACGGCCGCTGGCGCATCGCCTCCGTGCGGGACCCGGTGGTTGAGTAGCGAAGTGCGCTCTGCGCGCGGAGCATATCGAAACCACCACACGGTGACGTGGTTTCGATACGGCCCTCGTTCCTCCCCCGCAAGCGGGAGGTGCCCCCAGGGCCTACACAACCACCGACTGGCTGGCCTGCTCAGGCGAGAGCGGCGTGGAGGATGTCGTCGATCGAGGTGTGCTCGAACGTGTAGCCGGCCCGGAGGAGGGTTTCCGGCTCCAGACGCAGCGAACCGAGCAGATCCTCGGCGAGTCCGCCGAGGGCCGCTTTGACCGCGAACGCGGGAGCGACGAACGGCGCCGGACGATTCAGCGCGCGGCCGAGCGCCTTGGTGAACTCGGCATTCGTCGGCGGAGAAGGAGCCGCCAGGTTCACCGGGCCGCTCACGTCGTTCTCGGCGACGAAGTGCACTGCCTCCACCCAGTCGCGACGGCTGATGCACGAGAAGAACTGTTCACCGGAACCGAGCCGCGCGCCCAGGCCGAGCGAGAACGGCACCTTCATCAGCTTGAGCGCCCCGCCGGCATCGTCCAAGACGATCGAGGTGCGCAGGAACGCCACCCGGGCACCGGCATCGCGTGCGGGCGCCGCGGCCGCCTCCCACGCCTGCGAGACCTCCGCGAGGAAGCCTTCACCGGTCGAGCCCGAACCCTCGGGCAGCACGGTCTCGCCGCGATCGACGCCGTACCAGGACATGCCCGATCCGGACAGGAAGGCCGGGGGAGTGGATGCGGCCGCGATGGCCCGCGCGAGGGTGTCGGTGGCGCTGACCCGCGAGTTGAGGATCTCCACCTCGCGCCCCTTGGTGCGAGGCCACTGCGAGATCGGCGCACCGGAGAGGTTCACCACCACATCGGCATCGCCGATGAGGGCGGTGTCGACCTCGCCGTTCGCGGGATCCCAACGGGAAGCATCTGCGGAGGTGTCCTCACCGCGGACGAGGCGGGTCACGTCGTGGCCCGCCTCGCGCAGAGAAGACACCAGAGGGGCACCGAGAAAACCCGATGCCCCTCCGACGACGATACGCATACGCGTCAGCCTAGTTCGCCTTCGAACGCCGCGCTCTCCAGGCGCTGCTTGACGGCCGTCAGGAAGCGGCCGGCGTCAGCGCCGTCGATGATGCGGTGGTCGTAGGTCAGCGCCAGGTACGCCATGCTGCGGACCGCGATGCTGTCGTTGCCGTGCTCATCGGTCATGACCACCGGACGACGGACGATCGCGCCGACACCGAGGATCGCCGACTGCGGCTGGTTGATGATCGGCGTGTCGAACAGCGCACCGTTGCTGCCGAGATTGGTCAGCGAGAACGTGCCGCCGCTGAGCTCATCGGGAGCGATCTTGTTGGTGCGGGTGCGATCGGCGACATCGGCGATCTTGCGGGCCAGACCCGCGATCGACAGATCGCCGGCGTCCTTGATCACCGGCACGATCAGGCCGCGCTCTGTGTCGACCGCGACACCGAGGTGCTCGCCCGCCGGGTAGGTGATCGTGCCGCCCTCGAGATCGAGCGAGGCGTTGATCTGCGGGTACTGCTTGAGCGCCTCGACCGCCGCCTTGGCGAAGAACGGCAGGAAGGTCAGCTTGACGCCTTCACGCTCACCGAACGCGTTCTTGTGCTGGTTGCGCAGCCGCACGACCTCGGTGACGTCGACCTCGTGCACCTGCGTGAGCTGCGCGGAGACCTCCAGCGACTCGGTGAGGCGCTTGGCGATCGTCTTGCGCAGTCGCGAGACCTTCTCGGTCTTGCCACGCAGGGCCGAGACCTCGGTGCTCGGAGCCGGTGCGCTGCTCGACGGAGCCGAGGACGCAGCGGCGGGCTCGGGCTGCTCGGCCTTCTTGGCCGCATCGAGCACGTCCTGCTTGCGGATGCGTCCGCCGACGCCGCTGCCGGTCAGCGACGTCAGATCGACGCCGTGCTGCTTGGCGAGCTTGCGCACGATCGGGGTCACATAGCCCTCGTCACCCGACGACGAGCTGGAGGACTCCTCGGCCTTGGGCTGCTCCTGGGCCGGCTTCGGCTCCTCGGCCTCGGGCTTCGCCTCGAGCTCGGGCTCGGGCTGCGGCTTGGCCTCGGGCTCCGGGTTCTTCTCCGGCTGCTCCTCGGGCTCCTCGTCAGGCTCCGGCTCGTCGGCGGGCTCGGAGGACTCGCTCTCCTCCGACGACTCGCCCGGAGCGGCGTCGCCCGAGCCGATGACGGCGAGCTCGGCGCCGACCTCGACCGTCTCGTCCTCGTCGACCTTGATCTCCAGCAGCGTGCCGGCGATGGGGGAGGGGATCTCGGTGTCGACCTTGTCGGTGGAGATCTCCAGCAGGGGCTCGTCGACCTCGACGGTGTCGCCGACCTGCTTGAGCCACTGGGTGACGGTGCCCTCGGTGACGCTCTCACCGAGCGCGGGCAGCGTCACGGCCTCGCCACCGGAACCACCGGCGGGCTTGCTCTCGGCCTGCGGCGCGGGAGCGGATTCGTCGGGCTCGGCGGCCGGCTCCTCGGACTCCTGCTCGGCGGGCTCCTCAGCCTCGGGCTCGTCCGCGGTGGGCTTCTCCTCGGCCTCGCTCGACGTGGAGTCATCGCTGCCGGACTCACCGGCGGACTCACCCTCCTCGCCGATGACGGCGAGCACCTCGCCGACCTCGACGGTGTCGTCCTCGTCGAACTTGATCTCGAGCAGCACGCCCGCGACGGGCGAGGGGATCTCGGTGTCGACCTTGTCGGTGGAGATCTCCAGCAGGGGCTCGTCGACCTCGACGGTGTCGCCGACCTGCTTGAGCCACTGGGTGACGGTGCCTTCGGTGACGCTCTCACCGAGGGCGGGAAGGGTGACGTTCTCTGCCATGGGTTCCTCTGTCCGATTCAGGCGTGTGAGTGCAGCGGCTTGCCGGCGAGGGCCAGTGCGGCCTCGCCGAGGGATTCGTTCTGGGTGGGATGGGCGTGGATCAACGGAGCGACGTCATCGGGATAGGCCTCCCAGTTGACCAGGAGAGACGCTTCGCCGACCTGCTCGCCCATCCGGGCACCGATCATGTGGACGCCGACGATGGGCCCGTCGGCTTGGCGTACGAGCTTGACGAGACCCGCGGTCTGCAGGATCTGGCTCTTGCCATTGCCGCCGAGGTTGTACTCGACGGTCTCGACCTCGCCGTACTGCTCGCGCGCCTGCTGCTCGGTCAGGCCGACCGAGGCCAGCTCGGGCTCGCAGTAGGTGACGCGCGGGATGCCGGAGTCGACGACGGGGGCGGGGTTCAGGCCGGCGATGTCCTCGGCGACGAAGATGCCGTGGGCGAAGCCACGGTGCGCGAGCTGCAGGCCCGGTACGAGGTCGCCGACGGCGTAGACGCCGTCGAGATTCGTGTGCAGGCGCTCGTCGGTGGGGACCCAGCCGCGTTCCAGCGAGAGACCCGCGTCCTCGAAGCCCATCCCGCCCGAGTTGGGGCCGCGGCCGACGGCCACGAGCACCAGGTCGGCGTCGAGTTGCGTGCCGTCCTCGAGGCTGACACGCGCGCCGGAGTCGTCCTGTTCGACGCCGGTGAACTTGACCCCGGTCCGGAAGGCGATCTTGCGCTTGCGGAAGGCGCGCTCGAGACCCTTGCTGAGTACAGGATCCTCGAGCGGGACGAGCCGGTCGAGGGCCTCGACGATCGTGACCTCGGCCCCGAGCGAGTTCCACACGGAGGCGAACTCGACGCCGATGACGCTGCCGCCGATCACCACGACACGCTGAGGGACCTCGTCGAGGGTCAGCGCCTGCTCGCTGGTGACGACCCTGCCGCCGATCTCGACCCCGAGGGTGCGGGGGACCGAGCCGGTGGCGAGGACGACGTGACGACCGGTGTGCCGGGTGCCGTCGACCTCGACGGTGTGAGCGTCGATGAGGCGACCCTCGCCCTCGATGACGGTGATCGCGTCGGCGGAGCCGATGAGTCCGGTGAGGCCCTTGTAGAGACGATCGACCACGCCCTGGCGATAGCGGTTGACCGAGGGCATGTCGACGCCGTCGAAGCTGGCCTGGATGCCGACATCGGCGGCATGGCGGGCAGTCTCGGCGACTTCGGCGGCGTGCAGGAGGGCCTTGGTGGGGATGCAGCCCTCGTGCAGGCAGGTGCCGCCGAGCTTCTTCTTCTCCACCAGGGCGACGGTCAGACCGAGCTGTGCGGCGCGCAGCGCGCACGCATAGCCTCCGCTGCCCGCTCCGAGAACGACGATGTCGAACTCGCTGCCGGGTTCGGCGTCGGCCACAGCTTCCCTCCCGTCGGATGTCTGGCGTCCATCTTGTCACTTCGGGCACCCCTGCGCCCAGTGGGGTCGCCGACGCGTCGGTAACTTCCGTCTGGTCGCCATCGGGCACACTAGGGCCGTGGGTTGGTTCTCCAAACGCAAGCGCACCGACGGCGGTGCTGTGGTCTCCGATCGTGACGCGACGCGCGCCGATCTCGCGGCTTTACGTGAGTTCGTGGAGTCGCGACGCGGGGTCGAGGCCTTCGTCGAGCCGGCCACCTCGGTCACGCAGACCACGGTGCTGCTGGTCGCCAGCGACGGTGAGTGGACGCGCAAGCGCATCGCCTCGCCCAAGGTGGCCTCCGACTTCGCTCGCAAGCAGGGCATCCCCCTCTACGACGCGAACCGGGTCGGCTACCCGCAGCGCATGCGGGACTACAACCAGCGGTCTTCCGCGAAGCGCGCGACGACCTCGTCTCCGCAGCGCGCCTCGCTGAGTCCGGACCGGTTCAAAGCGCTGATGGTGCTGGAGTCGATCGCCGGTGCCGAGCCGCTCGGCAAGGAACCGGCCCCCGAGGAGATCGAGCGGGTCTGGAAGCGGGCGCGGAACGCCGCGCATCCCGATCGCCGTGGTGGCGACCGCACCCAGTGGGACAAGGTCGAAGAGGCCGCCCGCACCCTCGGCCTGCACTGAGTCCATTCCGGGCTTGCCCGACGGAAGATGTGACTCCGTGGTTGCCATGACAACCGCGGAAGCACATCCTTCGTCCTAAGGTGCACGAAGGATGTGATTCCGCGGTAGCTATAGCGACCGCAGAATCACATGTCTAGTTCATGAGGTGGCAACTCGATACCGGACGGCGGCGGAGACACTGCCTCTTCCGTTGCCCAGGTGTGTCCGACATCGATCCTGACGCTAGAGACCAGCTTGGTCGACGCCGTAGGTGGCCTCTTCTGGCGAGAAGCCATCAAACTGCAGTTGCTCGATGAGACCGACACGGGAGAAAGAGGTGAAGTCGAGGTACTCCTGCGCGGACTTGGCAGCTTGCTCGTTCCAGTCGGGCTGAAGGTGATCCACGGCGAAGGTCGCGTCCTCGGTTGTGTAGCCCTCGAATTCGAGCTGAGTGATGAGTCCTGAACGCGAGAATGCGGTGAACCTGAGGTAATCCTCTGCCGAACTCACTGCATTCCTCTGGCCGGCGGTCATCGACTCTTCAGGCTCCGCTTCCGCTTCCGGTTCCGGCTCCTCGGCGACGACGGTCTCGGCATCTGCGGTTTCGGTGGCAGCAGGCGTGCTCGATGCGGCAGGCGAATCGGCATCGCCCTCTCCGCCGCTCAACGCGGCACCGAAGATGATCAGCGCAACGAGCGCACCGGGGATCACGATGCGCTTCTTCTTGAACCACGGCCGCTCAGGCTCGGGGGCGTTACCTGCCATTGCGGGCTGAGTCTGAGCAGGGTCGATCCACCGCTCACCGTCCCAGTACCAATTCTGGCCTGACCCGTCAGGGGCCGGATAGTAACCAGCATTCGGCTTCTGATCGCTCATATGCGGAATCTTACTGGCCAGTAATGCTGTCTGTCTCACGTTTCCCGAGACTGATCGGCCGCTCATTTCAGCCGTGCTAGCCGGGCGTGTGTATGACGGAGCGCGCCGCTCTCGTTTTCCGTGATCCGACGAGTCGGCGCGTGCGGGTCCTTCACTACTTCGGAGAGTCACTTCCGCTGAAGCCCTCGTCAAGGGGCACTTCTCCGGGAAGTTGTGACCGGCGGGATCATCCCCGCTTGCGGGGAGCGCACTTGCTGACCTGCGCAAACGCACGGTGTCTGGTGGTTTCGGCATCACTTTTCTAGCACGCACGGACTCCGCGTGGGGTGGGTGTGGATGAAGCCGGAAAGTGTCGGGGCACTCCTCGAGGATGGGAACCGTATGGAACACCAGTTCGATGCAGGCGCCGCCTCCACCGGTGACCTGCTCGGCAGGGACCTGGGCAACGACCGCACCGCCGGGAACCGGCTCCTCGCCGCAGCCAAGGATGTCCCGGAAGAATCGCTCACCGACCAAGCACTCTCAGCCGGGGACCTGACACTGGCTCAGGCCCGGATTATCTCTGACGGGCTCAAGAACTTCCCCACCGAGACCACGCCTGAGCAGCGAACGGTTGCGGAGCGGACACTGATCGCCGACTCGGGAATCTTAACGCCGAAGGACCTGCGGGCGCGGGCGGATCGGATCGCCGACCAATGGGCTACCAAGAAGGACGTGGATCGGCACGAATCCTCATTGTTGGTCGAACGGGAACAACGCGCCTGGGACTCCACGCGCCTGAGCATGTGGGCGAATGGTGACGGCACCACCAGTGGCCGGTTCATGATCCCCGACGCCCAAGCTGCGATGTTGAAGACGGTGTTGGATGCGTATGCGTCGCCATGTCGTGCGTCGACGCTTGGGCGTGAACGTACCGACGAACTACACCACCCGCGTCGGTCAGGGGTTCTGTGAACTCATCGAGCGGGTTCCGACTGATCGGTTGCCGAACCACGGCGGGAACAACGTCCTCGTCACGGTGAATATGAACCTCGAAGATTTGGAATAGCCGATCGAGGACGCGGCGCCAGGAATCATCACCACCGACGGAACCCGGATGAGTCCCGGCGAAGTCAGACGCCTGGCCTGCGATGCCAGATTGCTCCCACAGGTGTTCGGTGGGGAATCTGTTCCCCTCGATCTTGGCCGCGAGGAACGTCTCTTCACCCGATATCAACGCATCGCGATCGCCAACAGAGACGGCGGCTATCTCGAATGCCGTATCAACCCACACGACGGGATCCCCGAATTCCGCAAACCCGGCACCCGGCAATGGAAACGCAACCACCGATGGCGACCCCGAGGATCGACCTAATGCCAGCCGGTGGGATCGAGGTCGCCCGGGTACGCGTGCCCTGGGTCGTAGGGCTCGCGGGTGAACACGAAGGTGGCCAGATCGAGCGCGCCGTCCTCGCGAAGCGCGAGATGCTCGCCAGCGTAATAGCTGTCCATGCCGATCCACCGGTCCCGATCGCCGTCGCGCATGAATCGCGAACTACGCCCACCGTTCGGCGCGTGCAGGATGAAGCCCTCACCGCCGGTCGGCTCGATCGTGAACGGTGCCGGGCCCCAGTACCACGTGCCCGCGAGCGCAGCGACGCGCTCGCTCGGCGTCGCGACCTCGGCGGAAGCGGGCGTGGCCAGCTCCTCGCGAGCCATCGTCAGCAGATCGTCGCCGACCGAGCCGAGACCCGAAGTCGTGTTGGTGAGCACCACGACACCGACCCCGGTCGCCGGCTCGACCTTCAGCGACGCCAGGAATCCCGGCATCGAGCCGCCATGTCCGACATACCGACGTGGCCCGTCGTGCCAGACCTGCCAGCCGAGCCCCTGTGCCGACGCCCACTCCAGTTCCCAACGGTCATTGACCGCCAGCGGCACCCGCATGAGCTCCATCGTGGAACGGCTCACCAGCCCCTCACCGTCCCCGGCAGCGAACACCGCCCATCGGGCGAGATCCTCGACGCTGGCCCACAACTGCCCGGCCGGGGCCATCGCCCCAGCATCGAACTCCGGCTCAGCGTGTCGCAGATCCTCACTCGGATGAACCGCGATCCCCGCGGCGCATTCACCCGCCGGCCGCAGCGTCGTGCGGGTCATGCCCAGCGGCACCAGCAGTCCGTCGCGAACCACCTCGAACCACGGACGACCGTGCGCCACCTCCAGGATCCGCCCGAGCAGCGCATACCCCGCGTTCGAATAATGGAAGCGGGTCCCCGGGATCAGCACGAGACGCAGGTCGCTGTCACGGAGCTCGGCCCAGTCCGTACCCGGCGCACGCTCCCACCACGGTCCGTTCGTCTCGG
Organism: Aeromicrobium sp. YIM 150415; assembly: GCF_016918125.1. Classification (NCBI taxonomy): domain Bacteria; kingdom Bacillati; phylum Actinomycetota; class Actinomycetes; order Propionibacteriales; family Nocardioidaceae; genus Aeromicrobium; species Aeromicrobium sp. YIM 150415. The sequence continues at coordinate 152,920 of NZ_JAERWM010000019.1, read as the reverse complement.
ACTGCAGCCCGGAGGTGTGCGTGAGCAGCTGAGCGATCGTGACATCGGCGAAGGACTGCCCGTCCACATCGTCGAGGACCTCACGGACCCGCTGATCGATCCGCAGCCGACCCTTCTCGTGCAGCCGCAGGATCTCCACCGCGACGAAGGTCTTGGTGATCGAGCCGATGCGGTACTGCGTATCCGGCGTGACAGCGGCGGTCCCGTCCGAGCCGTCGAGAGTCCCCGCGGTGCCGCACCAGGCGACCTGCCCGCCAGCGACCACGGCGGCCGCCACCGAGGGCAGCCGCCGTTCCTCCAGCTCGCGGACGAGCCGGTCGTCGTACGCGCTCACGTAAGCTGAGTCGCCACCTGAACGAGCGTGCGCACGCCCACGCCGGTGCCACCCCACGGGATGTAGTCGTCGGCGCCGCCCTCGTTGAACGCCGGACCGGCGATGTCCAGATGCGCCCACGGGATGTCCGCGGTGAACTCACGCAGGAAGGCCGCCGCGAACAGCGTCCCACCGTGCGGCTTGGTGCCGATTTGGCGCAGATCGGCGATCTTGGAGGACTTGAGCGAGGAGGTGACCTCCTCGGTGATGGGCAGGCGCCACATCGCCTCGCCGGCCTCCTGCGAGGCGGCGAAGACGCGCTCCTCGAAGTACTCGTCATTGCCGAGGATCGCCGCCGTCTTGGCGCCGAGCGCGGTCATCGCCGCACCCGTGAGCGTCGCGACATCGACGATGTGATCAGGCTGCTGCTCCGCCGCGATCGCGAGACCGTCACCGAGCACCATGCGGCCCTCGGCATCGGTGTTGAGCACCTCCACCGTGCTGCCGCTGCGCATCGTGATGACATCGCCCGGCCGGGTGGCCGAGCCGCTCGGCATGTTCTCGGCCAGACAGGCGTAACCGGTCACCTTGATCGGCAGCCCGAGCGTCGCGATCGCGTTGACCGCCGCCACGATCGCCGCCGCCCCGCCCATGTCCATCTTCATCGTCTGCATGCTCGCGCCGGGCTTGATCGACAGGCCGCCGGAGTCGAAGGTGATGCCTTTGCCGACGAGCGCCAGGTGCGCCTTCGCCTTGGAGGGGGAGTAGGAGAGCGTCACCAGACGCGGCGGAGCCTCCGAGCCACGGCCCACCGAGAGGATTCCACCGCACTTCTCCTTGGCGAGACGCTTCTCGTCCCACACCGTCACCGAGACACCCTTCGCGGCCGACGACTCGATCGCCGCGGCGAAGTCCGGCGGACGCAGATCCCCCGGAGGCGTGTTGACCCAGTCGCGCGCCTGGCAGACCGCCTCGGCGATGGCCACGCCACGGTCGACGGCCTTCTTCAGCTCGCGCTTCTTGGCATCGGAGGCGACCAGGGTGACCTCATCGAGACGCGGCTTCTCGTCCGCCTTCTGGCGGGCCTTCTCACCCTTGTAGTCGTCGAAGCGATACGCCGTCAGCAGCGCACCCTCGGCCAGCGCGGCGACCTGGTCATCGGTGAGATCACCGAAGTCGACGACGATGTGGCGTGCCGCCGGCGCAGCGCGCAGGCCCTTGGCGACAGCGCGGCGCAGATCCTCCAGCGACGGCTCGTCGTCGATCGCGACGAAGACCGTGACGGGCGCCTTGATCCCTGCCGGACTCGGCACGACCAGGGTCTGCCCCGCCTCCTGGCGGAAGCCCAGGGCGGTGAACGGGACCAGGTCCTCGTCGAGGGGGTCCGAAGCGCGGATCGCGCGGAGCACGACATCGCTCGACGGGGCAGTGGGGCGCAGTGATACCGAGACCATGGCGCCACTGTATCCACGGGTAGGTTGATCGCATGGACCTGCTGCACTCGCCGCTGCACGATCGCCACGTCGCCCTCGGCGCCAAGTTCGCCGAGTTCGGCGGATGGGACATGCCGGTGGAGTACTCCGGCGGTGGAGTACTGGCCGAGCATGCCGCCGTACGCGAGAGCGTCGGACTGTTCGATGTCAGCCACCTGGGCAAGGCGGTTGTCCGGGGAGCCGGAGCCGCCGACTACGTCAACCGCTGCTTCACCAATGACCTCGCCAAGATCGGCGTGGGGCAGGCGCAATACACGCTGTGCTGCGCCGACGACGGCGGCACCGTCGACGACCTCATCGCCTATCTGCGCAGCGACTTCGAGGTCTTCCTCATGCCCAACGCGGCCAACACGGCCGAGGTGGTCCAGCGTCTGCGGGACGAGGCCCCCGAGGGCATCGAGGTGGCCGACCTGCACCGCCGCTACGCCGTGCTCGCCCTGCAGGGCCCCGCCAGCGCCGACGTGCTCCAGGCCCTCGATGTTCCGGCCGATCACCCGTACATGTCCTTCGTCACCGGCACGATCGCCGGCCGGGAGCTGACGGTGTGCCGCACCGGTTACACCGGCGAGCGCGGGTACGAGCTCGTCGTGGATTCTGAGGACGCCGCCGATGTGTGGGACGCGGTGCTCGCCGCAGGCGAGCCGCAGGGGATCCGGCCGTGCGGTCTCGGCGCCCGAGACACGCTGCGCACCGAGATGGGCTACCCGCTGCACGGCCACGAGCTCTCCCCGGAGATCACCCCGGTCATGGCGCGCGCCGGATGGGCCGTCGGCTGGGACAAGCCCGAGTTCTGGGGCAAGGAGGCACTGGAGCGGCAGCGCGCGGAGAAGACCGTGAGCCTCATCCGCGGTCTCAAGGCCGAAGGGCGCGCCATTCCCCGTCCGGGCATGCGCGTGTCCTCGACGACGGGGGAGTCGGTGGGCGAGGTGACCTCGGGGACCTTCAGCCCCACGCTGCGCGAAGGGATCGCCTTGGCGCTGCTCGACCGCTCGATCGCTGTGGGGGACACGGTGTCCGTCGACGTGCGGGGCCGCGCGCAATCGTTCACGGTGGTGACGCCACCGTTCGTGACCACCCAGGTGAAGGAGAGCTGACGATGAACTGGCGCTGGACCTACGAGAACGCCGACGGCGGAGAGCTCGGCACCTCGCACGACTTCCCGTCGCGCAGTGATGCCGAGACGTTCATCGGCATGGAGTTCGAGGAACTGCTCGGTCGCGGTATCGATCAGGTGCGCCTGTTCGAGGGCGACACCGAGGTCTACGGCCCGATGAGCCTGCACGCGGACTGAGCCGCGCCGTGGGGAGGCGGTCGCGGGGGCGGTGAGGGTCAACCACCGGGTGCGTCGCCATCGCGGCCGGGAGGCCGGTCGGCGGTTGATCGCCCACCGCTCCTTGCGGTGGTTGACGACTCACTGCCCGAGGTGGGCCCCGGGGAGGCCGGGGTCAGTAGCGGTCGGCGAGCGGCTGACCGCGCTCGATGACCGGACGCGGACGCCGCGTACGACGCAACTGCGTGCTGCGCAGGACCGCATAGGTCGTGGCGCCCTTCGCCTGACCCGGCTCGAAGCGCTTCTTCAGCTCGCGCTTGAGCCCCATGACGAGCCAGATCTCGTCGAGCACCGTCGACAGGATCGTGATCGTCCACAGGAAGAAGACGACGGTGACCGCCGTGGGGTTCTGGATGAAGCTCAGCACCAGGATCACCACGAGGATCGGCAGCATGTATTCGGCCACCGAGCGGCGACGGTCGACGTAGTCGCGCACGAGCGCGCGCACCGGCCCGCGGTCACGCGCCGGCAGGTAGGCCTCGTCGCCGCGGCCGTCGAGGGCCGCGATCTGCTTCTCGCGCGTCTTCGAGCGGCGCTCGCGCTCCCGGCGCATCTGCTCGCGGCGGGTCAGGGGACGCTTCATGACCTGCTTGCGGGCAGCCTCGGCCTCTTTGCGGGAACGGGTCGGCCGGCCCTTGCCTGGCTGCGGTGCGTCGTCGGTCACGCGCGAAACCTTACCGGGCCGCGGCAAGACGCCCGACAGCGCCGGTGAGCGGTGACACCCGGTCTTGGGCCGCACGCCCTAGGCTTGGCCCATGGCAGGGGACGGCATCACCGCACGGATCGGCCGCTGGTGGCGGTCGCGTGCGGCCACGCGAGACGTCGAGGATCCGGAGCGGCTGCGCGGCAAGCTCGATGAGACCTATCGCGACCAGCTCGCGATGCTCACCACCGTGCGCCGAGGCGTCGCCGATGTCCGTACCAGCCGCCGTCGCGTCGAGGTGCAGATGGCGCGGCAGCGCGAGCAGGTCGAGTCCTTCGACGCGCAGGCCCGCGAGGCGGTGAACCGCGGCGACGATGACGCCGCCCGCGACGCGCTCGGACGCAAGGTCATGCTCGAGAAGGCCCTTGAGGAGCTGACCGAGCGCCACCGCTCCCTCGCCGGCGAGGAGGAGTCGCTCGAACGCGCCGCCGAGAAGGTCGAGCGCCAGATCGAGGACTTCCGGATGCGCAAGGACACGCTCACCGCGCGGTACTCCGCGGCCAGCGCCCGGTCCGAGATCAACGACGCCACCACCGGCATCGCCTCGGCCACCAGCCAGATCGGCCAGGCGATGGACGAGGCCGAACGTCACACCCGTGAGCTGGAAGCCACTGCCGATGCCGTCGACGAGCTCGCCAGCGAAGGCGTGATCGCCCGAGCCGGCGAGGACCCCGACGAGGCGTTGCGCCGGCAGATCGACGCCGCGCTCGCCGAGACCCAGATCGAGGAAAGCAAGGGAGACGATGGCCCGAACCAGATTTCGTCGTGATCGGGGACTGTCCTGGCGGATGGGCAGCGTGGGCCTCGGCCTCGGCGCGCTCTACGTCGCCTTCGGCGTCGTCCTCATCTACTTCTCCGGTTCAGCGATCCTCGGCCTCGTCATCGTCCTGGGGATGGCGTGGGGCCAGTGGTTCTTCTCGGACTCGCTGGCGCTGAAGTCCATGGGGGCCAAGGTCGTCTCCCCGCAGCAGGCACCGGAGCTGCACGCCATGATCGACCGGCTCGTCGCCCTCGCCGACATGCCCAAGCCGCGGGTCGCCATCGCGCAGACCGACGTGCCGAATGCCTTCGCCACGGGGCGCACGCCCAACCACTCGGCCGTGTGCGTGACCACGGGCATCCTCAACCGCCTGGACGCCGACGAGCTCGAAGGCGTCCTGGCGCACGAGCTGGCGCACGTGGCCAATCGCGATGTCTCGGTCATGACCGTCGCCTCGTCCCTCGGCCTGCTGGCCGGCTTCATGACCCGCTGGGGCATGTTCTTCGGCGGCGGAGGACGCAATCGCAACAGCGGACCGGCGTTCCTGGTGGTCTTCCTGGTCAGCATGATCGTCTACTTCGTCAGCTTCCTGCTCACGCGTGCCCTGTCGCGGTACCGGGAGCTGAGCGCGGACCGGTCGGGCGCCTATCTCACCGGCCGCCCGTCGAAGCTGGCCTCGGCGCTCACCAAGATCTCCGGCGACATGGCCCGCATCCCCACCAAGGACCTGCGCGAGGTCGAGAGCATGAACGCCTTCTTCATCGCGCCGGCGCTCAACCGGCAGTCGATCGAGGCGGTCATGTCGACTCACCCGCCGCTGGACCGGCGGCTCGCGCAGCTCGCCCAGATCAGCGCCGACCTCTCCGAACGAGGCTGAGATGGGCTTTCTCGACGCGCTCTTCGGCCGCACGACACCGCCAAAGGCCGATCTGGAGGTGCTCTTCTCCGTGCCGCAGGCGGCGCTCTCGCTGGAGGTGCAGGGTTTCAGCTTCACCGGCGGGGGAGCGGTCTGCTATCGCGACACCGAGGGTGCCGCGGACGATGCCGTCATCGCCGAGGTCAAGCAGGTCGTGGCCATCGACGGCGATGTCACCCTGGACAAGACCCAGGACGACTACGGCTTCACCTGGATCAGCATCGAGCGCGCCGACGGCGATGCCTCGGCCATCGCCGCGGACCTGCACGCCGTCAACTCCTCGCTCGCCGATCACGGCTTCGACACCGCTCTGCTGTGCTCGACCTTCGTCTTCGAGCACGACGGCCGTCCGGTGGGACTGGTCTACCTGTTCAAACGCGGCACGTTCTATCCCTTCGTGCCGGCGGGCGGCCAGCGCCGCGACAATGCGCTGGAGCTGCAGATGCGCGGGATCGTCGAGGGGGACGTGCCGATCGAATCGGACCTGACCCGCTGGCTGGCGATCTGGGGAGCGCCCGGCCTGGGCTGAGACCCCGGTCACGCGGGAAGCGGGTCGCGGCCACGATAGATTGTCTATGTGACGATCGAGAGCATGTCCCGCGACGACCTCCAGCAATTCCACGACCAGCAACGACACGCGTACGAGACGCTCCAGAAGGCCGGTCTCGCACTCGACATCACCCGCGGCAAGCCGTCGGCCGAGCAACTCGACCTCTCCAACGAGCTGCTCGCCCTTCCCGGCCGCGACGACTATCGGGCCGGGGGAGTCGACACCCGAAACTACGGCGGGGGCACCGGGCTGCCGGCCATCCGTGAGATCTTCGCCGATCTGGTGGGCGTGCCCGCCGACCAGCTGCTGGCCGGCGACAACGCCAGCCTGTCGATGATGCACGACACGATCGTGTGGTCGCTCCTGCACGGCACTCCCGACTCGCCACGCCCCTGGTCGGCCGAGGAGAAGGTGCGCTTCATCTGCCCCTCGCCCGGTTACGACCGGCACTTCACGATCTGCGAGCACTACGGGATCGAGATGATCGCCGTGGACATGCTCGAGGACGGTCCCGACCTGGACGCCGTGCGCGAGCTCGTCAAGGACCCCCTCGTCAAGGGCATGTGGCTCGTGCCCACCTATGCCAACCCGATTGGGGCGGTCGTGAGCGAGGCGGTCGCGGCCGAGCTCGCGGCGATGGAGACCGCCGCACCGGACTTCCGGGTCTTCTGGGACAACGCCTACGCCGTCCACCACCTCACCGAGGAGCGGGTCAAGTCCGCCGATATCCTCGGCCTCGCCTCCGCCAGCGGCCACCCCAACCGCCCGCTGGTGTTCGCCAGCACGTCCAAGATCACCTTCGCGGGCGCGGGCGTCAGCTTCTTCGGCGGCTCGCCGGAGAATGTCGCCTGGTATCTGAAGCATGCCGCCGTGCGCGCGATCGGCCCCGACAAGGTCAACCAGCTGCGCCACGCGGAGTTCCTGGGCGACGCGGACGGGGTCTTGGCGCACATGGACCGGCACCGCGCGATCCTCGCCCCGAAGTTCGCGGCCGTCCAGGAGATCCTGAGCGACCGGCTCGGCGGTCTCGGCATCGCCGAGTGGACCCAGCCGAAGGGCGGCTACTTCGTCAGCCTGGAGGTGCCGGACGGCACCGCGACCCGTGTCGTGCAGTTGGCCAAGGAGGCGGGCATCGCCCTGACTCCCGCGGGAGCGGCCTTCCCCTACGGCAAGGATCCGCGCGATCGGCAGATCCGGATCGCGCCGTCGTTCCCGCCCTTGGAGGAGCTGCGGGCCGCGATGGAGGGATTGTGCACCTGCGTGCTGCTCGCGGCGGCGGAGAAGGCCGTCGGCTGACGCCACCATGCGCGTCCTCGTAGCGACCGACAAGTTCGCCGGCACGCTGAGCGCGGCCGAGGCCGGCCGCGCGATCGCCGAAGGATGGCGACGCACCGCACCCGGCGACACGGTGACCGTCGCGGCGATGGCCGACGGCGGACCGGGATTCATCGACGTGCTGTCCGCATCGGGGGTCGGACGGCTGCAGGCGGTGACCGTCCGTGGCCCGCTCGGTGATCCGGTGCCTGCCACGCTCCTGCTCGACGGCACCACCGCCTATGTGGAGTCGGCACAGGCCTGTGGGCTGCACCTGCTCGCGGAAGACGCTCGTTCGCCGTGGACGGCGAGCACCTTCGGGGTGGGCCAGGCGATCGGCGCGGCCATCGACGCCGGGGCCCGGCGCATCGTGGTCGGTCTCGGCGGCAGCGCCACCGCCGACGGGGGAGCGGGTCTTCTCGCCGCGCTGGGCGCCACTGCGGATGCGGCGCTGGAGGCCGGGCCCCGAGGCCTGGAGGGCGTGACCTCGGTCGCCCTCGATGCGGTGAGGGAGCGGGTGAGCGGAGTCGAGTTCGTGGCCGCGGCGGACGTGCAGACGCCGCTGCTCGGCATGTTCGGCGCGACCAAGGTGTTCGGACCGCAGAAGGGTCTGAGCGACGAGGACATCCTCGCGGTCGACCGGATCCTGGACAGATATGTCGACGCCGTGTGCGGCGCCACCCCTGCCGAGCGCCGGGTCGCCGACGAGCCGGGCGCGGGAGCCGCCGGAGGTCTCGGCTTCGCGCTGCTGGTGCTCGGGGCCTCCGTCCGGTCGGGGATCGAGCTCGTCGCCGAGGCCGTGGGGCTCCCCGACGCGGCGGCGACCCACGATCTCGTGGTCACCGGAGAGGGAGCCTTCGACTACTCCTCCCGTGCCGGGAAGGTGGTCCACGGTGTCGCGCAGATCGCGCAGCGCTCGGCTCTGCCGTGTCTGGTGCTCGCAGGGCGCGTCGATGTCGGATCACGCGAGATGCGGGCCTTGGGGATCGAGTCGGCCTACGGGATGGTCGACTATGTCGGCGAGGAGGCCGCCCTCAGGGCACCTGCCGAGCAGCTGTCGGCGCTGGCCGCGCGCGTCGCCCGGACCTGGTCGGCCCGCTGGGAATGACCGCGCATCGATTTCGTCGTCTCCGGCGCGTACGATGAGGAATGGAATCGTGAGCGAGCGCGTTGACCTCGACACCAGCAGTCCACGGCAGGAGCAGAGATGACCACGACCGACCAGACCCCGGCCACCGAGACCTCGGCCGACGGGATCACCTTGACCTCCGGCGCGGCGTCGAAGGTCAAGAGCCTGCTCGATCAGGAGGGCCGCGACGATCTGTCGCTGCGTATCGCCGTGCAGCCCGGCGGCTGCTCCGGCCTGCGCTACCAGCTGTTCTTCGACGAGCGCTCGCTCGACGGCGATGAGATCCGCGAGTTCGACGGCGTCCACGTCGTCGTCGACCGGATGAGCCTGCCGTACCTGCACGGTGCCACCATCGACTTCGTCGACACCATCGAGAAGCAGGGCTTCACGATCGACAACCCCATGGCCACGGGTTCGTGCGCCTGCGGCGACTCCTTCCACTGATCGACTTCGTCACAGCACTCGATGGAGAAGCAGGGCTTCACGATCGACAACCCCATGGCCACGGGTTCGTGCGCCTGCGGCGACTCCTTTTACTGAGTCCTTCCTGACGAACGGCGCCCCTCGCGACTACCGCGAGGGGCGCCGTTCGCGTCGAGTGGGGCCGGTGTCCTCCGCCGCTCCCGTCCTCGAAGGCGGTGAGCTACGCACCTCTCACGACGCTCGAGAGGTGCGTAGCTCACCGCTCCCGCGTGCGAGAGGTGCGTAAATCACCGCTCTTGGTCCCCACCGTCACGGGGCCTAGCACGGCCGCGTGGTGGGGTGAGGGGGCCGGGGCGGTGGCGACCAAGGGCATCGAACGTATGCTGGTTCGGTGCATCTTGCGATTGCCGGGTCGGTCGCCACCGACCACCTCCAGACGTTCTCAGGCCGCTTCTCGGACTCCCTCGTCCCTGACCAGCTCGACAAGATCTCCGTGTCGTTCCTGGTCGAGGACCTCGACGTCCGCCGGGGAGGCTGCGCCGCCAATATCAGCTTCGGGCTCGCTCAGCTGGGACACCGGCCGCTACTCGTCGCCGCCGTGGGACAGGACTTCGTGTCCCAGGGATACGAGAAGTGGCTCGATTCCGCGGGCGTCGACTGCTCGCGGCTGCGGGTCTCCGACACGCGGCACACGGCCCTGTGCACCATCACCACAGATGACGCGCACGCGCAGATCGTGACCTTCTACCCCGGCGCGATGGCCGAGGCCCGCGAGATCGACGTCGCGACGCTCCACTCCGAGCGCCCGATCGATCTGCTGCTCATCGGTCCCGACGATCCCACCGGCATGCTGAGGCACACTCACACGGCCCGTGAGCTCGGCATCCCCTTCGCCGCCGATCCCTCCCAGCAGCTGGCGTGGGCCGATGGCGAACTCATCGCCGACCTCATCGACGGTGCCGCGTACCTGTTCTGCAATGAGTACGAGGCCGCGCTGATCGAGAAGAAGACCGGCTGGAACGATGACGACCTGCGCCGCCACGTGGGCACCCGGGTCGTGACCCACGGCAAGGACGGAGCGGTCGTGCACACGGCCGATGGCGAGCTGATCGAGGTCGCCGCGATCGACGGCATCACCGCCGTCGACCCGACCGGTGTGGGCGACAGCTTCCGGGCCGGCTATCTCGCCGGTGTCGCGGCGGGTCTCGGCGCCGAGCGCAGCGTCCAGGTGGGCTGCACCATCGCCGCCTGCGTCGTCGAGACCATCGGCACCCAGGAGTACACCGTGGACGCCGACACCTTCCTGAGCCGGCTGGAACGGCAGTACGGCAGCGAGGCTCGTACCGAAATTCACAAGGCGTTGTCCCTCGGCGGCGTAGCATGACATCGGAACGATCAACACAGGCTGACCTGACCGTCGCCCGGGCAGTGGCCTGCGTTAGGGTCAGGGTGACATCCAGGTGATGGTCCAGGTTTCAGAAAGGCGCCCCGTGGGTCGGAAGAAGTTGGCGGCGGTCATCGCCGCAGCCGCGCTGCTACTCAGCGGCTGTTCCCCTGTTGACGAGTCGGAGCTCAAGCGCCTCGCGCTGCCCATCGCGGGCTCGGATCGCTCCGAGCCGATGTGGCATCTGTGGCTCGGCACGTGGATCGCGGTCCTCGTCGTGTTCGTGCTGGTCTTCGCGCTCATCCTGTACGCGCCGATCCGCTACCGCCGGCGCGCGGGCCAGACCGCGGCCCCCTCCCAGATCCGCTACAACCTGCCGATCGAGGCGCTCTACACGATCGCGCCGCTAGTCGTCGTGGCAGCGTTCTTCTTCCATACGGTGCAGGCGCAGAACTCGATGCTCGACGACTCCGAGACGCCCGATCACACCATCGAGGTCGTCGGCAGCAAGTGGCAGTGGACGTTCAACTACCTGGACTCCGAGGCCACGGGCGGTGAGCCGGTCTACGACCAGGGCGACACCGAGAACCTGCCGGATCTCTACCTGCCCGTCGACGAGACGGTCGAGTTCCAGCTCTTCTCGCCCGATGTCATCCACTCGTTCTGGATCCCCGAGTTCTACTTCAAGATGGACGTCATCCCCGGCGAGGGACCTCAGGACAACCGCTTCCAGATGACGCCGACGCGTGAGGGGACGTTCACCGGCCGCTGTGCCGAGCTGTGCGGCGTCTACCACACGCGGATGCTGTTCAACGTCCACGTCGTCTCGCGCGCCGAGTACGACGCTCACCTCGAGGAGCTTCAGCAGGAGGGCCAGATCGGCCGCCCGCAGGGAGCCTCCGATGCTACGACCGTCACCGGCCTCGGTGACCACGGAGGAGAGGGCTGATGGCCACCACCGCAGCGTTCGACGAGGGCGGAGCCCACGCCACGTCGGCACGCATCCAGCGTGAGCGGAGCATGGGTCAGAAGATCGCCACGGTCTTGACCACGACCGATCACAAGCTGATCGGCAAGATGTATCTCTTCACGTCGTTCGCGTTCTTCCTGATCGGCGGCGTGATGGCGCTCATCATGCGCGCCGAGCTCGCGCGTCCGGGCACCCAGGTCGTCGGCGACGAGACCTTCAACCAGCTCTTCACGATGCACGGCACCGTGATGCTGCTGATGTTCGCGACCCCGCTGTTCTTCGGGTTCTCCAATCTCGTGGTGCCGATCATGATCGGTGCCCCGGATGTCGCGTTCCCGCGCCTGAACATGTTCAGCTACTGGATGTACCTGTTCGGCAGCCTCATCGCCGTCTCGGGCTTCATCGTGCCCGGCGGCGCGGCGAGCTTCGGCTGGTTCGCCTACATGCCGCTGAGCGATTCGATCCACTCGCCCGGCATGGGCGGTGACCTGTGGGTCATGGGCCTGTACATGTCCGGCCTCGGCACGATCCTCGGTGGCGTCAACTTCATCACCACGATCTTCACGATGCGCGCGCCCGGCATGACGATGTTCCGCATGCCGATCATGGTCTGGAACTCGCTGGTCACCAGCCTGCTGGTCATCATCGTCTTCCCGGTCTTCGGCGCCGCGCTGCTGGCGGTCGCGGCCGATCGAATGCTCGGGGCCCACGTCTTCGACGCGGCGACCGGCGGGCCAATATTGTATCAACACTTATTCTGGTTCTTCGGGCACCCAGAGGTGTATATCATCGCCTTGCCCTTCTTCGGCATCATCACCGAAGTCCTCTCGGTGTTCAGCCGCAAACCCGTGTTCGGCTACGTCGGCCTGGTCTTCGCGACCCTCGCGATCGCCGCGCTCTCGGCCGCGGTGTGGGCGCACCACATGTTCGTGACCGGCGCGGTCAACCTCGCCTTCTTCTCGTTCATGACGTTGTTGATCGGCGTGCCGACCGGTGTGAAATTCTTCAACTGGATCGGCACGATGTGGGGCGGGTCCGTCACCTTCGACTCGCCGATGATGTTCGCGCTCGGCTTCCTGACGACCTTCCTCTTCGGCGGTCTGACCGGCATCATCCTGGCCTCGCCGGCCCTGGACTTCCATCTCTCGGACAGTTACTTCGTGGTGGCGCACTTCCACTACGTGGTGTTCGGCACCGTGGTGTTCGCGATGTTCGCCGGGTTCTACTACTGGTGGCCGAAGATGACCGGCCGGATGCTCGACGAGAAGCTGGGCAAGATCCACTTCTGGCTGCTGTTCATCGGCTTCCATCTGACCTTCCTGGTCCAGCACTGGCTGGGTGTGGCGGGCATGCCGCGTCGTTACGCCGACTACGGGCCGAACGACGGCTTCACGACGCTCAACGAGATCTCCACAATCGGTGCCTTCCTGCTCGGCGCCTCGACGATCCCGTTCCTGTACAACGTCTGGAAGTCACGCAAGGCGCCGCTGGTCGGACTCGACGACCCGTGGGGCTGGGGCCGAACGCTGGAGTGGGCGACCTCGTCCCCGCCGCCGCGGCACAACTTCGTACGGCTGCCGCGCATCCGCTCGGAGAGCCCGGCCTTCGATCTGCATCACCCCGAGCTCGCTGCGCTGGAGCTGAAGCAGAACCCCGATGAGAAGGCCGCGGTCGCCGATGCGCCGAATGTGGACAATCGCGAAGAGGCCCTCGGGCATCGCAAGGACGGTGAGTGATCGATGAAGGCCGAATTCTGGATGATGCTCGGCGTCGGCGTGTTCTTCGTCTTCGTCGCGCCGGTCTACTGGGTGCTCTCGGGCGACCCGACGGGCACCACCGCCCTCGTCATGACGCTCCTGCTGTGCTTCATGCTGGCGCTGTACCTCGGTTTCGTCGCCCAGCAGGTCAATCCCCGCCCGGAGGACAGCAAGGACGGCGACATCATCGACGGCGCCGGTGAGCTGGGCTTCTTCCCGCCCTTCAGCTGGTGGCCGCTGTGGTGCGCGCTGGTGTTCGGCACGTTGATGCTGGGCATCGTCGTGGGCTGGTGGCTCTTCCTGCTGGCCCTGCCGTTCGGCGCGATCGTCGTGATCGGTTGGGTCTTCGAGTACTACCGAGGCGTTCACGCGCACTGAGTGCCACGATACGAGATCACCGTGACTAGACTGTCACGGTGATCTCGTCGTTTTCGCGCGTTGTCGTCGCCGCTGTGGCGGCGATGGTGTTGGTGGGCTGCAGTGACTCCGGTGCCTCCGATACCGAGCCCTCGGCCGCGGCCGGGCCCGAGCCGGTGCTCACCGCCAATGTCACCGATGGACAGACCGATGTGCCGGTCGAGACGATCGTGACCGTCGACGTCGAGGACGGCGAGCTCGGTGAGGTCGTCGTACGTGGCGGTGAGGACGATGCCGTGATCGAGGGGACGGTCGACGGCGCGCGCTGGACGGCGGCCGAGCGCCTCGAGCCCGCGGTCGACTACACGCTGCAAGCGACGGCCTCAGGGACCGACGGGCAGCAGACGGAGCTGGAGACCGGGTTCACGAGCCAGTCGCTGACCCTCGACGAGCAGACCTATCCCTCCGTGGCGCCACTCCAGGGGGAGACCGTCGGCGTCGGCATGCCCGTCATCGTCAACTTCGACCTCCCCGTCGAGGACCGGGCCACGTTCGAGCAGCACATGGCGGTCACCTCCGAACCGCAGGTCGAGGGCGCCTGGAACTGGATCAGCGACCGGGTGGTGCACTGGCGGCCCAAGGAGTACTGGCCGGCCGGCACCAAGGTCCACGTCGATCTGCAGCTGAACAGCCTGCCGGCCGGGCAGGGCATCTACGGCCAGCAGAACCAGGTGGTGGACTTCGAGGTCGGTTCGTCCGTCGTCTCCACGGTCGATGTCAACGCCCACACGCTCACGGTCGACATCGACGGCCAGACGGCACGCACCATCCCGGTCTCCAGCGGTGCGCCACAGTGGGCCAGCCGCGAGGGCACCAAGATCGTCATGGAGAAGTTCGACACGATCGACATGGACGCCGCGACCACCGGGGTGGACTCGTCTGATCCGAACTACTACAACATGAAGGGCGTCAAGTGGGCGATGCGGCTCACCAATTCCGGTGAGTTCATCCACGCCGCGCCGTGGTCCGCCGGCTCCCACGGACGCGCGAACGTCAGCCATGGCTGTGTGGGCATGGGAACCGAGGACGCCGGCTGGCTCTACCAGAACTCCAAGCGCGGTGACGTGGTCAACTTCGTGGGAAGCACCCGCGCCCTCGAGCCACAGAACGGCTGGACCGATTGGAATGTCGACTGGGAGACCTGGCAGTCCGGTTCGGCACTGGCCGGGGCGTAGCAGTCAGCGCAGATCTTCTCGCCGTGGCGCTGGCAACCGGCGCAGCCAGGGGTGCTCGGGGTGCGCCCGGCTCAGGGTTTCCGCGAGCCATCGTTTGCTCGTCTGGTCCATCACGGGCAGACAGCTGGCGAGGTCGCGGTTGTCCTTCTCACGTGTGTGTACGGCCTTGAGGAGGAGCTGCACCTCAGGACGGAGATAGACGAGTCCGTCTCGTCGCCAGAGTGCCTCGTCGAGTGGACGCCTGATGCGTGGATCGCGCTTGTAGGTCCAGGTCGAGCCCTCGACATGCTCCAGCAGGACGTCGTACTCCCAGGGATCCGCGCCGCTCGCCCGGAGCCAGAGATTCCCGCAGCCGTTCGCGACCGTCGCGGCGGCCGTGGTGAGCGGCGTGAGGCTGCCGGCGGCCGCCCAGACGTGCAGTCGCCCCTGTAGATGGGCCAGCAGCAGGGGGACATCAGTGCGCGGGATACCGATATCGAGGTCACCGTGGGGGCGGGGCACACCGGTGAACGCCTCGATCGCCCAGCCGCCGGCGATCCACCACGGCCCGGGGTAGTCCTCCAGGAGCGCCGCCGCGTCCTGGGGCCTGCGGCCCGCCCACGGACCGTAGAGACGGACGTTCTTGTCATCAGACGGCATGGATCGGATGATAGTTCGCTGACCGATTCTATTGAGACTTGAACCCGACGTAACGTGAGGCTCTAGCGTCGGTGCGGTCGCGCCGACCGGCGCGGTACAGGAGGACGAGCAAATGAGCAGCGACACGGACCTGCGCGTCGGTGAGGTGGCCACGCGCTCGGGACTGACGGTGCGCGCGCTGCACCACTATGACCGTCTCGGGTTGGTCCGGCCGAGCGCCCGCACGGCCGGCGGACACCGGCTGTACGATGCGGCCGATCTCGAACGGCTCTATGTGGTCGTCGGGCTGCGAGAGATGGGTCTCTCCCTCGATCGCATCGGGGAGGTCGTCAGTGGGGCTCTGACGGTCGCTGAGACGCTCGAGCACCAACGGGCTGCCCTCGACGCGCAGATCGTGGCGTTGACCCGTGCGCGGGACCGAGTGGTGCATGCGCAGCGCGCGGGTGGCGAGCTCGATCTCCTGGCACTCATCAAGGAGGTTGTCATGTCCAACACATTCGAGCAGTACTTCGACGCCGACCAGATCGCCCAGCTGCAGCGGAGGCGTGCCGAGATCGGCGAGCAGCGGATCGCGGAGGTCGAGAACGCCTGGCCCGAGCTGATGGCCCGGGTGGATGCCGCGATCGCCCAGGGGACCGACCCGGGGAGCGAAGAGGGCCGTGCCCTGGCGGGGGAGTGGAGCGCTCTGCTGGAGCAGTTCCACGGTGGCGACGAGGGGCTGAAGAACTCCCTGTTCCGCATGTACGAGGAGAACCAGCCGACGATCGAGGACGAGTGGTCCGGTCCTTCCCAGGCCCAGCTGGACTTCATCACCGCGGCCCAGCGCTGATCGCCACCTGCGGCGGTAGGTCATCAACCTTTCGCCCGCGAGCGACGTTGCCTAGAGGTAGGTCCTCAACGTCATCGTGGGGTCATGGGGTTGATGGTCTACCGCCACCCGGGCGGGAACAACGAAGGAGGGCTGCTCCCCACATGGGGAGCAGCCCTCCTTCGTCGTACGACTGCCGGTCAGTGGACCCGCGGGACGCCCGTCTCCGAGACGCCCTGGAAGTCCTCGCCCAGGTCGACCGGATGCTGATCGGCATCGCGCAGATGCTCCTCGGCGTGCTGCATCTCCTCGACCGTCGGCTTGTCGAACGCGCCGGCGTAGTACCAGCGGCGCAGCCGTGCGCGCAGCTTGGCCTTGCGACCGTTCGGCGCGTCCACACCGTTGGCATCGACGAGCTCCGGGGCCTCGAGGGCCGCAGGTGCGGGCTTCGCGCTGGTGAGCGCATACTGCTTGTCCACCGACAGGGGAGCGTGGCGCTCGGAGTACCCGCCGTCGGGCGAGCGATCGATGACGCCGGTCTCGAAGCCGTGGGTCAGCACTTCGTGATCCTTGCGCTGCAGGCTGATGCAGATCCGTCGTGTGACGATGAACGCGATGATCGGACCGAGGAAGAACATCACCCGCAGGAAGTAGGTGATCGAGTTCAGGTCCAGGCCGAAACGCAGCGCGATGACATCGTTGCCGCCACCGATCCAGAGCAGACCGAAGGCCGTCATGCCGGCGACGCCCAGCGCGGTACGCGTCGGAGCGTTGCGCGGACGGTCGAGCAGGTGATGCTCACGGTCGTCCCCGGTGATCCACCGCTCGACGAAGGGCCAGGCACCGAGCAGCGTGAACAGGATGCCCAGGGCGCCGAGGCCAGGGATCAGCACGCTCAGTGGCCAGGTGCTGCCGAAGATGTCGAACTCCAGCGGCGGGAAGATACGCAACGCACCCTCCGCGAAGCCCATGTACCAGTCCGGCTGAGAGCCCGCGGTGACCTCGGCCGGGTTGTACGGGCCGTAGATCCAGATGCCGTTGACCGTGAAGGTCGCCGACAGGAACGCGATCACACCGAAGACGATGAAGAAGAAGCCACCGGCCTTGGCCGCGTACACGGGGAGCATCGGGTAGCCGACCACGTTCTCGTTGGTGCGTCCGGCACCCGGGAACTGCGTGTGCTTGTGGTAGACGAGCAGCAGCATGTGCGCCGCGATCAATCCCAACAACAACGCCGGGATCAACAGGATGTGCGCCATATAGAGACGGGGGATGATCTGATCGCCCGGGAACTCGCCGCCGAAGAGGAAGAAGGAGACGTGCGTGCCCACCAGCGGGATCGACTTGATCATGCCGTCGGCGATGCGAAGGCCGGTACCCGACAGCAGATCGTCGGGCAGCGAGTAGCCGCTGAAGCCGGCCAGGATGCCGAGGGTCAGCAGGCCCAGGCCGATAAGCCAGTTGATCTCACGAGGCTTGCGGTACGCGCCGGTGAAGAACACGCGCAGCATGTGCACCATCATCGCGGCGATGAACAGGTGCGCCGCCCAGTGATGCATCTGGCGCAGCAGCAGGCCGCCGCGGACATCGAAGCTGATGTCCAAGGCCGAGGCATAGGCCACCGACATCTCGACGCCGTTGAGCGGACGGTACGAGCCCGTGTAGACGGTCTCGGCCATGCTGGGGTCGAACCAGAGGGTCAGGAAGACACCCGTGATGAGCAGCACGACGAAGGACCAGAGAGCGATCTCGCCGAGCATGAACGACCAGTGCTCAGGGAAGACCTTGCGCAGGTTCTTCTTGCCGAGGGCGGCCAGGCCGAGGCGCTCGTCGAGCCAGCCGACCGGACCGGCGAGCTTCTTGCCCGTCTTGGTGTCCTCGACGGGGGTGTAGGTGGAGCTCATGAGGCGTTCTCCTCATCAAGACGCTTCTGATCCCGGTCGAGGAAGGAGTACGAGGGACCGACGATCTCGGGGAAGTCGCTCACCGCGATCAGGTAGCCTTCGTCGTCCACCGCCAGCGGGAGCTGGGGGAGCGGCCGGTATGCCGGGCCGAACACGACCTTGCCGTTGTCGGCGAGGTCGAAGGTCGACTGGTGGCAGGGGCACAGCAGGTGGTGGGTCTGCTGTTCCCACAGGCTGATCGGGCAGCCGACGTGGGTGCAGATCTTGGAATAGCAGAGGATGCCGTCGATGCCCCAGTTCTCGCGACCCTCGGCCGGCGTGATGTCCTCCGGGCGCATCCGCACCAGGATGACGGCGGCCTTGGCCTTGGCATTGAGGACATCGTGACCGTGCATGACCGCGTGACCGTCGTCGTCGGTCTCGTAGAAGATCGCCGGCTGGCCGTTGACCAGCTGCCCGACCTCGATATCGGAAGGCCGCAGGGGCTGTCCCGAGACGTCGTTGACGACCCGCATGCCGGGCTCCCACACGGTGTGCGCGAGCGTGTCGCCGGGCAGCGGACCCATGTCGCGCAGCATGACGATCGCCGGGAGGCCCATGGCACCGAGAGCGCCGAGCAGGCTGTTGCGGATCAGCGGACGGCGACCGATGCCGGACTCCTCGATGCCGTCGTTGACCGCCGTCATGGTCGCGGTGCGATCCTCGACCGAGGAGGCCGCCGGGTGACGCATCTCGATCATCTCGTGATCGCCCATGAGCTTCTTGGCCCACTGGATGATGCCGATGCCGATGAGCAGCAGGGCACCGGCGAGGGTGATGCCGAGCGTGAAGTTGAGGGCCGACCAGTTGGTGCCCGGGATGACGATCAGCTGGTCCTGGCCGATCGTGAAGTACGCGACGCAGAAGCCGATCAGCAGCAGCGTGGCGATGCCGAACATGCCGGCGATCTGACGCTCCGTGCGCTTCTCCTGCGCCGGATCGACGTCCTGGGGGCGGTACTGGTGCGCCGGCAGGCCCGGATCGGCGATCGGGTCGCCGGCGGGGGTGCGCTCTTCGATATCGCTGCTCATGCCGTCACCGCCGAGAAGAGGACAGAGTATGCCGGTGCCGGCATGAGATGCCTCATCGTTCTCTCGCTTCGCTCGTTCATGCCCTCTTCTTCTTCGTTCTCGTGCCGTGCCAGCCGATCCAGGTGGCGAATCCGACCAGGCCGCCGATGCCGAGCACCCAGACGAACACGCCGTCGCTGACCGGACCGAAGTTGCCGCCGCTGAATCCGCCGTAGTCGGGCTCGGTGCTCATGGCGCGGACATAGCCGATGACCGCGAGCTTCTCCTCAGGCGTGATGACGTCATCGGAGAAGACGGGCATCTGCTGGGGACCGGTCTGCATGGCCTCGTAGATGTGCTTGGCCTCGACGCCGTGCAGGCTGGGCGCGTAGCGCCCGTTGGGCAGCGCGCCACCGGCGCCGACGGAGTTGTGGCAGGCGGTGCAGTTGGTGCGGAAGAACTCGCCGCCCTGGGCGATCTCCTCATCGGAGAGGCTCTCGTAGTCCAAGTAGCGCTCGTCGGGAATCTGCGGCCCGGGGGCCAGTGAGGCGACGTACGCGGCGACCTGCGAGATCTCCTCCTCGGAGTACTCGACCTTCTTGCGGGGGGCCTGCGGCGCGGTCTGTGCCATCGGCATGCGGCCGGTGCCCATCTGGAAGTCGACCGAGGCGGCGCCGACGCCGATCAGCGAGGGGCCGTAGTTGCCCGGGTTGTCACCGGTGCCCTCCGTCGCGACGCCCTGCGCGTTGACGCCGTGGCAGCTCGCGCAACCGACCAGGAAGAGCTGACGCCCCGCCTCGATGTCGTCGATCGACGTCGTCTCGGCCGTCGCCGCCTTGGGGGCCACCGCGGCGTACAGGCCACCCGTGATGAGCAGGCCCACCGCGAGAACTAACAGGCCGGCCAGGGGGTGGCGGCGTCTGGTCGACAATGTGCGCACCGAGAACCTCATTCCTCAACGATTTTCGTCAGCGTATCGGTGATAACGCGGGGATGTGACGGTTAGGTGAGCCTTGCTCACTGGATCAGGTAGATGGCCGCGAACAGCGCGACCCAGACGACATCGACGAAGTGCCAGTAGTACGACACGACGACCGCCGAGACGGCTTGTTCGTGAGTGAACTTGCGGGCCACATAGGTGCGCCCGATCACCAGGAGGAAGGCCAGCAGGCCGCCGACGACGTGGATGCCGTGGAAGCCGGTCGCCAGGTAGAAGAGGCTGCCGTAGGCCGAGCTCTGGATGGTCACGCCGTGCTCGACGAGCTCGGCGTACTCGAACGCCTGACCGCCGATGAAGATGGCACCCATGATGTAGCTGAGGATGAACCACTCGCGCATGCCCCACTTGCCGATCTGCAGCAGTGAGCCCTCACGGCCGGCGCGGCCACGCACCGCGGCGAAGACGCCGAACTGGCACGTGAACGACGACAACACCAGGATCGTGGTGTTGGCGGTCGCGAACTGCAGGTTGAGGAGTGCGGTCTCCTGCGCCCAGAGCTCCGGGGCGGCGCTGCGCACGGTGAAGTACGCAGCGAACAGCGCCGCGAAGAACATCAGCTCGCTGGAGAGCCAGACGATCGTTCCGACCGTCACATACGACGGCCGTCCTTCGACGCCGTGAAGCCGGGACGCGGGGATCGCAGAAGTAGTCGCCACACCCTCATTATGTACGATTCGATTGTGACCGGTCACGACACCCTGCGGGTCCTTCTGTACAGCGATGATCGCGACGTTCGGATGGCGGTCAAAACCGCCATCGGGGAGCGTCCGCACCCCGATCTCCCGAGCGTCGAATTCGTCGAGGTCGCCACCGAGCCGGTGGTGCACCAGCGTCTCGACGAAGGGGGCATCGACCTCGTCATCCTCGACGGCGAGTCGGTCCCCGCGGGCGGCATGGGCATCGCCCGCCAGATCAAGGACGAGATCTTCCACGCCCCTCCGGTGATCGTCCTGACCGCCCGCGAGCAGGACGCCTGGCTGGCGACCTGGTCGCGAGCGGAGGCGGCCGTGCCTCAGCCGATCGATCCACTGCGCATGGCCGATGTGTTCTGCGAGGTCGCGCGCGGCCTCGCCGCCGCTCCGCGATGAGCCACACCTGGCCGCGGGTGCTGGCATCGCTCGTCGCCGGCACCGATCTGGACGCCGATACCGCGCGGTGGGCGATGGGGCAGATCCTCTCCGGTGAGGCGTCCGCCGCGCAGATCGCCGGCTTCGCGGTCGCGCTGCGCCAGAAGCAGGAGACGCTGCCGGAGGTCGAGGGTCTCGTGGCGGCGATGTACGCCGAGGCCACCACCCTGCGGATCGACGATCGGGTCGTCGACATCGTCGGCACCGGCGGCGACATGGCCAAGACGGTCAACATCTCCTCGATGTCGGCGGTCACCATCGCCGGGGCGGGTGTGGGCGTCGTCAAGCACGGCAACCGCGCCGCGTCGAGCCAGTCGGGGACGGCGGACGTGTTCGAGCGCCTCGGGGTGCGCCTCGATCTGCCGGCCGAGCGGATCGCCGATGTCTATGCCGAGGCGGGCATCACCTTCTGCTTCGCGCCGGTGTTCCACCCCGCACTGCGATTCGCCGGGCCGGTGCGCCGGGAGCTGGGCATCCCCACGATCTTCAACTTCCTCGGGCCGTTGACCAACCCCGCCCACGCCTCCGCGGCGGCGATCGGCTGCGCGGACGCCCGGATGGCTCCGCTGATGGCCGGTGTGATGGCGAGTCGTGGCGCCGATGCCTTCGTCTTCCGCGGCGATGATGGGCTCGACGAGATCACGGTGTCCGCCACCACGCAGGTGTGGCTCCCCGGTCACGACGGGCGGATCGTCGCCGAGACCTTCGATCCGCGTGAGCTGGGCTTCGAGCTCGCAGCCTCCGAGGCCCTGCGCGGCGGCGACCCGGAGTTCAACGCCGATGTCTTCGCTCGTGTCATCGACGGGGAGTCTGGTCCGGTACGCGACGCCGTGCTGCTCAACGCCGGTGCCGGGATCGCCGCGCATGCGGCAGCGCCGGGCACCTTCACCGAGCGACTCGCCGACGGCGTGCGGCGGGCCGCCGAGTCGATCGACTCCGGTGCCGCGCGCGCCACGCTGGACCGCTGGAGCCAGATCACTCAGCGCCTCGCCGGCTGACCGAGCTCGGCCCCATTCCCAGATTTGGCCAGTTGTGGCCCGGTTCACGCCTGGAAAACGGGCCACAACTGGCCAAATCTGGGGAACTTGGGCCCGGGTCCGGGCGGGTCGGGCGTCAGTCGAGGCCGATGGAGAAGGCGTCCTCGAGGTCGTGGCGGCTGAAGGCACGATAGGCGATCTGCGTCTGGGTGCTGAGCACGCCGGGCACCTTGTTGATGCGGTCGGGGACGACGCGGGCGATCTCGTCGTGAGAGCGCACGCGCACCATGGCGATGAGATCCAGCTCGCCGGTCACGGAGTAGACCTCGCTGACCCCGGAGATCTCGGCGATCTGCTGGGCGATCTCGGAGATCTGCGAGACCTCGGCCTCGATGAAGACAATCGCGGTGATCACACAGTGAGCATAGATCGATCGACCTCATAGCGGTCGAGGTGGCGTGCGGTGCTCCACCGCGGAGACGCCCACGTCCCTTCGATGAGCCGCACCCCGGGCTGCTCGAGCCAGCGGAGCACCGCCTCGGTCTCCTCGACGAGGGCCGCCGGCGCCGGCCCGGTGGGTGCGGCCACCGACTCGGCGGTGGCCACGAGGGCCTCGATCCAGGGCCAGGTCGCCGCACGCCGGGGGAGGATTCCCGCAGCCGCCAACCGGCCGTGGCGGACGATGTGGACTTCCCAGCCGTCGGGGTGGGGAGATGCCGCGATCAGCTGCGGAGCCCCGGCGAGCCCGGCGATCCGCTGAGCACGCCGGCTGCCGCGCAGGAAGGCGGTGAGCCGATCGCGCCAGACACCGGCTTGCTCGTATCGCTCCCGCTCGGCCTGCTCGCGCATCTTGGCATCGATCCGCTCCACGACGGCGCCGTGTCGGTCTCCACGCAGGGCATCTCGCAGACGCTCCACCTCGACGGCGTACGCCGCGGCGTCGACCGAGCCGTCACAGGGGGAGAGGCAGCGACCGAGGTCGGCGAGAGCACACGGTGATCGGCGTGGCTCCTTGCCGAATCGCGTGGTGCACTGGCGCACTTGGAAGGTCTCGTGCAATGCGGCCACGGCCGCCTCCGCCGCGGCTCGACGGAAGGGCCCGATGTAGTCGGCATCGTCGCTGACCCGGGTCACGATCGAGAGCCGCGGCCACGGTTCCCGCGTGAGCTTGATCCACGACTGGCGCTCGGGGAATTTGGAACGCCGGTTGTAGGGCGGGCGATGCGCGTCGATCAGCCGTAGCTCGCGAACCCCGGCCTCGAGGGCGGTGCTGCACGACACGGTGTCGACGCGCTCGGCGATCGCGAGCATCTCGCCCATGCGCGAGCGGGTCTCGGACCGCGTGAAATAGGAACGCACCCGTTTGCGGAGGGACCGGGAGGTGCCGACATAGAGGACCCGCTCGTCGCGATCGCGGAAGAGATAGACGCCCGGACCGTCGGGCAGCCCGTCGGCGAGATGGCGGCGCCGCCGCTGCGCCGGCGCGACGGCTGCCGTGAGGTCGCGAACCTCCTCGAGTGTGTCCACGCCGAGGGAGCCGAGCCTCTCGAACAGCGTGTGCAGGACGTCGACGGTGGCCCGTGCGTCGGTGAGTGCACGATGATCGGGGACGACATCGGAGAAGCGTGCCGCGAGCGTGGCGAGTTTGACATTGGGGACCTCGTCGCGCAGGAGAGCGCGACGGGCGATCACCGCGGTGTCCAGGACCTCGAAGCGCGGCCAGGGCAGCTCCAACTCCGCGGCGGCGTGCTTGAGGAAGCCGGTGTCGAAGGGGGCGTTGTGGGCGACGAGCACGGTGCCCTGCGCGAACTCCAGGAAGCTCGGCAGGACCTCGGCGATGCGCGGCGCGTCGATGACCATCTGGTCGGTGATGCCGGTGAGCACGGTGATGAACGCCGGGATCGACTCATCGGGGTTGACGAGCGTCTGGAACTCTCCGAGCACGTCCCCGCCGCGGACCTTGACCGCGCCGACCTCGGTGATCTTGGAGCCCTTGGCGGGGGAGCCTCCGGTGGTCTCCAGGTCGACGACGCAGAACGTGGTGTCGTGCAGGGGGCGGCCGAGGTCCTCGAAGCTGGGTTGGAACACGCCGATCACCCTAGGGACGGCCACTGTCATTTCCGCCCGAGCCGCGCACAGTGCGCGGCTCGTGACACGCCGGAGCGAAAGTGTCAGTGGGTCTCCCTAGCGTCGAGCACATGAAGGACATGAGCTTTGCCACACCGCTTCCCGTCCCGGGCGCGGACCCGCTCGTCGTCGACTGCGACAGCTGCGTCGTCCGCAGCCCCGGGGCCTGCGGCGACTGTGTCGTCAGCGTGCTGCTGGGGCCGCCGCAGGATGTCGTCGCCCTCGATGACGCCGAGCGTTCCGCCCTCGATGCCCTCGCTGATTCCGGACTCGTCCCCCCACTTCGGTTGATGACCCTCGACAATCCACCGACGCACCGAGACGCGAGTTGAATCAACCCCGCTCGTTGCCTAGAGTGATGCCTTGTGTCATCGATGAACTCCATCGACCGATGGGGGCGATGGCACCGCCGAATCGCCTTCGGGCGGACCGGGGAACCAATCAGTGTGGGGTGAATCCTCGCCGGACCATGTCCGTCGGGGTAGGGCAGCCTTGAGCCCGAATCCGTCAGCTCACCCGGTAGGCGTCGAGGTATCGAGCAGGAGTTGATCCGTGCCACGCACGCATCGCACGACGCGCCTTCGCGCGTTCGCCGTCGGAACGACGTCATTGGGCCTCGCGGCCGTCATGAGTCTGACGTCGGCACAGGCTGACCCGCAGGTCACCGCCGACGACGTCGAGCAGGCCTTCCACGCCGCCGAGGCGGCCAATGAGGAGGTCAACCAGCTCACCGAGGATCAAGAGACGCTGCAGCGCCGCATCGACGCGCTCACGCAGGAGATCGAGCAGGTCCAGGCGCAGTACGACTCGCAGCGCACCGAGCTCGAGTCCGCCATCGTGCAGCAGCACCTGGATGCTCCGCTCGGCCCGACGGTGAACCTCATCGCGAGCAAGGACGCCCAGGTCTTCTTGGACGGGCTGAGCGCCGTCGACGCGCTCAACACCTCGCGTTCGGAGGCCCTCGACGCGTTCTCCGACACCAACCGCGACCTGCAGAACCGCCAGAAGCAGCTCGAGCAGCATCGCGCCAAGCTCGAGGCCGCGGTGGCCGAGGCCGAGGAGAAGCAGGCCGAGGTTCAGAGCGCCTACGAGCAGGCCAAGGCCGATCTCGATCGTCTCGATGCCGCGCAGCAGGAGGAGATCAACGCTCCCGGCGAGACCGAGGCGCCCGATGTCGAGATCCCCCCGGGCAGCGGCAATGCACAGGCGGCGATCGAGTTCGCCCTCGCCCAGCTCGGCGACCCCTATGTCTACGGCGGCACCGGACCCGACAGCTGGGACTGCTCGGGTCTGACCCAGGCCGCCTGGGCGGCTGCGGGCGTCTCGCTACCGCGCGTCGTGGGCCCGCAGATCGATGCCGGCACGCGGATCCCGCTCAGCGAGGTCCAGCCGGGCGACCTCGTGGCGTACTCGAGCATGTCGCATATCGGCATGTACATCGGCAACGGCCAGGTCATCCACGCTCCGCGTCCGGGCAAGACCGTCGAGATCGTCGGCCTCGGCGGGTTCGACGTCGCCGCCCGCGTCGGCTGATCGACCGACACCATGCCTGAGGGGCCCACGGCGGGCCCTTCGCGGGTGGTGCGAGCCAATCTGCTCGCCCTCGCCGCGCTGATCGTGATGGGCGCCGGGGTGCTGCTATGGCAGCAGCCCTGGCGCCCATCGTCGTCGGTGGACGATGTGTCCTATCCCGATGACCCCGCGCGCGTCATCGATCAGCAGCTGCGGGCGATGAGCGACGCGACCGGAGAGGAGCTCGTCACCGCGGCCGGCGGCACCGAGACCGCTAGGACCGCCGCGGCTGCGCTCGATCTCCTCGGCGGCCAGAAGGTTCGCTTCGGCTATGTCGACGGGGGACAGGCCCCCACCCGCGACGACGGCTCGACGACCGTCACCGTCCGCGTCACCTGGCAGACGGACGGCTCTGTGCTTCCCGCAGCGGAACGTGCCAGCGAGGTCCAGCTGGTGATGCGTCCCGACGGGGATCGATTCGCCTGGGCCGGCACGGATCACCGCGGGGGCGAGCCCCTTCCGTTGTGGCTGGCCGGCGAGATCGCTGTCGACGCCGACGCCGATGCCGTGGTCGTCGCCCTCGAGGATGCGAGTGACGACATGGCCGAGCTCGCGCCCATCGCCACCGCGGCTGCCCAGCGAGCGCGTGAGGAACTGGGCGAGACGGCCGCCGACCGATTCGTCCTGGTCGTGCCGCCGACCGACGCCGCGCTCGGACGGCTCGCCGGCCGTGCTCCCGATGAGGCTGCCGCCATCGCCGCGGTCACCACTCGTCTGGACGCGACATCGGACGCGGGGGCGGTCGTC
The DNA here is from genome assembly GCF_016918125.1 of Aeromicrobium sp. YIM 150415. NCBI lineage: Bacteria > Bacillati > Actinomycetota > Actinomycetes > Propionibacteriales > Nocardioidaceae > Aeromicrobium > Aeromicrobium sp. YIM 150415. The sequence continues at coordinate 126,336 of NZ_JAERWM010000019.1, read as the reverse complement.
GCGCTGAATCCGGCGGTCTTCGCCGGGATGGACGAGCGGGGTCGTCGCATCGTCCTGGTCCATGAAGCCGTGCACCAGCTGACCCGGGTCGTCGGGTCGCGGGTCGAGATGTGGGTGGCCGAGGGCTACGCCGATGAGATCGCTCTGCGCGGGGACGCCGCGGGGCTGGAGACGAGCGCGGGGCGCATCCTGGCGGAGGTGCGTCGCGAGGGTCCGCCGGCGGCGCTACCCGGGCCTCAGGACTTCGGCGATGCCGAACGCGTCACCGCGGTGTACGAGTCGGCCTGGCTGGCGATCCGGATGCTCGTCGAGGAGTACGGCGACGAGCGGGTGCGGGAGTTCTATGATGCCGTCGTCGACGGAGCTGAGGTGGACGTGGCCCTGCGCGAGATGCTCGGCACCGATCTGGCGTCCGTGACGGCGCGATGGCAGGACTACCTGGTCGCGCTCGCGTCCTGAGGAACCGGCTGGTAGCGGTACGCCATCACCCCTACCGGTCCCGCATACGGTTGATGCTCTACCTCTGCCGGCAGGGTGAGGTTGATGGCCTACCGCCGCCGGCGACGTAGGGTTGATGGCTACCGCCACCGGGTGAGGGCGCTCAGCGGACGTACAGGGACTCGACCAGGTCGTGGAAGTCGCGCAGCACGACCGGCCGCTTCACCTTGAACGAGGGGGTCAGATAGCCGTTGCCCTCGGTCCAGTCCTCGTCGAGGATCACGAACTTGCGGATCGACTCCGCCCGGGACACCTGGGTGTTGGCCTCGTCGATGGCGCCCTGGACCGCGTCGCGTAGCTCCTCGTCGTCGAGCGACCCCTCCCAGTGCTCCTGGTCGATCGTCACGAGTGCGCCGATGAACGGCTTGCCATCGCCCACCACGAGGCACTGGCTCACATACGGGTGGGCCCGCACGCGGTCTTCCAGCACGCTGGGCGAGACGTTCTTGCCGCCCGCCGTGACGATGATCTCCTTCTTGCGCCCGGTGATCCGAATGAAGCCGTCGTCATCGATCTCACCCAGGTCGCCGGTGTGGAACCAGCCGTCCTCCGTGAGCACCTGCGCGGTCGCCTCCGGGTTGTTCCAGTAGCCGCCGAAGACCTGCGGACCACGAAAGAGCAGCTCGCCGTCCTCGGCGACCCGTACCTCGGTGTCGGGGAAGGGCAGACCGACGGTGCCCATGCGCTGCCGCTCGACCCGGTTGGCCGCGAGGGCCGCGGTGGTCTCGGTGAGGCCGTAGCCCTCCAGCACGATGACGCCGATGCCGCGGTAGAAGTGGCCGAGGCGATCGCCCAGGGGAGCGCCTCCCGAGATCGCATACCGTGCCTTGCCGCCGAGCGCGTCGCGCAGCTTGCCGTACACGAGCCGGTCGAAGAGCGAGTGACGAAGGCGCAGTCCGAGGCCCGCGCGACCACCGTCCTCGGTGGCGCGGCTGTAGGCGATCGCCGCCTGAGCGGCGCGGTCGAAGATCTTGCCCTTGCCCTCCGCGTAGGCCTTGGCGCTGGCGGAGTTGAAGACCTTCTCGAACACGCGTGGCACGCCGAGCACGAAGGTGGGCTGGAACTCGCCGAGATGCTCCACGAGATCGGGGATGTCGGCGGTGTGCCCGAGCACGGCGCCCGAGCGGATCGCGCCGATCTGGATGATCCGCGCGAAGACGTGGGCGAGGGGCAGGAAGAGGAGCGTCGAGGCCTCGGGCTCGGCGAACATCTCCGGCAGCACGTCGATGGCACCGCCCAGCTCGGCGCGGAAGTTCCCGTGGGTCAGCTCACAACCCTTGGGCCGCCCGGTGGTCCCCGAGGTGTAGATGAGCGTGGCGATCGACTCCGAGGACAGCGTCGCGAGACGCTCGTCGATGGTGGCGTCGTCGACATCCTCGCCCGCGGCGGGCAGCGCGGTCAGGACGTCCTCGATGGCCCGGACCCTGCCGACTGCCGGGGCCTCGGACCGCGCCTCTTCGACGCGGTCGCGATGCTCCTCGGTCTCGACGAAGACGTGGGTGGCCCCCGAGTCGGAGAGGATCCAGGCGATCTGCGAGGCCGAGGAGGTCTCGTAGACCGGCACGCTGACGGCACCCGCCCACCAGATCGCGTAGTCGAGCACCGTCCACTCGTAGCGGGTCTTGGCGACGATCGCGACCCGGTCGCCGGCCTGCACGCCCTCAGCCACCAGGCCCTTCGCGGCGGCCACCACCTGGGCATGGAACTCGCGTGTGGTGACCTCGCGCCAGGCACCGTCGACCCGCCGGCGCAGTGCGACCTCGTCGGGCGCCTCGACGACGCGGTCCAGCAGGTCGTGCGAGAGGTTGCCGAGATCACTGGCAGGCGCTGCGGTACTCACAGTCCGCCACCCTACCTCCGGTGCCCGCTGCGCACCGCCGCCCCTCGCTAGGCTGTACGGGGAGCGATGTTCCCGGCCGTTCACCACTGACCCAGGAGATTTCGATGGCGCGCACCGAGAGCAGCATCGTCGTGACCGCGCCGGCGGCCGATGTCATGGCGGTGATCGCCGACTTCGAGCGCTATCCGCAATGGGCCACCGGCATGCAGGAGGCCGAGATCCTCGCCGAGGGGCCGGACGGTCGCGCCCTCGACGTACGATTCGTGCTCGCCGCGGCGCCGATCAGCGACGAGTTCACCTTGCGTTACGACTGGGACGGCGATCGCGGAGTCTCTTGGAGCCTCCACGGCGATGCCTCGATGCTCACCGCGATGGACGGCGCCTATCTGCTGCGTCCGGTCGACACCGGCACCGAGGTGACCTATCAACTGCGCGTCGATGTCAAGGTGCCGCTGCTGGGCATGCTGAAGCGCAAGGCGGAGAAGGTCATCGTCGACACGGCGCTCAAGGGATTGAAGAAGCGTGTCGAGGCGATCGCCGGGGCGAGCGATGGCTGACCGGCTCGCGATCGGCATCGACATCGGCGGGACCAAGATCGCCGCGGGAGTCGTCGACGAGGACGGGCGCCTGCTGGCGCAGAGCCGGCGCGAGACGCCCACCACCGATCCCGTCGCGATGGTCGACGCGATCGCCGAGATCACCGCGGAGTTCCGCGAGGACTGGCCCGTGCGGGCCCTCGGCGTCGGGGCTGCCGGCTATGTCGACGCCTCGCAGTCCACGGTCGTGTTCTCTCCGCACCTGGCGTGGCGCCACGAGCCGCTGCGCGATGCCATCGCCCGGCGGACGCGGCTACCGGTGCTCGTCGACAACGATGCGAACGCGAGCGGCTGGGCCGAGTGGCGGTTCGGCGCGGCGCAGAACGAGGCCGATCTGGTGATGGTGACCCTCGGGACCGGCATCGGCGGGGCGATCGTCATCGACGGCCAGCCCTATCGAGGCCACTTCGGCATCGCCGGGGAGTTCGGTCACATGCAGGTCGTCCCCGACGGCCGGCCCTGCGAGTGCGGCAACAGCGGCTGCTGGGAGCAGTACGCCAGCGGCCGTGTGCTCCAGCGGCGAGCACAGGCGGCGGTCGAGGAGGGGACGTCCTTCGGAGCCGCGCTGCTCGCCGCGGCGGACGGGAACCGCGCGCGGGTCGACGGCACGCTGGTCGGCCGCTTCGCCGCACAGGGCGAGGAGGAGGCGGTCGCCTGGCTGACGGAGGTCGGCGACTGGCTCGGTGTCGGACTGGCCAATGTCGCGGCCGCCCTCGATCCGGCGGTGTTCGTCGTGGGCGGAGGGGTGAGCGCGAACGGCGATCTGCTGCTGGGGCCGGCGCGGGCGGCCTTCGGTCGGAGCCTGACCGGTCGCGGCTATCGCGCTGAGGCGCGCATCGTCGGAGCGCACCTGGGCCCCGAGGCCGGCCTCATCGGCGCCGCCGACATGGCCAGGATCACAGCTCGGCGCCGTCGTCTGGCCAGTCCCGGTGCGAGGGTCCGCGTTCGGGGAGCCGCCAGAACAGCCAGGCCACCGAGACGATCGAGGCGACCGTCAGCAGAGCAATGAGCCAGCTGGCGACCCAGAAGTCGAACAGGAACGATGCGATCAGCACGACGGGTGCCGCGAGCACGCCGACCCAGGCCAGCCCGGTGCCCGGAGCCGGGCGGACGCGTGCCGGAGGGACCTGGCGGTAGAACGGCACCTCGTCGTCGCCATCGTCATCGCGCAGCTCCGGCGGGAGATCATCGTCGAGGTCGGCCGGACCGGCGGGCACGACATCCTCCGACTCACGTTCGCGGGCATGACGTTCGGCGGCCTCGTCGAGGTCGGGCAGATCGCTGAGATCCAGATCCAGCCCCTCGACGATCCGATCGAATGCGTCGCGCTCGTCGCGCTCGTCCATGGCGACATCCTCGCACCAGTGGGGCCGCGCGGGCCAGGGGAGGTATGGTTCCGTCGTGCTCTACTGGTTCTTGAAGTACCTGGCGTTGGGCCCGCTGCTGCGCGTCATCTTCCGTCCGTTCGCCGAGGGGCTCGAGAACGTGCCGTCCGAGGGCCCGGTCATCCTGGCCGTCAATCACCTCTCTTACAGCGACTGGCTGTTCATGCCGCTGGTGATGCCGCGTCGAGTGACCTTCGTGGCGAAGGCCGAGTACTTCGAGGCGCCGGGCGTCAAGGGCTGGCTGCAGAAGAAGTTCTTCGGCGGCACCGGCCAGGTCCCCATCGATCGCACGAGCGGATCCTCCGCCGCCGGGGCGCTCAAGACGCAGCTGCGGCTGTTGTCCGAGGGAGAGGTGTGCGGCATCTTCCCCGAGGGCACGCGCTCCCACGACGGCAAGCTCTATCGCGGGCGCACGGGTGTCGCCCGGGTCGCGCTGGAGGCCAAGGTGCCGGTCATCCCGGTAGCGGTCATCAATACCGACGTGATCGCCCCTCCCGGCAAGGTCTTCGGGCGCTTCGCCAAGCCCGGTGTCCGCTTCGGTGAGCCCCTCGATTTCAGCCGCTACGAAGGGCTCGAGGGCGATCGCTTCATCCTGCGCGCGGTGACCGACGAGATCATGTACGAGATCATGAACCTCTCCGGACAGGAGTACGTCGACCTCTACGCGCAGGATGCCAAGAAGCGTGACAAGGAGCGCGCCGATGCCGAGCGCAAGGCCGAGGAGAAGGCGGCGGCCGACGAGGTCTGGGACGAGATCGCCGAGTAGGCGAAACCACGATCCGGCCGCCGATGGCGACCGCGTATCCTGGTGCGGTGAGCATTCCCAGCCTTGACGACCTGCGCGCGATCGGCGCCGCACAGCAGCCGACCTACGCCGATTCGATCGACCGTGACCGCACGGTCGACACGCTGCGGAAGATGCCGCCGCTGGTCTTTGCGGGCGAGTGCGATGCCCTGCGCGACAAGATGGCCGCCGTCGCCCGCGGCGAGGCCTTCCTGCTGCAGGGCGGGGATTGCGCCGAGACCTTCGAGGGCGTGACGGCCGAGAACACCCGTAACAAGCTGCGGGTGCTGTTGTCGATGGCCGTCGTCCTCACCTACGCCGCGAGCGTGCCGGTGGTGAAGGTCGGACGCCTGGCCGGACAGTTCGCCAAGCCGCGCTCGAGCGATGCCGAGACGCGCGACGGTGTCACGCTGCCCGCGTACCGCGGCGATGCCGTGAACGGCTTCGAGTTCACCCCCGAGGCCCGCCGCCACGACCCCCAGCGTCTGCTGGACGTCTACCACGCATCGAGCTCCACGCTGAACCTCATCCGCGCCTTCACCACCGGCGGCTACGCCGACCTGCGCCAGATGCACGAGTGGAACACCGACTTCGTGCGCAGCAGCCCGGTCGGCGAGCGCTACGAGCGCGTCGGCGCGGAGATCGACCGCGCCCTGGCCTTCATGTCCGCGATCGGGTCCGACCCGGCCGAGCTGCACACGGTCGACTTCTACTCCTCGCACGAGGCGCTGGTGCTGGAGTACGAGCACGCCCTCACGCGCATCGACTCGCGCACGGAGCGACCGTACGATGTCTCGGGCCATTTCGTGTGGATCGGTGAGCGCACCCGCCAGCTCGACGGCGCGCACGTGGAGCTCCTCAGCCATATCGCCAATCCGATCGGCGTCAAGCTCGGCCCCACGTCGACCGCCGATGACGCGATCGCGCTGTACGAGAAGCTCAATCCCGAGCGCACCCCCGGCAAGGTCACCTTCATCACCCGCTTCGGCGCGGAGAAGATCCGCGACCTGCTGCCGCAGCTCATCGAGAAGGTCGGCGCGGCCGGTGTCGAGGTCGCGTGGGTGACCGATCCGATGCACGGCAACACCTTCGCCACCGACAACGGCTACAAGACCCGCGACTTCGACGCGGTCATCGACGAGGTCCGTGGGTTCTTCGAGGTGCACCGTTCGCTCGGCACCTGGCCCGGAGGCCTGCACGTCGAACTGACCGGCGACGACGTCACCGAGTGCGTCGGCGGCGGTTCGCGGCTCTCGGCCGCCGACCTGGAGACCCGCTACGAGACGCTGTGCGATCCGCGCCTCAACCGGGCGCAGTCGCTCGAGCTGGCCTTCCTCGTCGCGGAGATGCTCGGCCACAACTGACCCCTCCTGCCGCTGGGCGGTGACCTACGCACCCCTCACGGGCGGGGAGCGGTGATCCACGCACCTCTCGCCAGGCCCGAGACGTGCGTACGTCACCGCCCTTCCGTGGGAGGGGTGCGTAGGTCACCGCCCAGCGGGGCGGCTAGCTGAAGAAGACGGTGACGGTGTCACCGCGCTCGCGCTCGGATCCGGCGCTGGGGCTCTGGAAGCGCACCTTCGGATCGTCGCCGGCGAGCGGATTGCGCGTCGCGTTGATCTCCAGGCCGAGATCCTCCAACGCCTTGCGCGCCTCGTCCTCAGTCATGCCCGACAGGTCCGGCACCTCGATGATCTCCGGGCCCTGCGAGACCACGATGGTCACCGTGTCGCCGCGGAAGGCGCTGCCGCCCTGCGGGTTCTGCGAGATCACGACGCCCTCGTCGACCTCGTCGCTGAACTGCTCCTCGACATTGACGAGGAATCCGGCCTCCTGCAGACCGGCCTGTGCCTCGTCGGCCGTCTTGCCGGTGAAGTCGGTGATGGCGATCGGTTCGCGGCCCTTGCTGATGACGAGGTCGAGCGAGGTGTCGCGCTTGACCTGCTCGCCGACCTCGTGGTCGGCGATGCGGATGACGCTGCCCTCGGGAATCTCCTCGTGGAACTCCTCGGGGGTCTCGCCGATCTGCAGATTCAGCGAGCCGATGATCGTGCGGGCCTCGTCGAGGGTCTTGCCGGCGAGGTCGGGGATCTCATAGCGTTCCTGTCCCTTGGAGACCGTGATCGAGATGAGCGTCCCGGGCAGCACGCGCTCCCCGGGTTCGGGATCGGTCGAGATCACGTGGTCGGCCGGGATCTCCTCGTCGAAGGCGTCCGGGGCGAACTCCACCTCGAAGCCCGCCGACTCCGCTGCCGAGACGGCGTCCTCGCGGCTCATGCTGGTGAGATCGGGGGCGTCGGTGTAGCGGCCGTCCGCGAGATACCAGCCGGCGAATGCGACCACGGCGAGGGCGACCAGAGCGGCCAGCAGCAGGACCGCACCGCGGCGCGGACGCCGACGCGGTGCGGGTGCCTCCTCGGCCTGCTCCTCCTCGACTGCGCCCACCGCCGCCGGAGTCCAGGCCATGGTGTGCTCGGGGAGGGCGGCGCGCGTGGCCACGGTCGCGTGCTCGTCGGCGCTCAGGGGATAGCCGGTGAGATCCACCTGCTGCGTGGGCTCGTCGGCGGCATCGGGGCGACGGGAGGGGCGCAGGTCGGCGGCCAGCTCCGGGTCATCGGGCAGGCCGGCGGCGAGGGCGTGCCGGACCTGGCGCACCTGGTGCAGGAGAGCGCGGGCATCGGGCGATCGCCGTTCAGGATCGCGGGCGGTGGCCCGCGCGACCAGCGCGTCGACATAGTCGGGGAGCTCGGGCACGAGGGTCGACGGCGGGGCGACATCCTCGTTGACGTGCAGATAGGCGACCTGGATCGGGGTGTCGGCCGCGTGCGGCTTGTCGCCCGTGAGCATCTCGAAGAGCATCGCCCCGCAGGCGTAGACATCGGCGCGCGGATCGGCGCCGCGGTGCAGGACGACCTCGGGCGCCAGATAGGAGACCGTGCCGATCAGGGCGCCGCCGCCGGAGTGCGTGGTGGAGGTGCTGACCGCGCGGGCGAGGCCGAAGTCGGCGACCTTCACATCGCCGGCCGGCGTGATGAGGACGTTCTCGGGCTTGACGTCGCGGTGGATCAGCCGGGCGGCATGGGCCTCGGACAGGGCCTGCAGGATCGGGTCGAGGAAGGCGAGCGCCTGCTGCGGAGACATCGGTGCGGTGTCGCGGACGACATCGCGCAGCGTGCGCCCCGGCACGTACTCCATGACCAGATAGGTGATGTCGCCGTCGGTGCCCTGATCGAACACCGCCACGACGTGGCGATGGTTCAGCTTGGCCGCGGCCTTGGCCTCGGCGACGAAGCGCTGCCGGAAGTCGTCCGCGTCCCCGAGATCGGCGTGCATGATCTTGACTGCCACGACGCGATCGAGCCGTAGATCCGTGGCCCGGAAGACGCTGGCCATGCCTCCGCGAGCGATGCGCTCATGGATCACGTAACGCCCGTCGAGCGTATGCCCGACGAGCGCCTGATCTCCGGCGACGCTCACGTCAGTCCTCCTGAACCTGGGAAAGGGGCTCGTCCAGAGCCCCTTCGAGTGTAGAGAACCGCACGGAGAGGACGGCTGATCTGCCCCGTGATGGCGTGCCCGGGGTCAGCGTACGCGGCGTGTCGTGGCCCGGGCGAGCGGGCCGAGTATTGCGACGGCGTGGTCGCCGAGGGCCGCCAGCGCCGCATCGGACCGTGCCTCCAGCCGGCCGATCTCCGCCTCGACATCGGCGCGCGCTCCGCTCTCGTCGATGAGCGCGGTCAGCTCCTCGACCGTGTCGTCGCGCCCTAGCAGCGAGAAGAGCCGGCGGGCGTCGCTCCGCTCGGCCGCACGAGCGATGAGCACGGTGCGTTTGCCCTCGCGAAGATCGTCGCCGGCCGGCTTGCCCGTGGTCGCCGGGTCGCCGAACACGCCGAGGACGTCGTCACGCAGCTGGAACGCCTCGCCGAGGGGGAGGGCGACGGCCGACAATCCCTCGATGAGCTCGGGCGCCGCGCCGGCCAGCGCGGCGCCGATGTGCAGGGGGCGTTCCACGGTGTACTTCGCAGACTTGAACCGGACGACCCGCAGCGCGTCGTCCGCGTCGAGCCGATCGCGGGTCTGCGCCACGATGTCGAGGTACTGTCCCGCGATGACCTCGGATTTCGCCAGATTCCAGTACGCGAGAGCGTCGGTGAGGTGCCAGTCCGCGTCCTGCGGCACCGAGCGGATCACGTCATCGGCCCAGCTGAGCAGGAGGTCGCCGAGCAGGACCGCGACCTGTTCGCCGAAGCGTTCGGGATCGCCCACGCGGCCTTCGCTTCGATGGGTCTGCTCGAAGGCGCGATGGACGCTGGGGCGTCCACGACGGGTGTCCGAGCCGTCCATCAGGTCGTCGTGCACGAGGGCGCTGCCCTGGAGCCACTCGAAGGCCGAGGCCGCGCGGGCGATCCGGGCGTCATCGGGGGCGCCGCCACCGATGAGCCAGCCGGCGTAGCAGAACAGCGGGCGCAGGAGCTTGCCGCCGCCGACGAAGTCCGCCGCGGCGTCCACGAGCCCGGCGACCTCGTCGTCGACCTCGGCGAGACGACGGCGCTGCAGATCCGCGAAGCGCACGAGCTCGCGGCCCACGCTCTCTCGGAATGTGGGATCGTCGAGGGGGCTCGTCACGCCGACGACGATACCGTGGTGCCGTGCCTGCACCCGACCGCTCTCTCGTCGACGCCCTCCGCAGCGACCGCCCGACCACGTCCTTCGAGTTCTTTCCCCCGAAGGACGATGAAGGCGAGGCACAGCTGTGGCAGACGATTGCCGAGCTCGAACCCCTCGATCCGACCTTCGTCTCCGTGACCTACGGCGCGGGTGGTACGCATCAGGACCGCACGATCCGGGTCACGGAGCGGATCGCCCGGGAGTCCTCGATGAAGCCGGTGGGTCACCTGACCCTCGTGGGGCAGAGCACCGCCGAGATCGAGAACGTGCTCAAGCAGTACCTCGCCGCCGGTGTCGACCACGTCCTGGTGCTGCGCGGCGATCCGCAGGGCGGGCCCCGTGCACCGTGGGAGCGGCATCCCGAGGGCATGGACCACGCGCTGGAGCTGGTCGAGCTCGCCGCGCGCCTCGGCGGCCTCACCGTCGGCGTCGCGGCCTTTCCCGAGGGACATCCCGATGCCGCGGATCGCGATGCGTGCGCCGACGTGCTGGTCTCGAAGGCCGAGGCCGGCGCGGAGTTCGCGATCACCCAGCTGTTCTTCCGCGCGAGCGACTATGTCGACCTCGTGCGACGACTCGACGCTCGTGGATGTGACCTCCCCGTCATCCCGGGGATCATGCCGATCCTCAACTTCGCGCAGGTCTCGCGCATGGCCGAGTTGTCCGGTGCCGCGCTGCCGCCTGAGGTGCTCGAGCAGATCGAGCCGCTCGCCGATGATCGCGCGGCCGTGCGGGCGAAGGGGATCGAGCTCGCGACCCAGCTGTGTCGCGACGTGCTCGCCGCGGGTGCGCCCGGTCTGCACTTCATGACGCTGAACCGCTCGAAGGCCACCCGTGAGATCTTCCAGTCGCTGCGCGACGAAGGTCTCATCTGACCCAGGCTCCCCATCGGCCCGCGGGCGGTGAGCTATCACGCACTTCCGGCGCTCGGGTGCGTGATGACTCACCGCCCGCGGTGACGCCGTAAGCTGCGGCCCATGGCGCGCGTCGTGGTCGTCGGTGGAGGCTTCGCCGGTCTGAGTGCGGCCGCGAGACTCGCCAAGCTCCGTCACGAGGTCACGCTGGTCGAACGGGGCGACGAGCTCGGGGGACGGCTGCGCGGCTTCTGGTGGGACGACCATGCCTGGCAGCTGTATCCGGAGACCGTGACGCTCCCGGGGGTCTTCCGCGATCTCTTCCGCAAGTCCGGGCGTCAGCTGGACCGGGTGCTCGATCTGGTTCCCGCGCCCCCGCGGCGGCATGTCTTCGTGCGCGGACGCCGGCGTGAGGTGCTCGATCTGCCCTTCGGCATGCGCGGCGACCAGAGCGCCGCCGTCGAACAGGTCCTCGGCACCGACCAGTGGTCGCCCTGGGTGGACTCGCTCGCCCCGCGGTGGGATGCCCTGCGAAGGCGGGTCCTCGACGAGGTCTACGACGGCATCCTCGAACCGGGATACCGGCGGCAGATCCGGCCGAGGCGGTCCTTGCGGCGGGTCGCCCGGCGTGAGCTGCGCGATCGTCGACTGCGATCGATGGTGCTCGATGCCGCCCGGCTCGAGGGCGACGATCCGATGCACACCCCGGGCGTCACGGCCGTCTGGCACTACGTCGAACGGAACTTCGGCCGGTGGAGCTTCGACGGAGGCATGCCCGCCCTCGCCGATGCGCTGACCCGGCGGATGGGGGAGCGGAAGGTCGATGTGCGGCCGGCGACGACGGCGACGGACGTGTGTCGCAGCCCAGCCGGCTGGATCACGGGCGTCGAGACCGATGCCGGGCCGGTGGAGGCCGATGTCGTGGTCTGGTGTGCGCCGGATCTTCCGGCCTCCACGCCCGAACCAGCCCTGGTGCGGCGCATCCCGGCGCCGCGGACGCTGCTGCGGCTCTCCGACGACCCCGGTGTCCCGGACGATGTCGTGCTCCACGCCGAGCGCCCGTTGCGGGTGTGGAGGTCGGGGCCGTCGCACTGGGTCATCGAGAACCGGGCGGGCGGTGACGCGCTCGACGCGCTCGCCGAAGGAGGACTCCGCTGGCACGATCTGGTCGAGTCCCGCCGTGACCTGGCCCCGCGGGAGCTGGTCTTGCTCGGGCACGACGGGTGGGCCTGGCGTGGATGGCATGCCGCGGTGGAGCGTCCTGGAGCGCATGCCCGCGACGGTCTCTTCTTCGGCGGGGCGCACGCGCATCCCGGAGCTTCGCTGGAGTTGATCGGCCTGGCGACGGCCGCGATCGCGAGCCACCTCGGCGAGGTCCCGCGCCGCTGACATCTCCCTCGGTGGTGAGCCATCCCGCATTCGTGCCGCGGGCGGTGAGCTGTCCCGCACTTTCCACGTCGAACTGCGTGATGACTCACCGCTCGTGGCGGGGTGCGCGGGGCGGGTGCGTGATGACTCACCGCCCACGGCACCGTGGGCGACGGGGCGCGGGGGCCGGGGGAGCCTCTAGGGTGGTCCTATGGGACCGGTGCGTGCGGAGGTCATGTGGCAGGCAGTGCGCGATGCGCTCGAGGCAGCAGCCCCCGACGAGGCCCGGCCGCTGCGGGTCCTCGATATCGGGGGAGGCACGGGCGGCGACGCCGTCCGGGTGGCCGCCGAAGGACATGAGGTCGTCGTGGTCGATCCGAGTCCGGACGCCCTGGCCGCTCTGGCCCGCCGGGCCGACGACGCGGGCGTCGCCATCTCCCAGGTGCTCGGGGACACCGGGGATCTCGCCGATCACCTCGAGCCCGCCTCGATCGATCTCGTGCTGTGCCACGGCGTGGTCGAGCACGTCGACGACCCCGTCACCGCTCTGCGCGAGGTGGCTCGCACCCTCGCTCCGTCCGGTCGCTTGAGCATCGTGGTGCCCGGTCGGGTGAGCGCGGCGATCGCGCGTGCCGTCGCGGGTGACTTCGCGGCGGCCCAGGCGCTGGTGGAGCGTCCGGTCGCTCACTGGACTCCTGATGAGCACGGGCCGAGGCGCTATTTCAGCGAGGAGCTCGACGCCCTGCTCGCCGCGGCGGGGTTCCGTCCGGCGGCGACCCGCGGGCTGCGGGTTTTCGCCGATCTCGTTCCGAGTGCGGTCGTCGATGTGGAGCCCGGTGCGCGCGAATCGCTGTTCGCGCTCGAGAGCGCCGCGCGGGAGCGTCACGAATTCGCAGCCTGCTCGGGTGGTCTCCAGCAGATCGCCTGCCTAGAATTGTCCTAACCACCGAGCAAGGAGTCCATCGTGCCGCTTTCAGACGAAGAGGCCCGCCTGCTGGCCCAGCTGGAGCAGTCGCTGGCTGAGGAAGATCCCGACTTCGCCTCGACCCTGCGGGGATCGAAGCTGGCCGCCCGCCACCGCAAGATCGTCGCGCTCGCGGCCGTGGCCTTCGTCATCGGCATGGGTCTGCTGCTGGGCGGCGCCGTGACCGCCTCCACCTGGCTCGGCGCAGCCGGCTTCGTGGTGATGGTGGGCGCGTCGTACGCCTTCATCCGCACATGGCGCCAGGGCATGATCGGCGGCGACGAGGCTCCCGCCGGATCCGGTGGTCCTCGCGGCGGCAAGCCGCAGTCCGGTTCCTTCGTCGATCGGATGGAGGAGCGCTGGAACCGTCGACAGGACGACGGACGATGATGTCGCTCCACTGACGCACCACTCTCCACCACCAGCCGCCCCACCGTGAGGTGAGGGCGGCTTTTTCATTGGCCCCACAGGCATTTCGCCGGTGGGGCCTTTGTCATGTCCTGGGGGCGACACGGTGCGTATCGTCCCACGCTGAGGAGAAAGGTGGTGCATAGTGGGTTAGAGTGGTGCAAAATGGAGGAGCTAGTGAAGGAGCAGCCGCCCATGTGGCTCGAGACGCGAGGTGAGGAGGGCCGTGGTGAATCCCGACGTCACCAACTTCTTCGGCACCTACACCCCACGGCTGGACGACAAGGGGAGGCTCTTCCTGCCGGCGAAGTTCCGGCCGCGGCTGGAGCAGGGCGTGATCCTCACGCGCGGCCAGGAGCACTGCATCTACGGCTGGACGACCGAGTCGTTCAACGAGTTCACCGATCGGGTGCGCAACACGCCCTTCACCAATCGGCAGGCACGCAACTTCCTGCGCATGCTCTTCTCCGGCGCCTCCTCGGAGACCCCGGACAAGCAGGGGCGGATCTCGGTTCCTCCGGTGCTGCGCGAATGGGCGAGCCTCGAGCGCGAGTGCACGGTCGTCGGCGCGATGGATCGCATCGAGATCTGGGACTCGCGGCGCTGGGAGGAGTTCTCCTCCGAGCAGGAGGACGAGTTCGCGGACATGTCCGACGAGGTGATGCCGGGCATCTTCTGACCGGTCTCGCGGGTGGCGATGCCCGCCTGGGTGGATCTGACATCCCTTCCCCGGTGTCAGAACCATGCGGGCGGGGATCGGCGCTCGCGAGCACCGATCCGAAGCCTGATCCGCGTATCCGCGTGCAGGTCGCCGAGCGCCTCGCCGTCATGGCGGTGTCGCTCGGTGCGAGCACCGTGGTGGTGTTCGTCCTCTCCGCCGTCCTGGGGGCGTGGTGACGGCGCCGCGGCACGTCCCGGTGGTCGCCGACCGTGTGCTGGACCTGCTGGAACCCGCCGTGCTCGCCGCCGCTGCCCCGGTCCTGGTCGACACGACCCTCGGCCTCGGTGGACACAGCGAGGCGATGCTGGAGCGTTTCGGCGAGGCGAGGGTGATCGGCATCGACCGCGACGGAGACGCCCTGCGCCGCGCGAGCGCGCGCCTGGAGCCCTTCGGCGACCGCTTCACGCCGGTCCATGCCGTCTACGACGAGATCGCCGATGCCGTCCGCGGTGCCGGTGCCGATCGGGTGACCGGCGTGCTCTTCGACCTCGGTGTGTCCTCGATGCAGCTCGACCAGGCCGAACGCGGGTTCGCCTACGCCCAGGACGCTCCGCTGGACATGCGCATGAACCCCGACGACCCGCTCACGGCGGCCGAGGTGCTCAACAGCTACGACGAGAACGCGCTCACCCATGTGCTGCGCGACTACGGCGAGGAGAAGTTCGCGCGCAAGATCGCCCGCACCATCGTGCGCGAGCGCGAGCGCGAGCCCTTCGAGCGCAGCGCGCGGCTGGTCGAGCTGGTCCGCGACGCGATCCCCGCGCCCGCGCGCCGCACCGGCGGCAATCCGGCGAAGCGCACGTTCCAGGCCCTGCGGATCGAGGTCAACGACGAGCTCGGCGCCTACGGACGCGCTCTTCCGGCGGCTCTCGACCTCACGGAGCTCGGCGGTCGCGTCGTGGTGTTGTCCTATCACTCCCTGGAGGACCGGATCACCAAGCGGACCTTCGCTGCTGCCACCACGAGCACCGCTCCGCCCGGTCTCCCGGTCGTGCTCCCCGAACACGAGCCACGGTTCCGGCTCGTCACCCGGGGCGCGGAACGCGCCTCGGAGTCCGAGATCGCTGAGAACCCCCGCGCCACCCCCGTCCGCTTGCGTGCCGTCGAAAGGATCGCTCATGATCAGGGCTAGTTATCCCCGCCGATCGCTGGCGATCGAACGTCCGTTGCCGCGTCCGTCCGGCACGCGTCCCTCCGGGCGGTGCCGGTGAGCCGGGGGAGCGCGGTCGCCAGTCAGGCCGGCCGCGCGCTCGTCGCGCGAGGACACGAGGTCCGCTCGGCCGGTCTGCGGCTCGTCGCGCCGGTGCGGCAGCGGGCCAAGCGCGCGCCCTTCGTCGTCGTGCTGCTCACGGTGCTCGGCGTGGGTCTCGTCGGCCTCATCATCATGAGCACGATCATGCAGAGCCAGTCTTTCGTACTGTCCGACCTGACCCGCGAGAACGAGAGCCTGGGCATCGAGCGTGAGGGACTTGCCCGCGAGCTGCAGGACCTGCAGTCGCCGCAGTCGCTCGCGGACAAGGCGACCAATGCCGGCATGGTGCCTCCGGCCAATCCCGTGTTCCTGCGGCTGGCCGACGGCACGGTGATCGGCCAGCCGATTCCCGCCGGAGAGGGAGGTCAGTGATGATCACCGCGATGACCCGGCGCCGGGTGCGGGTGTGTCTCGTGCTCGCGCTGGCGGTCTTCCTCGTGTTCGGCCTGCGCCTGTTCCAGATCCAGGGCGTCGATGCCAAGGCCTATGCGGCGATGGCTGTGCAGAACGGCACCGCGACGACCACGGTGCCCGCACCGCGCGGCGCGATCGTCGACCGTAACGGCGTGGAGCTCGCCTCCAATACCGATGGACTCACCGTCACGGCCGATCCGAGCATGACGTCCGAGCACGCCCCGCAGATCGCCCGCATCCTCTATGAGCAGCTGCCCGGCGAGATCGACTACTTCGACACGATCGAGAAGCTCCGGACCCCGGACTCGCGCTTCGTCTACGTCGTCCGCGACATCCCCGCCTCCGAGGCCTCCGATGCGGTCAAGGCCGTGCGCGACGCGAAGTACACCGGTGTCTTCACCGAGAAGGAGAATCTACGCAGCTACCCGGGCGGGTCGCTCGCGGCGAATCTCCTCGGCTTCACCGACAACTCCGGCAAGGGCGTCCAGGGCATCGAGCAGATGTTCGACGACCAGCTGACCGGCACCGACGGGTCGAGCACCTACGAGGTCTCCTCGACCGGACAGCGCATCCCGATGGCCGACAACACCGTCGAGGAGATGGTGCCCGGCACCGCGGTGAAGACCACGATCGACCGCGACCTGCAGTGGTTCGCCGACCAGCGGCTCTCCGAGGTCGTGTCGTCGACCGGCTCGGCCTGGGGGCTCGCGATCACGATGGACGTCAAGACCTGCCAGATCCTCCAGATGTCGCAGGCACCGACCTTCAATCCCGACACCCGCCAGGGCATCACCGACCAGAACACGGTCTCGCGTGCCACACAGACGGTGTACGAGCCGGGATCGGTCATGAAGCCCGTGACGATGGCGGCGCTGGCCGATCAGGGGCTCATCAACGCCGATTCCAAGGTGCGGGTGCCCGAGAGCATGACCATCGACGGCTTCCGGATCGGCGACCACTGGGACCACGGCGTGCTGCAGATGACCGCGGCCGGAGTCATCGCCCAGTCCTCGAACCTCGGCACGATCGTCGCGGCTCAGCAGATGGACGATCAGACCTTCTACGACTACCTGCGCAAGTTCGGCTTCGGCGAGCAGACCGGTGTCGGCCTGCCGGGCGAGTCCGCGGGCATCGTCGAGGATGCCGACAGCTGGACCCGGGCCAAGCACGCCACGACCGCCTTCGGGCAGGGCATCTCGGTGACCGGCGTGCAGATGCTGCGCGCGATCGGCGTCATCGCCAATGACGGCATGGGCTGCGATCCGACGGTGGTCGAGTCGACGATCGCGCCGGACGGCACCGAGAAGAAGATCGAGCAGGACGAGCCGGAGCGTGTGGTGTCACCCGAGGCGGCTGCACAGGTCACCCGGATGATGGAGGCGGTCACCGCCGACGACGGAACGGCGCCGCTGGCCCAGGTCGACGGCTACCGTGTGGCGGGCAAGACCGGTACGGCGTGGCGCGTCGATCCGGACACGGGACGCTATCTGCGGGGTCAGAACCTGGTGTCCTTCGTCGGCTTCGCTCCCGCGGACAAGCCGCGTTTCGTGACCTACATCGTCATCGACAAGGCGCCGGGCGGCGCCGGTGGTGGCTCGTTGGCCGCCCCGATCTTCCACGACATCATGTCGATGGCACTCGAGCGATTCGGCGTCATGCCCACGGGCTCGCCGTCGCCCGAGGTCGCGCAGTACTGGTGAGGACGATGACACGTGACGAGGCCGCTCGTCGCCCTCGCGCGGGGGACTAGTGCGGGGCACTAGTGTCGGAGGCGTGGTTGAGGAGTCCATGCGGGTACGCCCGACCGAGCCCCCGCATCGTTCGCTGCGTTCGCTGGCGCATCGGCTCGGCGTCCGTCCGCACGGCGAGGCCGAGGTGACAGGGTTGAGCTTGAACACCGCGGAGGTGCGGCCCGGAGATCTCTACGCGGCGCTGCCGGGCGCGAGCACGCACGGTGCGCGCTTCGCCGACCGGGCCGCGGCCTCGGGCGCGGTGGCGGTGCTGACCGATGCGCGGGGATTGCAGTGCGTCCCCGACGGACTGCCGTATCTCGTGGTGGAGGACCCACGCCGGGTCCTCGCCGATCTCGCGGCGGACGTGTACGACCATCCCAGTGAGGCGTTCACCACGATCGGCATCACCGGCACCCAGGGCAAGACCACCAGCACCTATCTGGCGGAGGCGGCGCTCAGCGGCGAGCGGCCCGCGGTCATCGGCACGATCGGCACCCGGATCGCCGGCGTGCCGGCGGCGTCGACGCTGACGACCCCCGAGGCGCCCGCGTTGCAAGCGCTCTTCGCGGTCATGCGCGAGGAGGAGGTCACCGCCTGTGCGATGGAGGTCTCGAGCCACGCCCTCGTCAAGGGCCGGGTCGACGGGTTCGCCTTCGATGTCGGCGTCTTCTTGAACCTCGGTCGCGACCACCTGGACTTCCATGCCGACATGGAGGACTACTTCCAGGCCAAGGCGCGACTGTTCGCGCCCGAGCACGCCCGGGCCGGGGTCGTCCTGGTCGACGATCACTACGGCCGCCGCCTCGCCGCCGAGGCCGAGATCCCCATCACCACGGTCTCGACGGGAGAGGAGCCCGCCGACTGGCGGATCGCCGAGCTCGAGGCACAGCCGCTCGGGTCGCGTGCCGTGCTCCGGACCCCCGACGGCGATGAGATCGAGCTCGTGGTGCCGCTGCCCGGTGCGTTCAATGTGGCCAACGCGGCCGCCGTCGTGGCCGCCCTCGCCGTCTCCGGACGCGATCCGCGCGCAGCCGCGGCAGGAATCGCGCGGAGCCCCGGTGTACCCGGCCGGATGGAACGGATCGACTCCGGGCGAGACGTGACCGTGGTGGTCGACTACGCGCACAAGCCGGACGCGATCGTGGCCGTGCTGGAGGCCCTGCGACCGGTGACGGAGGGGCGTCTCATCATCGTGCTCGGCGCCGGGGGCGACCGTGACCGCGGCAAGCGCTCCGTCATGGGCGCCGCCGCGGCCGAGCGTGCGGACATCCTCGTGGTCACCGATGACAACCCGCGCTCGGAGAACCCGGCGCACATCCGGGCCGCGGTGATCGAGGGGGCGCGCGATGCCCGAGCCGAGGTCGTCGAGGTCGCCGGCCGGCGGGCGGCGATCGCCGAGGCCCTCTCGATGGCGCGGGCCGGGGACACGGTCGTCGTCGCGGGCAAGGGGCACGAGCGCGGGCAGGAGATCGACGGCGTCGTCCACCCCTTCGACGATCGCGATGTCGTCCGCGAGTGTCTGGAGTCGCTGCGATGATCGCCGGACTCACCGCGGCCGATATCGCCGAGATCACCGGCGGCGCTCTGCGCGCCGATCCCGGCCTCGCGGTGCCCGGACCGGTCGTCATCGACTCGCGGGAGACGGCACCGGGGGCGATCTTCGCCGCGATGGCCGGCGATCACGCCGACGGACATCGCTTCGTGCCGGGAGCGCTCGCCGACGGTGCCGCACTGGCGCTCGTCACCGCAGAGGTCGAAGGACCGGCGGTGGTGGTCGACGACGTTCCCGCCGCCATGGCGGCGCTCGCCCGGCACAGTCTGGAGGTACTACGCGAGCGGGGTGAGATCACCGTGATCGCGATCACCGGTTCGCACGGCAAGACGAGCGTCAAGGACATGCTGGCGGGCGTCCTCGGCGACCAGGCCCCGACGGTCGCCCCGCGCGGCTCGTTCAACAACGAGCTGGGTGTGCCCCTCACCGTCCTGCGAGCCGATGCGGACACCAGGTACCTGGTCGTGGAGATGGGGGCTCGTGGCATCGGCCACATCGCGTATCTGTGCGGGATCGCGCCGCCGGACATCGGCGTGGTCCTCAATGTCGGCTCCGCCCACCTCGGAGAGTTCGGCACACCGGAGATCACGGCGCTGGCCAAGGGCGAACTGGTCGAGGCCGTCGGCAGTGGGGGAGTCGCCGTCCTCAATGCCGATGATCACCGCGTCGCCGCCATGGCCTCGCGCACCGCGGCACATGTCGCCACCTTCGGCTTCGCCGGCGAGGACGTCCGATTGACCGGAGAGGTGACCACGGACGCCGCTGGCCATCCGCATGTCCTGGCCCGCGTCGAGGGAGCCGATCGCGATCTGACGGTCGCGCAGCTGGGACCGCACCAGGTGCTCAACGCGGCAGCGGCGCTCGCCGCCGCCCGGGCCGCGGGCATCGCGACCGAGGCGGCCGTCGCCTCGCTGGCGACCGCCGGGCCGCGGTCGCCCATGCGGATGGAACGCCACGAGCGCGCCGACGGGGTCGTCGTCGTCAACGACGCCTACAACGCGAATCCGGAGTCGATGGAGGCCGCGCTGCGCGCCCTGGCCGGCCTGGCCGATACCGCCCGCTCGGTCGCGGTCCTGGGCAGCATGCTGGAGCTCGGAGAGCGGGCGCGCGAGGACCACGAGGCGGTCGGCGCCCTGGCGGCGAGCCTGGGCATCGGACGTGTGGTCGCTGTCGGCGACCACGCCGAGGACATCGCGCGCGGGGCGGGAGCGATCGCCGAGGTCGCCGCGACGCCCGCGGACGCCATCCGTACACTCGACAGGAGCCTGCGGCCCGGTCACGTGGTGCTCGTGAAAGCATCGAGGGGCGAACGGCTCGAGCGTGTCGCCGACGCGTTGCTCGCCGCTGACCGATGACGACGACCTGTCTTCGAAAGGAAACCGCCCCGTGCTTGCTGTCCTGATCGCCGGTGCCCTCGGACTCCTGGGCACGCTCGTCGGGACCAAGTGGGCGATCTCCGTGCTCGTCGCCAAGGGATACGGGCAGCTCATCCGCGACGACGGTCCGACCTCGCACCACACCAAGCGCGGCACGCCCACGATGGGCGGCATCGTCATCATCTTCTCGGTGGTGCTCGCCTACGCGGTGGCCAAGCTGGCCACCGGTTTCTGGCCGAGCCCCTCGGGGTGGCTGCTGCTGTTCCTGTTCGTCGGTCTCGGCCTGATCGGCTTCCTCGACGACTACATCAAGATCTCCAAGCAACGTTCCCTCGGCCTGCGCAGCAAGGCCAAGATGATCGGGCAGGTCTCGGTCGGCCTCATCTTCGCCGTGCTCGCCATCGGCTGGGAGGACGACCGCGGGCAGACGCCGATCACCCATGCGATCTCCTTCGCGCGTGACATCCCGGGGTGGACACTGCCGACGGTGGCGCTCATCGTGTGGGTGCTGCTGCTCATCGCGGCCACGTCCAATGGCGTCAACCTCACCGACGGTCTCGACGGCCTCGCGACCGGGGCCTCGGTCATGGTGTTCGGGGCCTATGTCGTCATCAACGTCTGGCAGTACAACCAGAACTGCGCCTACGACCTGGCGGCCGGCTGTTACGAGGTCCGCGATCCGATGGATCTCGCCACGATCGCCGCGGCGCTCACCGGCGCCTGCTTCGGATTCCTGTGGTGGAACACGTCGCCGGCCAAGATCTTCATGGGCGACACCGGCTCGCTCTCGCTCGGCGGCGCGATCGCCGGACTCGCGTTGATGACGCGCACCGAGTTGCTCCTCGTGCTGCTGGGCGGACTGTTCGTCATCATCACGCTCTCGGTGATCATCCAGGTGGGCTACTTCAAGATCTCCGGTGGCAAGCGGGTCTTCCGCATGGCGCCGTTGCAGCACCACTTCGAGCTCAAGGGCTGGGCCGAGATCACCATCGTGGTCCGGTTCTGGATCATCTGCGGGCTGTGCGTCCTCGCCGGAGTCGCGGTCTTCTACTGGGATTGGATCAGCCGCCAGTGAGCGGGATCGACGTGGACGCGCTCGGACGGGACGACTCCTGGGAGGGCGTGCGTGCCCTCGTCACGGGATTCGGTGTGAGCGGTTTCGCCGCGGCCGACACCCTCACGCATCTCGGTGCCTCGGTCATCGCGGTCGACTCCTCGGAGGGCGACGCCGCGCGGCGGGAGCAGGCCACGCTCCTGCGGATCCTGGGAGCCGATGTCCGTCTGGGCCCTGGGGCCACCGACGCCCTGCCCGACGACATCGACATCGTCGTGACCTCGCCGGGTTGGCGCCCCGACACCCCGCTGCTGGCGGAGGCAGCGGAGCGCGGCATCCCGATTTGGGGCGAGGTCGAGCTCGCCTGGCGGCTGCGCGGTCCCGACGCCGCGCCGTGGCTCGTCGTGACCGGCACCAACGGCAAGACCACCACGGTCCAGATGCTGGAGCAGATCCTGCTCGCGGCGGGACTGCGAGCACGGGCCGTCGGTAATGTCGGCACGCCTGTCCTCGAGGCCGTCATGGATCCCGAGGGCTACGACGTGCTCGCGGTCGAGCTCTCCAGCTTCCAGCTGCACTGGACCTCCTCGATGTCCGCCGAGGCGGCGGCCGTCCTCAATATCGCTCCCGACCACTACGACTGGCACGGGGGAGCGGACGCCTACGCGGCTGCCAAGGGCCGCGTGTACGAGAACGTGCAGCGCGCCTGCGTCTACAACGTGGCCGATCCGGTGACGCGACGGCTCGTGGAGGAGGCGGACGTGATCGAGGGCGCGCGGGCGATCGGCTTCACCCGCGGTGTCCCCGGACTCAGCGAGCTCGGGGTCGTCGACGATCTGCTGGCCGACCGCGCCTTCGTGGAGAACCGTGCCGAGCAGGCGGCCGAGCTGGGATCGCTCGACGATCTCTATGCCGACGCGCCCCATGTGATCGAGAACGCCCTCGCCGCCGCCGCGCTCGCTCGGGCCCACGGCGTCGAGCCCGCCGCCGTCCGTGCGGGACTGCGTGCCTTCCGCCCGGGACCGCACCGGGTCGCGGAGGTCGGCCGGATCGGCGGCATCCGCTATGTCGACGACTCCAAGGCCACCAACCCGCACGCGGCCGGCGCTGCGCTGTCCGCGGTCGAGAGCGCGGTCTGGATCGCCGGTGGGCTCGCCAAAGGCGCGACCTTCGACGGGCTGGTCGAGGGTGCCCGCGACCGCCTGCGGGCGGTCGTCCTGATCGGCCGGGACCGGTCCCTGATCGCCGAAGCGCTGGCGCGACACGCGCCCGAGGTGCCGGTGGTCGAGGTCGAGACGGGCGAGGATGACCTCATGGATCGTGTGGTCGAGGTCGCGTCGTCGTTCGCCGTCGACGGTGACACGGTGCTCCTTGCACCCGCCTGCGCCTCCATGGACCAGTTCACCGACTACGCGCAACGTGGCGAGTTGTTCGCCGAGGCGGTCCGACGTCTCGCCGAGCGCACGTAGTCCCGACCAGCTTTCTCCTTCCCCGATCTTCCCCGCCTCGTTGAAGGATTTACCCATGAGTGAGTCTCGTACGAGCACTCGACCCCGCCGCGCGTCCGCGGCGATGGAATCGGTGCGCCAGGTGCTGGCACGCCCGCTCGCCTCCTATCAGCTCGTCCTCGGCCTCACCGCGATCCTGCTGGGGCTCGGCCTCATCATGGTGCTGAGCGCCAGCTCGGTGTTCGCGCTGCGCACCTACGGAGACTCCTTCTACATCGTGACGCGCCAGGTGATCTTCGCCGGGCTCGGCGTGGTGGGCTTCCTGATCGTGCTGCGGATGCCGATGGACAAGCTGCGGATGCTGATCCGCCCCGTGCTGCTGATCGTCGTCGTGCTCATCGTCTTGACGTTCACGCCTCTCGGCCTGGAGGTCAACGGCAACCGCAACTGGCTGCCGCTGTTCGGCGGATTCAACCTGCAGCCGTCCGAGCTCGCCAAGCTCGTGCTGGTGCTGTGGATCGCGGACCTGTACGACCGGCGGCACAAGTACCTCGGCACACCGCGCTACATCCTCACGCCGATGCTCCCCGTGGCCGGCGCGGTCTCGGCGATGGTCGTCGCCCAGGACGACCTCGGCACCGCGCTCGTGCTCTTCGCGGTGATCGTGGGCATGCTGTGGGTGGCCGGCCTGCCTGCCCGGTACATGTGGTTCCTGGGGCTGGCGATCGGTGTCGTCTCGGTGTTCTTCGTCGCGACGGCTCCGCACCGTGTGACGCGCATGCTGAGCTTCCTGGACCCGACCGCGGACCCCGAGGGAGCCGGTCACCAGTCGATCAAGGCGATGATGGCCTTCGCGCGAGGCGGCTTCGGCGGGGTCGGGCTCGGGCAGAGCCGGCAGAAGTGGGGCGCGCTCCCCGAGGCGCACAATGACTTCATCCTCGCCGTCATCGGCGAGGAGCTCGGCCTGGCCGGAACCCTCGTGCTCTTGGCGCTTTTCGTCATGCTGGGCTTCGTCGGCTTCCGGATCGCCATGCGCGCCCGCGACCGCTTCGCGCGGTACACGGCGGCGGGCATCACGATCTGGCTGTTGTCGCAGGCGATCATCAACGTCGGCATGGTGGTCGGTCTGCTGCCGGTCATCGGCATCCCGTTGCCGCTCATCTCGTACGGAGGGTCCAGCCTGCTCGCCACACTCGTCGGACTCGGCTTCCTCGCCAAGTGCGCCACCACCGAACCCGGGGCCGCGCGTGCGCTGGCCACCAGCCGTCGTCGTAAGGCGGCGGTGTGACGATGCGCGTGCTGCTCGCCGGCGGGGGGACCGCCGGACACACCTCACCGCTGCTCGCGACCGCGGCCGTCCTGAGCGCCGCCGGCGACGACCTGGTGTGCCTCGGCACTCCGCGTGGTCTCGAGGTCGAGCTCGTTCCGGCCGCCGGCTACGAGCTCGAGCTGGTGCCGCCGGTGCCGCTCCCACGCCGCCCGGGCCCGGATCTCGTCAAGGTGCCCGTCCGGCTACGGCGCACGGTCAAGGCGACCCTCGACGTGATGGACCGGTTCTCCCCGGACGTCGTGGTGGGCTTCGGGGGCTATGTCTCGGTGCCGGCCTATCTCGCGGCGCGCCGCCGCAAACTGCCGATCGTCGTCCACGAGGGCAACGCGCTGCCGGGGATCGCCAACAAGCTGGGCGCCCGGTTCACCCAGCACGTGGCCACGAGCTTCCCCGACACGGTGCTGCCGCACGCCCAGTACCTCGGCTTGCCGATCCGCCGTGAGATCGCGTCCCTCGACCGGCATGCCGAGCGCTCCGAGGCGCGGCGATTCTTCGAGCTCGACCCCGACCGTCCGACCATCCTGGTGACGGGCGGATCCCAGGGCGCGCGTCGCATCAATCAGGCGATGGCGGGTGCCGCTCCCGCGCTCGCCGCGGCAGGCGTGCAGGTGCTGCACGCCGCCGGTCGTCCCGACGAGGTGCCGGTCGAGACCGCGCCCGGCGCCCCGCCCTATCGGGTCATCCCGTTCATCGAGCGCATGGACCTCGCCTACGCCGCCGCCGACTTCACGGTGTGCCGGTCGGGTGCCAACACGGTCACGGAGGTCGCCGCCGTGGGGCTTCCCGCGGCCTTCGTGCCGCTGCCGATCGGCAACGGGGAGCAGGCCTTGAACGCCCATCCCGTCGTCGAGGCCGGAGGCGGCGTGCTCATCGACGATGCCGCGTTCACCTCCGCCTGGGTCGAGCAGGCCGTCATCCCGCTGGTGACCGATCCGTCCGCACTCGATCAGATGTCGAGGGCGGCATCGGACATCGTCCGCGCGGATGCCGCGGAGCGGCTCGCCGAGCTGATCCACCTGGCCGGAGGGGAGCGCCGGTGAGGATCCCGGTCCCCGAGCACGTCCTGCCGGCCGCCGAGCTCGGCACCGTGCACTTCATCGGCATCGGCGGTGCCGGATTGTCGGCCATCGCCCGGATCATGGCGCAGCGGGGCCTGCGGGTGCAGGGATCGGACGCGCGTGACTCGGATGTCTTGGCGTCGTTGCGGGCCGAGGGCATCGAGTGCTTCGTCGGCCAGAACGGCGAGCACCTCGCCGGTGTCGACACGGTCATCGCGAGCACGGCGGTCCGCGAGGACAATCCGGAGATCCTCGAAGCTCAGCGGGCCGGCGTGCGGCTCTGGCCGCGCTCGGCCGGCCTCGCCTCGCTGATGACCCCGCCCGCGGTCACCGTGGCCGTGGCCGGCACGCACGGCAAGACCACCACCACGGCGATGCTGACCTGCGCGCTGCAGGGCGCAGGCGCCGATCCCTCGTTCGCGATCGGGGCCGAGATCCCCTCCCTCGGCACCAATGCGCGCGCAGGTGCTGACGACATCTTCGTGGTCGAGGCGGATGAGAGCGACGGCGCGTTCCTGCATTACCACCCGCAGGTGGCACTGGTCACGAATGTCGACGCCGACCACCTCGACGTGTGGGGGAGCGTCGAGGCGTACGAGCGGGCTTTCGCCGACTTCATCGCGACGGTCGAGACCGCGGTGGTGCTGGCGATCGACGATCCAGGAGCCGAACGGCTCGCCGAGGTGGCCCGTTCAGCCGGGCTGCGGGTCGTGACGGTCGGCCTCGACACCCCGGCCGATGTCACCGCGCACGGCCTGCGGGTCGAGGGGGGCAGCACGCTGCTGACCGCCATGGTCGACGGTGTCTCGGTGCCGCTCGAGCTCGCGGTGCCGGGACGCCACTACGCCCAGGACGCGCTGCTGGCCCTGGCCGCCGGCTCGGTGCTCGGCCACGAGCCGTCCGCGCTGGCCCGCGGTCTCGGCACCTATGCCGGGGCCGCGCGACGGATGGAGTACAAGGGCGAGGCCGGGGGAGTGCGGGTGTACGACTCATACGCGCATCACCCGACCGAACTCGTGGCGGACCTGGCCGCGGCGCGGCAGGTGGCCGATGGCGCGCGTCTGGTGGCGGTGTTCCAGCCCCACCTGGTGAGCCGGACCCGGATCTTCGGCTCGCTGATGGGACAGGCCCTCTCCGCAGCGGACGAGGTCGCGGTGGTCGACATCTATCTGGCCCGCGAGGATCCGGACCCGGAGGTCACGGCTCAACTCGTGGCCGATGCGGTGACCGGTGTGCCCGCGCACGCGATCGGACCGGTCGGCGAAGCGGCCGATCGGCTCATGACACTCGTGCGCCCCGGCGACGTCGTGGTCACCCTCGGCGCCGGTGACATCACGGAGGTCGGGCCGCGGTTGCTGGCGTCGCTGGAGAGCCGGTGACGAGGACAGCCTTCGAGGAGCGGATGCGCCAGCGGCGCCGCCGCCGTTGGAAGCGTGGACTCCTGGCCGCGCTGGTGGTCGCCCTCGTGGGGGCGGCCGTGTGGGCGATCTGGTTCTCCGATCTGCTGGTGGCGCAGAAGGTCCGGGTGAGCGGTGTGGAGCAGCTCACCGAGGAGCAGGTGGTCCAGGCCGCCGAGGTGCCGCTCGGCACGCCGCTGGCCCGGCTCGACACCGAGGCTATCGAGGAGCGCGTGACCGATGCGCTGCCTCCGGCGCTGACAGTGGATGTCTCCCGGGGATGGCCCGATGCCGTGAGCGTCTCGGTCACCGAGCGCGAGGCGGTCGCCTGGGTCCAGCAGGGTGCCGGTCCATGGCTCGTCGACGGCGAGGGCGTGGTCTTCCTGCCCGCCGATCCGCCGCCCGAGGGATTGCTGGAGCTCCAGGTCGATACCGATGACGAGGATGTCCTCGCCGCCGCGGCTCAGGTCGCCGACGAGGTGCGGAGCATCGACCCGGCACTCGCGAACGGCGTGGCCCAGGTGCGGGCCGAGACGGTGGATTCGGTGGAGCTGGCGCTGGCCGACGGCCGGATGATCATGTGGGGGAGCGCCGGCGAGGCGAAGGCCAAGCTGCGGGTGCTGAAGGTGCTGCTGAACCTCCCCGCGAGCGAGTACGACGTGAGCGTCCCCACCCGCCCCACCACGCGCGAGTGAATCTCCCCGTCACCCGCGTCGTCCCCGTTCCGCGGGGGGGGGGGGGGGGGGGCCCCCCGCGCCGGGCGGGGGGGGGGGGGGGCCGCCCCCCCCCCCCCCCCCCCGCCGGGGCCCCCCCCCCCCCCCCACCACTCGCGGTCGGGATCGCACCACTCGGCGTGACGTGACCCGCCGACGCGCGTGACGCGAGGCACGTCCGGACTCGACCCGATCGCAGATGTCGCCGATCGTCCGGCGTGTTGGCGGGATCGACCGCGGGGCGACACCTAGAGTTTCATCATCGAGAGGTTGACATAACTATAAACCTCGACCTGAGGGTTAAGGTTCACAGTCTCACTCCAGGGCAGTCAGCGAACGAAGGGCAAGGCAGATGGCGGTTCAGAACTACCTCGCGGTGATCAAGGTGGTCGGCATCGGGGGCGGCGGCGTCAACGCCGTCAACCGCATGATCGAGGTCGGTCTCAAGGGTGTCGAGTTCATCGCCATCAACACCGACGCCCAGGCACTGCTCATGAGCGATGCCGATGTCAAGCTCGATGTCGGACGCGACTCCACGCGCGGCCTCGGCGCCGGAGCCAATCCCGAGATCGGTCAGAAGGCCGCCGAGGACCACGCCGACGAGATCGAGGCCGCGCTCAAGGGCGCCGACATGGTCTTCGTCACCGCGGGCGAGGGCGGCGGCACCGGCACCGGTGGCGCACCCGTCGTCGCGCGGATCGCCCGCTCGCTCGGCGCCCTGACGATCGGCGTCGTCACGCGCCCCTTCAAGTTCGAGGGACGCAACCGTTCCAATCAGGCCGACAACGGGATCCAGCGGCTGCGCGAGGAGGTCGACACCCTCATCGTGATCCCGAACGACCGCCTGCTCTCGATCAGCGACCCCAATGTCAGCCTGCTCGACTCCTTCCGCCAGGCCGACCAGGTGCTCTACCAGGGCGTCTCGGGCATCACCGACCTCATCACCACGCCGGGTCTGATCAACCTCGACTTCGCCGACGTCAAGTCGGTCATGAGCGATGCCGGCTCCGCGCTGATGGGCATCGGCTCGGCTCGCGGCGAGCAGCGCGCGGCCGTCGCGGCCGAGATGGCCGTGTCGAGTCCTTTGCTGGAGGCCTCCATCGAGGGTGCCCGGGGCGTGCTGCTGTCCATCGCGGGCGGCTCGGATCTCGGCCTGTTCGAGATCAACGAGGCTGCCGGCCTGGTCAGCGATGCGGTGCATCCCGAGGCCAACATCATCTTCGGCGCGGTCATCGACGATTCGCTCGGGGACGAGGTGCGCGTCACCGTCATCGCGGCCGGCTTCGACGGCGGAGAGCCCAAGGCCCGCGATGCCTCGCAGCCCGCGCTCCTGCGGGGCGAGCCCACGCAGCCCGCCCCAGCGGAGCAGCCGCGCCAGGCACCCGCCGCGCCGTCCTCGCAGCCGGGCGGCTCGGCGCCGCGTCAGGAGCCGGCCCGTCATCAGGCACCCCCGGCGGCCTCCCCGGAGCCCGCTCCACGACCGGAGCCGGAGCCGGCCTCGCAGAGCGACTTCAACGACGGCCTGGACGTCCCGGACTTCCTGCGCTGACGGTGTTCTGGCATCGCGAGCGTCACGGCCTGGCCGAGTTCGCCGTCACGGACGCCCGCAGCGACCTGCGTGCGGGCGAGCCGAGTGTCCTCGAACGCGTCTCCGAGGCCTTCGCCGGCGTCCCGGTAGCGCTGATGCGCCAGGTACACGGTGTCGGTATCGCCATCGCGGACCCGGCCTCGGCGCCGGCCGCCGACGCGTTGCTCGTCGAGGGTCCGGGTGTGGTGGCTGCCGTCCGCGTCGCCGACTGCGTGCCGATCGTGTTGGCCGACGATCACCTCCCGCTGGGGGCCGTCGTCCACGCCGGTCGAGCCGGCACCGCCGAGGGCATCGTCCCGGCCGCCGTCGCCCGATTGCGGGCCGACGGCGCCACATCGCTGCACGCATGGATCGGCCCGCACGTCTGCGGCCGTTGTTACGAGGTGCCCGCCGCGTTGGCGGCAGAGGTCGATGAGCGGGTGCCCGGAGCGTCCTCGACGACGTCGTGGGGCACCCCGTCGATCGACCTCGGCGCGGCAGTCGCCTCGCAGCTCACCGCCGAGGGCGTCGCGATCACCGATCTCGATGTCTGCACGCTCGAAGACGAGCGATTCCACTCCTACCGACGCGACGGCGAGCGGGCGGGACGATTCGCCATGCTCCTGACGATGCACGACGAGGAGGCCCGGTGACCGATCGATCCGCGACGCGAGACAAGCAGCTGCGTCGGCAGCTCGGTGTCGTCGAGGACGAGATCGCGGCCGCCTGTGCGGCCGCGGGGCGCTCCCGCGAGGACCTCACCCTCGTGGCGATCACCAAGACCTATCCGGCCTCGGACGTGGCGTCGCTCGCCGCGCTCGGGATCACCGACGTAGGGGAGAACCGGCATCCCGAGGCGAGGGACAAGCGCGAAGAGCTCGAGACGATCCTCCCTGAGGGCGTGACCATGCCCCGGCTCCACTTCGTCGGCGGGCTGCAGACCAACAAGGCCGGCCAGGTCGCCCGGTACGCCGATGTCGTGCAGAGCGTCGACCGGGCCAAACTCGCCCGATCGCTCTCGCGAGGGGCCGAGTCCGCCGAGCGGGAGATCGAGGTGCTCGTGCAGGTCGATTTCGGCGGCGACGACGCCGGGCGAGCCGGTGCCGAGCCCGCCGACGTGCCCGGGCTCGCCGACGCCATCGCCGACCTGCCAGGCCTCCGGCTCCGCGGTGTGATGACCGTCGCACCGCTCGGGGCGGACCCTGCCCCGAGCTTCGAGCACCTGGCGCGGATCGCCGATCGGCTGCGTCAGGACCATCCGGCGGCCGACATCGTGTCGGCCGGCATGAGCGGTGACTTCGCCGCGGCGATCGCCCACGGCGCGACACACCTGCGGATCGGTCGTTCGATCCTCGGGGAACGCCGTTCATTGCAGTAACCTCGCACTAGACCACCCAACGCACGACACTGACGGAGAAGCCATGGCAGGCGCAATGCGGAAAGTCGGAGAGTACCTCGGCCTCGTCGAGCAGGCCGACTACGACGACGTCGACTTCGAGGAGTCGGGGCCCGTCCGGAACGCTCCCGCCCGCACCTCGCGTGCCCAGGCGCCGCGTGCGCAGGTCGCCGAGCCCGAGCAGCAGACCTTCCGGCCCTCGGTACGCCCGGTCGCCGATCTCGACGAGCGACGCGCCGCCAACTTCGTCGGCCCGACGGACCTCTCCCGGATCGAGACGGTCACCCCGCACACCTACAACGATGCCCGCACGGTCGGCGAGCACTTCCGTTCCGGTGTGCCGGTGATCATGAACCTGTCGGATATCAGCGACGAAGACGCCAAGCGCCTCGTCGACTTCGCCGCCGGGTTGGTCTTCGCCTCGCACGGCTCCCTGAACCGCATCACCGCCAAGGTCTTCCTGCTCTCCCCGGAGAGCATCGTGGTGTCCGAGGAGGACAAGCAGGCCATCGTGGCCGGCGGCTTCTACAACCAGAGCTGATCGATGGGCTCGACGATCGCACAGATCATCTGGATCATCCTGCAGGTCGCCATCTGGCTGGTCATCGCCCGCTTCGTGGTCGACTGGATCCAGGTGTTGGCGCGCCAGTGGCGACCGAGTGGCTTCGTGGCAGTGATCTGCGAGGTGATCTACACCGTGACGGACCCGCCGTTGCGGGCCCTGCGCAAGGTCATTCCCCCGATCCGACTGGGGCAGGTGATGCTGGACCTCTCGCCGATGATCCTCATCATCGTCCTGGTCATCGCTCAGGGCGTGGCGCGCGGCCTCATGTACTAGGCTGGATCGCGCTGACTGGACGCCGATGCGGTAGGTGCGTAGCAGCCCTGCACTGCCACAGAGTACGGTGGAGGGTGACACCGCCGGTCCCGTCCGGTGAGCCCCAGAGATGGATACATACCTAGAGGTGAATCGATGCCCTTGACGCCGGAAGACGTGCGCGAGAAGCGCTTCACAGCCGTGAGGCTGCGTGAAGGCTATGACATGGGCGAGGTCGACCAGTTCCTCGACGAGGTGGAGGCCGAGCTCGAGCGTCTCCTCGCCGAGAACGCCGAGCTGCGCTCGAAGCTGGAGGCCGGTGGCGGTGCCGCTCCCGCACCCGCCGAGCAGACCCGTCTGCAGGTGGCGCAGCCGGCCGAGCCGGTCAAGGAGCCCGAGCCCGCCAAGCCCGAGCCGGTCAAGGAGCCCGAGCCCGAGCCGGAGCCCACCCCGGAGCCGGTCAAGGCGGAGCCCACGCCGGAGCCGCAGAAGGTCGCCACGGTCAGCGAGGCGTCCGTCGCCGCCGCCCGACTGCTGGAGATCGCGTCCACCAACGCCGATCAGCTCATGGACTCGGCCAAGGAAGAGGCCGACCAGCTGCTCGGCAATGCCCGCAGCGAGGCCGAGCGGCTCGAGACCGAGTCCAAGGAGAAGGCCGAGCGCGTCGAGGCCGTCGCCCGCATGCGCGCGCACAAGCTCGACGAAGAGACCAACCAGCGTCGTCAGCAGATCCTGGCCGATATCGAGCGTCAGCGGCAGGAGCTGCAGACCGAGGTCGACCACCTGCGCGCCTACGAGCGCGAGTACCGCGCGCGTCTGAAGGCCTACTTCGAGAACCAGCTCAAGCAGCTCTCGGAGCAGGAGAATGTCGAGCCCACCTCGCAGGTGCGTCGTGGCGGCAACCGCATTCTCGCTGCCGACGACATCGCCTCGACACCCGTCGACAAGGGCTGACACCAGGTATCACGCAGCAGGCCCCGCACCGATCGGTGCGGGGCCTGCTGCGTTATGCCCTCCGGGCCGACTTTCGCCGGGTTGTGGCCCTTTTCCACGTCGGTTGAGGGCCACAACCCGGCACAAGTCGGGCTTCAGGCGCGGATGACGGTGAAGGTGAGGGAGAGGTCGGCGTCGCGCACGGCCGAGTCCTGATCGTCCACCGCCGGGTCCTGGACGAAGGACGAGGCCAGCACCTCCTCGGCGATGGAGTCCGCGTGCGCGTCGATCGCGGCGGACGCCGTCTCGCCGGCATTCCAGCGCACCTGGATACGATCGGTGATCTCCAGACCCGAGTTCTTGCGGGCCTCCTGGATCACGCGCACGATCTCGCGGGCCAGCCCGGCCCGCCGGAGCTCGTCGTCGAGTTCGAGATCGAGCGCGACGGTCTCGCCCTGCTCGTTGACCACGGCCCAGCCCTCGCGAGGACGTTCGGTGATGATCACGTCGTCGGCGCCGATCTCGAGCTTCTCGCCCTCCACCTCGACCGTCACCGTGCCGTCGCCGAGTCCGGCGAATGAGGCGGGATCGGCGCTCGCGACCGCCGCGGCGACTGCGGGAGTGCCCTTGCCGAAACGCTTGCCGAGGGCGCGGAAGTTCGCCTTCACGCTGTAGTCGACGAGATCGCCGCCCACGCTCGCGAGGGACTCGATGGCACGGATGTTGAGCTCCTCGCACACCTCGGCGCGCAGATCCGGGCTCAGGGCCTCGTACGGCGCCGAGCCGATCAGCGCGCGGCGCAGCGGCTGGCGCGTGCGGACCTTGGCCTCGGCGCGCGCGGCGCGGCCCAGCTCGGTGACCCGGCGGGCGAGGTCGACGCGCTCGGCCAGTCCCTCCTCGATCAGCGTGGTGTCGGCGACCGGCCAGTCGGCCAGGTGAACCGACGCGGGCGCGTCCGGGGTGACCGGGACGATGACATCACGCCACACCCGCTCCGCGATGAACGGCACCAACGGCGCGAGCAGCCGCGTGACGATGTCGATCACCTCGTGCAGGGTGGACAGCGCGGCCGCGTCGCCACGCCAGAAGCGCTTGCGTGAGCGTCGCACGTACCAGTTCGACAGATCGTCGACGAAGGCCGCGAGCCGCTGCCCGGCGGTCTGGGTGTCGAAGTCCTCCAGCGCCTCGGTGACATCGCCGATGAGCCGGTGCGTCTGCGACAGCAGCCAGCGATCCAGCACCGGGCGCTCGGACACCGGCGGCGCCTCCGACGCCCCTGGAGCCCAGCCTTCGGCGCGGGCGTACAGCACGTGGAAGGCGACGGTGTTCCAGTAGGTGAGCAGCACCTTGCGAACGATCTCGGTCAGCGCCGCGTTGCCGATCCGGCGAGCGGACCAGGGCGACCCGGAACAGGCCATGAACCAGCGCACGGCATCGGCGCCGTGCTCGTCCATGAGCGGCATGGGCAGCAGGATGTTGCCCAGGTGCTTGCTCATCTTCTTGCCGTCCTCGGCCAGGATGTGTCCCAGGCAGACGACGTTCTCGTAGCTGTTCTGGCCGAACACGAGCGTGCTGACCGCCATGAGCGAGTAGAACCAGCCGCGAGTCTGGTCGATCGCCTCGCAGATGTACTGCGCGGGGAAGGCCCGCTCGAAGCGCTCCTTCGACCCCTCGGCGTGCGGGTAACCCCATTGAGCGAAGGGCATCGATCCCGAGTCGAACCAGGCATCGATGACTTCGGGCACACGCCGGTAGGTGCCCGGCTCGCCGTCGACCGTGAAGGTGACCTCGTCGATGAAGGGACGGTGCGGGTCGAGCTCGGACAGGTCTCGGCCGGTCAGCTCGGACAGCTCGGCGAGGGACTCGACGCACACGAGCTTGCCGGGATCCTCGTCATTGCGCCAGATCGGCAGGGGCGTGCCCCAGAAGCGATTGCGTGAGAGCGCCCAGTCGATATTGTTCTCGAGCCAGTCGCCGTAGCGGCCGTGCTTGACCCGCTCGGGATACCAGGTGGTGGACTCGTTGGCGGCGAGGAGATCATCCTTGCGCTGCGTGGTGCGGATGTACCAGGAGGGCAGCCCGTAGTACATGAGCGGCGTGTGGCAGCGCCAGCAGTGCGGGTAGGAGTGCTCGTAGTCGAGGTAGCGGAACAGCCGACCGCGCTCGCGCAGGTCGGCGATGATGACCTGATCGGCGTCCTTGAAGAACATGCCGCCGACGAGATCGAGTCCGTCCTCGAACCGGCCCTCCGTGGTGATCGGGTTGACGAGCGCGACGGCGTGCCGGCGCACCGAGGCGAAGTCGTCCTCGCCGAAGACGGTGGCCTGGTGGACCAGCCCGGTGCCGTCATCGGTGGTGACGTAGTCCTCGGTCACGACGAAGTGCGCCTCGCCCG
The DNA here is from genome assembly GCF_016918125.1 of Aeromicrobium sp. YIM 150415. Taxonomy (NCBI): domain Bacteria; kingdom Bacillati; phylum Actinomycetota; class Actinomycetes; order Propionibacteriales; family Nocardioidaceae; genus Aeromicrobium; species Aeromicrobium sp. YIM 150415. The sequence continues at coordinate 91,815 of NZ_JAERWM010000019.1, read as the reverse complement.
GCCACTCGACGATGCCGAAGGGACGCTCGTAGGTCCAGCCGGCCATATCGGCGCCGGTGAAGGTATCGGTGACCTCCCAGCCTTCGCCGAGCACGGCCTCCAGCAGCTCACGTGCGACGACGACCGTCTCGGTGCCGTCGGTCGCGGTGACGTACTCGACATCGGCCCGCGCCGCCACCAGCGCGTTGCTCGGCAGCGTCCACGGAGTGGTGGTCCAGATCAGCAGTGAGGCGTCTCCGGCGTGCGGGCCCGAGGTCAACGGCAGCCGCACGTAGACGGATGGATCGGTGACGGTCTCGTAGCCCTGCGCGATCTCGTGATCGCTCAGGGCCGTCCCGCAGCGAGGGCAGTAGGGGGCGATCCGGTAGTCCTCGACGAGCAGGCCCTGGTCGAAGATCCGCTTGAGCCCCCACCAGACGCTCTGGACGTACTCGGGATCCATCGTGCGGTACGGGTCGCTCATATCGACCCAGTAGCCCATCCGGTCGGTCATCTCCTCGAACTGGTCCACGTTCCGCAGGACCGCCTCGCGGCAGCGGGCGTTGAACTCGGCGATGCCGAAGGCCTCGATATCGGGCTTGCCGTTGAAGCCCAGTTCCTTCTCCACGGCGATCTCGACCGGGAGACCGTGGCAGTCCCATCCGGCCTTGCGGTCGACGTGATAGCCCTGCATCGTCTTGAACCGCGGGAAGACGTCCTTGAAGACGCGCGCCTCGACATGGTGGGTGCCCGGCGTGCCGTTGGCCGTGGGGGGACCCTCGTAGAAGGTCCAGCGCGGGGCATCCGGGGGAGTGTCGAGGGAGGCGGCGAAGGTGCCGTTCTGGCGCCAGAAGTCGAGGATCTCGCGCTCGGCCCCCGGCAGGTCGATCTGGGCCGGAACGGGCTGGTAGCTCCGGGCGGAATCGGGCGGGGTCGCGGCGTTCGAAGTCACACGGTCGATTCTACGGACCCGTGGACTTGCCTCGGTGGCGGCTCCGGTCTACTGTCCCCGCATGCCCAGTACGTCATTGACGGTTCGTGCCGACGAGGATCCGTGGACCGATGAGGAGATCGAGCAGGTCCGCGCCGAGCTTCTCGGTGGCCTGGATCGACTCGCCGCCGAGCTGAAGACCTCCGCGGCGGAATTGCGCGATCTGCTCGCGTCCGGAGTCGACGGTGCCGGTAACGATCAGGCCGATGTGGGCTCCACCAGCCTCGAGCGCGATGCGGAGATGTCCCTCGCCGCCAACCAGCAGGAACTGCTGAGCCAGACCGAGAAGGCGCTCGAGCGACTCGACGACGGCACCTACGGCATCTGCGAGAACTGCGGCCAGCCGATCGGCAAGTTGCGGCTCCTCGCCTTCCCACGGGCTACGCTGTGCATGGAATGCAAGAGGAAAGAAGAGCGCCGCTGAGTAACGCAGCCAGCGCCACGCCCCCGAGTCCCCGCCGATCGCGCATCGGCTTGTTCGCTATCGTCGCTGCCGTCGTCTGGGGCATCGACCAGATCTCCAAGATCCTCGCGGTCGCCTATCTCGAGGGCGCCGACAGCATCACCGTCGTGCCCGGTGTGCTGTGGCTGTCCTTCTTGCGGAACCCCGGTGCCGCCTTCGGCACCGGAGCGCAGTTCACCATCGTCATCAGCGTGATCGCGATCATCGCCACCGTGGTGCTGTTGTTCATGGCCCGCCGTCTGCGGGACCGGTGGTGGGCGGTGGCCTTCGGCTTCTTCCTCGCCGGAGCGCTGGGCAACCTGACCGATCGGATCTTCCGGGCCCCCGGGGCCCTGCACGGGCACGTGGTGGACTTCCTGAAGCTGTTCGACTGGTTCGTGTTCAATATCGCCGACCTCTCCCTCAATATCGCTGCGGTGATGATCGTCATCCGCGCCTTCCAGGGCATCGGTCTGGATGGCACCCGGGAGGAGGCGAAGCGATGAGCGAGCACGAGAGCAGGTCGGTCTATGTGCCCGAGGGGCTGGCGGGGGAGCGTGTCGATGTCGCGCTCTCACGGCTGTTCGGGTTGTCGCGCACTCGTGGGGGTGAGCTGATCGCGGAGGGTCTCGTGCTCCTCGACGGGGTGGCCCCGGTCAAGTCCGAACGTGTCGACGCCGGCGTGCTGCTGGAGGCGCAGATCCCCTCGGCACGTGTCGCCGAGGTGGTGGCCGAGGTCGTCGAGGGCATGGACATCGTCTTCCAGGACGACGACATCGTGGTGGTCGACAAGCCCATCGGGGTCGCTGCCCATCCGAGTGTCGGCTGGGAGGGCCCGACCGTCTCTGGGCATCTCGCCGGGGCAGGGGTGCGGATCTCTACCTCCGGTGCCCCGGAGCGCCAGGGCATCGTGCAGCGCCTCGATGTCGGCACCAGTGGGCTCATGGTCGTCGCGAAGTCCGAGCAGGCGTACTCGGTGCTGAAGCAGGCCTTCCGCGATCGGACGGTCGACAAGACCTATCACTCGCTCGTGCAGGGCCATCCGGATCCGCACACCGGCACGATCGATGCGCCGATCGCCCGCCATCCCAAGCACGATTTCAAGTTCACGGTCCGCGGCGACGGGCGTCCGAGTATCACGCACTACGACACTCTCGAAGCGCATCGTTATGCCTCGCTGCTGACGATCAAGCTCGAGACGGGGCGTACGCACCAGATCCGCGTGCACATGAGCGCCTTGAAGCATCCGTGCGTCGGTGATCTGCAGTACGGTGCCGATCCGACGCTTGCCGCGAAGGTCGGTCTGGAGCGGCAGTGGCTGCACGCGGTGCGGCTGGGCTTCGATCACCCCCGCTCGGGCGAATACGTGCAGTTCGAGTCTCCGTACCCCGCCGACCTCCAGCACGCCCTCGACGTCGTCCGCGACCTCTCCTGATCCCGAACCCGTTGAGTGTGGGGGCACCTCCCACGAGCGCAGCGAGTAGGGGGAACGTCCACGCTCAACGGGTTCCCGGGCCTGGTGGGGGAGGTGACAGAATGTGGTCATGAGTCCTGTGGTGCGTCAGTCCGAGAAGTTGCGCGATGTCCTCTACGACATCCGAGGGCCCGTCAGCGCCCGCGCCGCGGCCTTGGAGGCGGAGGGCCACCGCATCCTCAAACTGAACATCGGCAACCCGCAGCCCTTCGGATTCGACGCTCCGAGCGAGATCCTCCAGGACGTCATCGCCGCGCTGCCCACCTCCGCCGGCTACTCCGACTCCCGTGGCATTCAGCCCGCCCGCCGAGCCGTCGTGCACCACTATCAGCTGCAGGAGGGCTTCCCGGCGATCGACATCGACGATGTCTGGCTCGGCAACGGCGTGTCCGAGCTGATTCAGATCGCCCTGCAGGCGCTGCTCAACAACGGCGACGAGGTGCTGATCCCGGCCCCGGACTATCCGTTGTGGACCGCGGTCACCAATCTCGCCGGCGGCGTACCGGTCCACTACCTCTGCGATGAGGACAACGGCTGGAACCCCGACCTCGACGATCTGGAGTCCAAGATCACCGATCGCACCCGGGCGATCGTGGTCATCAACCCCAACAACCCGACCGGAGCGGTCTACAGCCGCGAGACCCTCACGCGGATCGCCGACCTGGCCCGGCGGCACGATCTCGTGCTGATGGCCGATGAGATCTACGACAAGATCCTCTACGACGATGCCGTGCACATTCCCATGGCGAGCATCGCCTCGGATGTCCTCACGCTGACCTTCAACGGCCTCTCGAAGGCCTACCGCGTGTGCGGATACCGTTCGGCCTGGCTGGTCGTCACCGGTCCGCTCGAACGCGCTCACGACTATCTGGAGGGCATCACGCTGCTGGCCTCGATGCGGCTGTGCCCCAATGTCCCGGCCCAGAACGCGATCCAGGTCGCGCTCGGCGGCTACCAGTCCATCAAGGAGCTGATCCTGCCCGGCGGACGGCTGCTGGAACAGCGCGACACCGCCGTCAACGAGCTGGAGAAGATCCCCGGTGTGAGCGTCGTGCGCCCCCGCGGCGCCCTGTACGCCTTCCCACGCCTGGACCCCGAGATCTATCCGATCGAGGACGACCAGCAGCTGGCCTTCGACCTGCTGGTCAGCGAGAAGATCCTCATCACGCAGGGGACCGGGTTCAACTGGCCGCAGCCGGACCATCTGCGCATCGTGACGCTGCCGTGGGCGCGCGACCTGGCCGAGGCCATCCAACGTCTGGGCAACTTCCTGTCGAGCTACCAGCCGCGCTGAATCTCGTACCGACCGATTCTGTCGGCGGCCGGGTCTAGCGTGTGCAGAGCGAGGTGTCGTCGGTCGGCGGTGCCGTGGTCACGATGAGGAGACCCGATGGGTGAGATGATCCAGGCTCGGGGCCTGGTCAAGAGATATGGCGAGGTCGAGGCACTGTCCGGTCTCGACCTCACGGTGCCGCGCGGCACCGTGCTGGGGTTGCTGGGCCCGAACGGAGCGGGCAAGACCACCGCCGTCCGGATCCTGACCACCTTGCTCAAACCCGATGACGGGGAGGCCGAGGTCGCCGGAGTCGATGTCATCGCGGACCCGAACGGTGTGCGCCGCCGGATCGGCCTGTCGGGGCAGTACGCCGCTGTCGACGAGTACCTCACCGGCTTCGAGAACCTGCAGATGGTGGGGCGCCTCTACGGCATGAGCGCCAAACGCGCCGGAGCGCGGGCCAAGGAGCTGCTCGAGCGCTTCGGACTGACCGACGCGGCCGATCGCCCCTCCAAGACCTACTCGGGAGGCATGCGACGCCGGCTGGACCTGGCCGGCGCCCTGGTCGCCGAGCCTCCGGTGCTGGTGCTGGACGAGCCCACCACCGGTCTGGACCCCCGCAGCCGACAGCAGATGTGGGACGTCATCAGGGATCTCGTCGGCTCGGGAGCGACCCTCCTGTTGACGACGCAGTATCTCGAGGAGGCCGACCTCCTCGCCGACAACATCATCGTCATCGACCAGGGCCGCGCCATCGCCGAGGGCACGGCCGATGAGCTCAAGTCGCAGACCGGCGGAGAGCGGATCGAGCTGGTCGTCGCCGATGGGGCCCGGACCGATGATGCCGCCCGGCTGCTGGCCGAGATCGCCGCGGGGGACGTCATCCGCCGTGATCGCGGTCTGTCGGCCGCGGCGAGCGGGGACGGCGCGGGTCAGCTGCGCGCCTTGCTGGACCGTCTCGCGCAGGCCGATATCGCCCTGCTGGACATCGGCCTGCGGCGACCCACTCTCGATGATGTCTTCCTAGAGCTCACCGGTCACGTGGCCGAGGCGGACGACACCCAGACCGATGACGCGACCGAGGAGGTCTCCCGATGAGCCCGCTGCGGGTCGCCACCGACGGCTGGGTCGTCGCCAAGCGCAATCTGATCAAGATCAAGCGTGTGCCGGAGATCATGGTCTTCGTCCTCATGTCGCCGATCATGTTCGTGCTGCTGTTCGCCTATGTCTTCGGCGGGGCGATCGACGCCGGGCCCGGACTGGACTACAAGGAGTTCCTCATCGGCGGCATCTTCGCGCAGACCGTCGTCTTCGGCGCGACCTACTCCGGCGCGGCCCTCGCCGAGGACATGCAGAAGGGCTTCATCGACCGGTTCCGCTCCCTGCCGATGTCCCGTTCGGCGGTGCTCGTGGGGCGTACCACTTCCGATGTCGTCTACAACATCGTGTCACTCGCCGTGATGGCGATCACCGGGCTGTTCGTGGGCTGGCGGGCGCACGGATCGATCGCCGAGACGATCGCCGCCTTCGCTCTGCTGCTGGTGTTCGCCTATGCGATCAGCTGGGTGATGGCCTTCATCGGCCTGATCGTGCCGAGTGTCGATGTGATCAACAACGCCTCCTTCCTGGTCATCATGCCGCTGACCTTCGTCTCGAACGCCTTCGTGCCGTTGGAGTCCTTCCCATCGGGTCTGCGCCATGTCGTGGAGTGGAACCCGGTCTCGGCCATCACCCAGGGAGTCCGCGAACTCTTCGGCAATGTTCCCGAGGGCATGGAGGTCCCCGATGTCTGGTCCATGCAGCATCCGGTGCTCTACACGCTGCTCTGGATCGCCCTCATCCTGCTGGTCTTCGTGCCGCTCTCGGTGCGTCAATACCAGCGCAGCACCAGCAAGTGAGCGTTCCGCGCCGCCCGCGCCCGGAGCGCCTCGCCGATCCACCGAGTCCGTGGGCGTAGGCTGAAGTCCTTCCCCGACGCCGCCCCCGTGGGCACCGAGCCACGTCATGTCTGGAGGCCACCACCGCGATGCCGAGCAACTCGAGCTTTGTGCACCTGCACGTCCATACCGAGTACTCGATGCTCGACGGGCACGCGTTGCTCGACGGGCTGTTCGAACGGACCGCCGAGCTGGGGATGCCGGCCATCGCGATGACCGACCACGGCAATGTCCACGGTGCCTATGACTTCTGGTCCAAGGCCCGCGATCACGGGGTCAAGCCGATCATCGGCATGGAGGCCTACCTCACACCGGGCACGCATCGCGGCGAGCGCCGCCGGGTCCGGTGGGGCAAGGGAGACACCGCCGAGGAGAACGGCAATGACGTCGCCGGCGGCGGTGCCTACACGCACATGACCATGCTCGCGACGAGTACCGAGGGCATGCACAACCTGTTCCGCATCTCCTCGCGGTCGAGCCAGGAAGGCTTCTACTACAAGCCGCGCGCCGACCGCGAGCTGCTGCAGGAGTACGCCTCGGGCATCGTCGCCACGACGGGCTGCCCGTCCGGCGAGGTCCAGACCCGATTGCGGCTCGGGCAGTACGAGGAGGCCCGCCGCGCCGCGGGGGAGTACCAGGAGATCTTCGGCAAGGAGAACTTCTTCCTGGAGCTGATGGATCACGGCCTCGGGATCGAGAAGGTGGTCCGCGACGATCTCCTCCGCCTGGGCCGTGAGCTCGGCATCCCACCGGTGGCCACCAATGACTCGCACTACACCCAGCCCGACGATGCCCAGGCCCACGATGCGCTGATCTGCATCGCCTCGGGCAAGACGCTCAGCGATCCCAAGCGCCTCAAGTTCGACGGCGGCGGCTACTACATCAAGTCGGCCGCCGAGATGCGCGAGATCTGGGAGGACACCTACGACATGAAGGAGGCGTGCGACAACACCCTCCTCATCGCCGAGCGTTGCGATATCGACTTCACCGAGTCCACCGGCGGCTACATGGCGCGCGCCAAGATCCCCGAGGGCGAGACCGAGGAGTCCTGGTTCGTCAAGGAGGTCTGGAACGGCATCCGGGCGCGCTACGGAGACGACTTCTCCGATGACGTACGCGAGCGCACCGAGAAGGAGCTCGAGGTCATCCGCACCAAGGGCTACTGCGGGTACTACCTGGTGGTCGCCGACTTCATCCAGTGGGCCAAGGACAACGGCATCCGCGTGGGGCCGGGCCGTGGCTCGGGTGCCGGATCGATCGCCGCCTACGCGCTGCGCATCACCGATCTGTGCCCTTTGCGGCATGGGTTGATCTTCGAGCGCTTCCTCAACCCCGAACGCCCCTCGATGCCCGACTTCGACATCGACTTCGACGAGCGTCGGCGCGGCGAGGTCATCCAGTACGTCACCGATGCGTACGGCTCCGATCGCGTCGCGCAGATCGCCACCTTCGGCCGGCTCAAGGCCAAGGCCGCGATCAAGGACGCCTCGCGGGTGCTCGACTATCCCTTCGCGATGGGCGAGAAGATCACCAAGGCGCTGCCGGCCGATGTCATGGGCAAGGGGGTGCCCCTGTCGGAGCTGTTCAACGAGAAGCACAGCCGATACGGCGACGGCAAGGACTTCCGCGAGCTGCACCAGAACGACCCCGATGTCCGCAAGGTCTTCGAGGTCGCGCTCGGGTTGGAGGGCCAGATCCGCCAGTGGGGCGTGCACGCCGCCGGCGTCATCATGAGCAGCGAGCCGCTGCTCGACATCGTGCCGATCATGAAGCGCGAGCAGGACGGCGCGATCATCACCCAGTTCGACTACCCGATGTGCGAGTCGCTCGGGCTGGTCAAGATGGACTTCCTGGGCCTGCGCAACCTGACCGTCCTCGACGACGCGGTCGAGAACATCAAGGCCAACCGCGAGCACGAACTGGTGCTCGAGGACATCCCCTTCGACGATCCCGAGACCTACAAGCTGCTCGGCCGCGGCGACACCCTCGGCGTCTTCCAGCTCGACGGCGGCCCCATGCGCCAGCTGCTGCGCATGATGCAGCCGGACAACTTCGAGGACATCTCGGCCGTCATCGCGTTGTACCGTCCCGGCCCGATGGGCGCGGACAGCCACACCAACTACGCCAAGCGCAAGACCGGCCGGCAGAAGATCGACTACATCCACCCCGAACTCACCGAGGCGCTCAAGCCCATCCTCGGCACCACCTACGGCCTGATCGTGTATCAGGAGCAGGTCATGAGTATCGCGCAGGAGCTGGCCGGTTACACGCTCGGACAAGCCGACAACCTGCGCCGCGCGATGGGCAAGAAGAAGCGCGAGGTCCTGCAGAAGGAGTTCGTGGGCTTCGAGGGCGGCATGATGGAGAAGGGCTTCTCCAAGGAGGCCATCAAGACGCTCTGGGACATCCTCGTCCCCTTCGCCGACTACGCCTTCAACAAGGCCCACTCGGCCGCCTACGGCGTGGTGTCCTACTGGACCGCCTACCTGAAGGCGCACTATCCGGCCGAGTACATGGCCGCGCTGCTCACCAGCGTCAAGGGCGATAAGGACAAGTCGGCCATCTATCTCGGCGAGTGCCGTCGGCTCGGCATCAAGGTGCTGCCCCCCGATGTCAACGAGTCCTTCCAGAACTTCACCACCGTCGGCACCGATATCCGCTTCGGTCTGACGGCGGTCCGCAATGTCGGCACCAATGTCGTCAACGAGATGGTGCGCACGCGCGGGGAGAAGGGGCACTACACGAGCTTCACGGACTTCCTGGACAAGGTGCCCGGGCAGGTCTGCAACAAGAGGCTCGTCGACTCGCTGATCAAGGCCGGGGCGTTCGACTCGCTGAACCACCGGCGAAGGGCGCTCAACGCGGTCGCCGAGGAGGCGGTCGACAGCTACGCCGCGCTCAAGAAGGGCTCGGAGTTCCAGGACTCGCTGTTCGGTGGAGGGGAGGACGATCAGAAGGTCGTCAGTATCGTCCTGCCCGATGTCGGCGAGTGGGACAAGACACAGCTGTTGAGCTTCGAACGCGACATGCTCGGGCTGTATGTGTCCGATCACCCGCTGGCGGGGCTCGAGCACGTCCTGCGGGCCAGCAGCGATGTCTCGGTCGGCGACCTGATCGAGGACACCGAGCGCCCCGACGGCACCTCGGTCAAGATCTGCGGTCTCATCACCAATGTGCAGCGCCGCTTGTCCAAGAAGGGCGATACGTGGGCATCGGTCACGATCGAGGACCTCGAGGGCTCGGTCGATGTCATGGTCTTCCCGGCGGCCTACAATCTCGCGGCCCCGGTGCTCGTTCCGGACTCGGTCGTGGTGGTCAAAGCACGGCTACGACGCGGTGACGACGGCATCGACCTCTCGGCCCAGGAGATCACCCGTCCCTCCATGACCCAGGGCCGGACGGATGCTCCGCTGACGGTGACGATGCCGGTCGGGCTGTGCACACCGGAGACGGTGTCCTCGTTCAAGAGCGTGCTCGCCTCGCATCCGGGGGTGACGGAGGTGCATCTGCGCTTGGCCGGCCGTGACACCGTCAAGACCATGCGATTGGACACCTCGTTACGCGTGTCGACCAGCTCGGCGCTGTTCGCGGATCTCAAGGAGCTGCTCGGCCCCGGATGCCTCGGATGACCAGGACCCGGCTCAGTGCTGCCTTGCTGGTCGTCGTCCTCGCGGCGTTGGCGGGGATCGCCAGCGGATTCTTGTGGTTGCTGATCGCCCAGCCGGCGCAGTGGCTGTACACCGAACAAGGACTGGTGCTCGATGAGGCCGCGGCGGGTCACCAGTTCGGGATCGTCGCCTGGTTCGTGGTGATCGGGGGAGTCGCAGGTCTGATCGGCGGCTGGGCGGTCGAGCGGTGGCGCACGCAGGACGGCTGGATCCTCGTGCCACTCGTGGTGGTCGCGGGTCTCGTGGCCGGGCTGCTCTGCTCGCGCGTCGGGCTGGCCTTCGGGCCGCCGGACCCGGCCGGTGTCACGGGCATCGAGGTCGGTGACCGTGTCCCGCTGCGCTTCACCCTCGATGCCTTCTCGCCGATGTTGTCGTGGGTCATCGGCGGGCTATTGGGGCTGGCCGCCTCGGTCTACGTGCGTCCCGCCGCCCCGCGCGACTCAGCGGGCGATGGCAGCGACGACGGCGTCGGTGACGCCGATCAGATCGTTCGGTGACACCTCGGCCTCGAGCCCGCGGCGTCCGCCGGACACGAAGACGGTCGGCCAGCCGGTGACGCTCTCGTCGACCACCGTCCGCAGCCGCGTGCGCTGGCCGAAGGGCGAGATTCCGCCGACCACGTAGCCGGTCGCTCGCTGCGCGGCCTCCGGGTCGGCCATCGTCGCGCGCTTCGCTCCCAGTGCCGCCGCAGTCGCTTTGAGGTCCAGTCGAGCAGACACGGGGACCACCGCCACCGCGAGACTCCCGCCGAGGTCGATCACCAGGGTCTTGAACACGCGGGCCGGGTCGAGTCCGAGCGCTTGGGCCCCCTCGAGACCGAAGGATTCCGCCCGCGGATCGTGCTCATAGGAGTGCGCGGTGGCGCGCACCCCAGCGCGTCGCAGCGCGAGGAAACCAGGCGTGCTCTCCGGGCTCGTCTTCTTGGCCATCCGCCCACCGTAGACGTCGCGGCTGACCTCGTCCGCGAGTGGTGCGATCGTGCCCGCGAGTGGTGGGGGGGGGGGGGGGGGGGGGGGGGGGGGGGGGGGGGCGGGGCGGGCCGGGGGGGGGCGCGGGGCGGGGGGGGGGGGCCGCCGCCGCGCCCCCCCCCCCCCCGCCTCCCCCCCCCCCCCCCCCCCCCCCCCCCCCCCCCCCCCCCCCCCCCCCCCCCCCCCCCCCCCCCCCCCCCGGGGCCCGGTGGCGGGGCGAGGTCTGGCGGTGCCGCCGTTCCGTAGACTTCTGCCGTGAACCTTCGACGTCTGGACCTGCGCTCCGCCGACCCCTCGACCCCGGCCGAGTACCGCCACGCGGTGCCGCGCGCGGAGGTCGATGTCGAGCATGCGCTGGCCGCCGTCGCACCGATCTGCGCCGACGTGCGCGAGCGCGGATCGGTCGCCGTCCTGGAGGCGGGCGAACGATTCGATCGCGTCCGCCCCGACCGGCTCCGTGTCCCGGCCGAGACGATGGAACGGGCGCTCGCGGAGCTCGATCCGCGGATCCGCGCGGGGCTGGAGGAGTCGATCACCCGGCTCCGCACGACGTGTGAGGCTGAGCTGGAGGAGTCCGTCACCACCGAGGTGGCGCCGGGCGCCCGCGTCGAGCGCCGGATCGTGCCGATGCAGCGCGTCGGACTGTACGTTCCGGGTGGATTGGCGCCGCTGGTCAGCACGGTGATCATGAACGCGGTGCCCGCCCAGGTCGCCGGCGTTCCGGGCATCGCCCTGGCCAGCCCGCCGCAGGCCGACTTCGGCGGCCTGCCGCACCCCACGATCCTCGCCGCCTGCGCCCTGCTGGGCATCGACGAGGTCTATGCCGCCGGGGGAGCGCAGGCGCTCGCCATGTTCGCCTACGGCACCGAGGACTGCCCGAGCGTCGACCTCGTCACCGGCCCGGGCAATATCTTCGTGGCCGCGGCGAAGCGCTATCTGCAGGGGACGGTGGCGATCGACTCCGAGGCCGGTCCCACGGAGATCGCGATCATCGCCGACGACTCCGCCGATGCCGCCTATGTCGCGGCGGATCTGATCAGCCAGGCCGAGCACGATCCGCTCGCCGCGAGCGTGCTGATCACCGACAGCGAGGCCCTCGCGGAGGCCGTCGACGCCGAGCTGACCCGGCAGGTGCCGGAGGCCAAGCACCAGGAGCGGATCTCCACCGCTCTGGGGGGCCGGCAGTCGGCGACGGTGCTGGTGCGCGATGTCGATCAGGCGATCGACGTCGCCAATGCCTATGCCGCTGAACACCTGGAGATCCAGACCCGCGACGCTTCTGCCGTCGCGGCCCGTATCGTCAACGCCGGCGCCGTCTTCGTCGGCGACTTCACGCCGGTCTCGCTCGGCGACTACGCCGCCGGCTCGAACCACGTGCTGCCGACGGCGGGCTGCGCCTGCCACTCCTCGGGGCTCTCCGTGCGGGCCTTCTGCAAGAACATGCACGTCGTCACCTACTCCGCCGAGGCGCTCCACGAGGTGGGGGGCAAAGTCGTCACCCTCGCCGAGGCCGAAGACCTGCCCTCGCACGGCGCCGCGGTCTCGATCCGGACGGAGCGCTGACATGCCCCTGCCCTCCTGGGTGCCGATCCGCGACGATCTGCGCCCCTACGAGCCCTACGGAGCTCCGCAGCTCGCCGATGTCATCATGCTCAATGTCAACGAGAACCCGTACGCGCCGAGCGCGGCGATCGCGGACGATATCGCAGCCGCGGTGCGTGAGGCCGTTCTCGGTCTGAATCGCTACCCCGACCGCGAAGCGACGGCGCTGCGCGAAGCGCTCGCGGACTACCTCGGTCACGGTCTCAGCGCCGAGCGGGTCTGGGCGGCGAACGGCTCCAATGAGGTCATGTTGCAGATCCTGCAGGCCTTCGGCGGACCCGGCCGCACCGCGGTGTCGTTCGCGCCGACGTACTCGATGTATCCGGAGTATGCGCGCGACACGCACACGCGCTGGATCACCGCCCCGCGCGAGCAGGACTTCACCGTCGACCCCGATCGGGCGGTGGCCTTCGTCGAGGCCGAGCGTCCCGATGTCGTGCTGCTCACCTCGCCGAACAACCCGACCGGGACGGCGCTGCCGTTGTCGACCGTCGAGGCGGTGTTGGCCGTCGCTCCCGGCGTCGTCGTCGTCGACGAGGCGTACGCGGAGTTCCGCCGCGAGGGCACGCCGACGGCGCTGGAGCTGCTGGCGGCCCACCCGCGCCTGATCGTCAGCCGCACGATGAGCAAGGCCTTCGCGCTCGCGGGCGGCCGGCTCGGCTACGCGGCCGCCGATGCGGCGATCATCGACGCGCTGCGCATCGTCCGCCTGCCCTACCACCTGTCCGCCGTGACCCAGGCGACGGCGCTCGCGGCCCTGCGCCACCGCGACGAGCTCCTGGCTCAGGTCGAGGCCCTGCGCGCCGCTCGCGACGAGCTGTCCGCGTGGCTGAGCGGCAGGGGACACGAGGTCGCCGAGTCCGATGCCAACTTCGTGCTGTTCGGGCGTTTCGCCGACCGGCACGCCGTATGGCAGGGTCTCGTGGACCGCGGCGTGCTGATCCGGGAGACTGGTCCCGAGGGTTGGCTGCGCGTCTCGGTCGGCACGCCCGAGGAGATGAACGCTTTCTACACCGCACTTTCGGAGGTCGATCCCCGGTGAGCAATCGCACCGCCACTATCGAGCGTCAGACATCGGAGAGCCGCGTCTCCGTGCAGCTCGACCTCGACGGCACCGGCCGCGCCGACATCAGCACGGGCGTGGGCTTCTACGACCACATGCTGACGGCGCTGGCGCGGCACTCACTGATCGACCTCACGGTCCGCACCGAGGGCGACCTGCACATCGATGCGCACCACACGGTCGAGGACACGGCGATCGTCATCGGCGACGCGCTCCGCGAGGCATTGGGCGACAAGTCCGGTATCCGTCGCTACGGCAATGCCACGATCCCACTCGACGAGGCGCTCGCCGCCTGCGTCGTGGACGTGTCGGGCCGCCCGTACTTCGTGCACAGCGGGGAACCCGAGCGTCAGATCACCGCGGTGATCGGCGACCGGTACATCGGCTCGCTGACCGCACACGTCTTCGAGTCGATCGCGCACCACGCCGGCATCACCCTGCACATGACGCTGCTGGGTGGGCGCGATCCGCACCACATCGCCGAGGCCCAGTTCAAGGCCCTCGCGCGTGCCCTGCGCGAGGCGATCGCCCTCGACCCGCGCGAGACCGGCGTCCCCAGCACGAAGGGCGCGCTGTGAATCTCGATACGCCGCGCCCGCGGAGCGGACGGGGCTACTCGATCACCCAGAGGAACGCCGGAGGCGTGCTGTGAATCTCGATACGCCGCTCGTGCCTCGCGGCTACTCGATCACCCAGAGGAACGCCGGAGGCGTGCTGTGAATCTCGATACGCCGCGCCCGCGGAGCGGACGGGGCTACTCGATCACCCAGAGGAACGCCGGAGGCGTGCTGTGACATCGGGGGGGCCGACCGTCGCGGTGCTCGACTACGGGTCGGGCAATCTGCGGTCGGCGGTCCGCGCGGTCGAGCGGGCGGGGGCCCAGGTCGAGCTGACCTCGGATCCGGCCATCGCCGAACAGACCGACGGGTTGCTCGTGCCGGGTGTGGGGGCGTTCGCCGCGTGCATGGAGGGTTTCCGAGCGGTCGGCGGCGAGCGCATCATCGAACGCCGACTGATCGCGGGACGCCCGGTGCTGGGCATCTGCGTGGGCATGCAGATCCTCTTCGCCGAGGGGATCGAGCACGGGGTACGCACCCGCGGCTGTGGGGAGTGGCCGGGAACGGTCGAGCGCCTTCAGGCCGAGATCGTGCCGCACATGGGCTGGAACACGGTGGAGCCCCCCGAGGGCTCGCGGATGTTCGCCGGCATCGAGAGCGAGCGGTTCTACTTCGTGCACTCCTACGGCGTGCGGCGGTGGGAGGTGACCGCGGACGGGCCCCTCGCGCCGCCGAGCGCCACCTGGACGTCCTATCCGCCGGATCGATTCGTGGCCGCGGTCGAGCACGGCCCGCTGTGGGCGACCCAGTTCCACCCGGAGAAGTCCGCCGATGCGGGCCGCCGTCTGCTCGAGAACTGGATCGCGACGCTCTGATCCGACTCGATCAGGCCCTGTAGCGCTCGGGCCGGTGGTTGAAGGCCAGCACGATGTTCAGGACCACCGCTCCGACCGCGGAGAGCGCGACATTGCCGAGTGGCACCACCGCCAGGGCGGCGATCACCACAGCGGTGTCGAGCCCCATCTGCACATAGCCCGCGCGCAGCCCCAACCGTTCCTGCGCGATGAGCGCCAGCACGTTGAATCCGCCGAGGCTCGCCCCGTGCCGGAAGAGGATGAGGAGTCCGACACCGGCGAGCAGGTTGCCGGCGATGGCCGCATAGGCCAGTCCGATCTCGGGCAGCGGCAGCAGGCGCGCGTGCATCTCCGCGAATCCCGATACGAGGGCGACCGCCGCGATGGACTTGGCGGTGAAGATCCATCCCTTCTTCCACGCGGCGAGGGCGAAGAAGGGCACGTTGACGAGCGCGTACACGATCGCGAAGGGCAGCGGTGTCGCATAGGTGACCAGCAGCGCCAGACCCGCGGTGCCACCCGTCACCGCCTCGGCGGTGTGCAGCAGGTGCAGCCCGAAGGCGGCCAGAAAGGTCCCGGTCAGCACGCCGAGGAGGTCCTCGACGGGCGTATGCGGCAGCGTCACGGCGCTGGGCTCGATCTCGTCGTGGGCGTTCTCGTGGCGCGGTGCCTTCACCGTTCCTCCTCGGGGCGACCGGCCTACTCTATGTCGCCGTCTCGTATCGCGGACAGTTACCCCTCCGGGCCCGACTTTTGACCACTTGTGGCCCTTCCTAGGCCGTTTGAAGGGCCACAAGTGGCCAAAAGTTGGCGGAGGCGGGTCAGGCGATACGATCGAGCGCGTGACTCTCGAACTTCTCCCCGCGGTCGATGTCGCCGACGGTCAGGCCGTCCGGCTGGTGCAAGGCGAGCTCGGCAGCGAGACCGCCTATGGCGCCCCCCTCGATGCGGCGCTGCAATGGCAGAACGACGGCGCCGAGTGGATCCACCTGGTCGATCTCGATGCCGCCTTCGGCAAGGGGGACAACCGCGAGCTGCTCGCGGAGGTCGTGGGGCGCCTCGACATCAAGGTCGAGCTCTCCGGGGGCATCCGCGACGACGCCTCCCTCGAAGCGGCCCTCGCCACGGGCTGCCGCCGAGTCAACCTCGGCACGGCCGCCTTGGAGAACCCCGATTGGTGCCGGAGCGCGATCGCCGAATACGGCGACCGGATCGCCGTCGGCCTCGACGTGCGGGGCACGCAGCTCGCCGCCCGCGGGTGGACGCGCGAGGGCGGGGACCTCTTCGAGGTCCTCGATCGGCTGGAGCAGGACGGCTGTGCCCGCTACGTCGTCACCGATGTCACCAAGGACGGCACGCTCCGCGGCCCCAATCTCGAGCTGCTGCAGCTGGTGTGCGAGCGCACCGACAAGCCCGTCGTCGCCTCCGGCGGCGTCTCCAGCGTCGAGGACCTGCGCCAGATCGCCTCGCTCACGAATATCGGCGTCGAGGGAGCGATCGTCGGCAAGGCGCTCTACGCCGGCTCCTTCACGCTGCCCGAGGCGCTCGCCGCCGTCGCCGAGGCCTGACCGACCGAAGCCCCGCCCTTCAGCGGTAGACCATCAACCTCATCGATCGACGATGGCGTTGAGGGTCTACCGCTCACGTGGGCGAGAGGTTGATGGTCTACCGCCCTTGCCCGAGGTCAGCAGCCGTCGCGCTGCAGGCTCGGGCGGCTGTCGCTGCCGGTGACCTCCATGAACGTGACCTCGGTGGTCTCCTCGATGGTGTCCAGTGGCGCGTCGAAGAGGATGCCGAGCCAGTTGTCGCCATCGCTCAGGAAGAGCCCGGTCTGCCCGTAGCCGGCCTCGCGCATCTCCGCGGTCTCGTACACGCCCCGGAAGTCCAGGAGGGTGTTGCCGATCCCGAGATCCTCGGCATTCGTCGGGCCGGCCGCGCTGACACCCATCGAGGCGATGCGGCCGTCGGCGACATAGACATCGAAGGTGTCGTTCAAGGGCGGCTTCCAGTCGAGGCCCTGATCGGGCGCGTCCTCGCATCGCTCGGGTCCCTCGTCGACGAAGAGTCCCGTCGCGAGCGCCTCATCGATCGTCATCCCGACCCGCGCGTCACCGATCGACCCCGGAGCGATGAGCAGTTCACTGGCCTCGGGCACGTCCTCGCTGGGCTCGGGCGAGGGCTCCTCGCTCGGCTCCGAGGTGGTGGGGGCGGGGGTGGTCGGCGTGGGATCGTCGTCCCCGCCGCCGTCGCCGCACGCCGCCAGGACCAGTGCCGCGGCCGCGAGGGCCATGACCTTCCTCATCGTTCCTCCTGCTCGCACCGATAGTCTCGGACTGTGAGCCTAGCCGTCCGCGTGATCCCCTGCCTGGACGTCGACGCCGGCCGCGTCGTCAAGGGCGTCAACTTCGTCGATCTGCGCGATGCGGGCGACCCGGTCGAGATGGCTCGGGTCTACGACGCCGAGGGCGCCGACGAGCTGACCTTCCTCGACATCACGGCATCGAGCTCGGACCGTTCCACCACCTACGACATCGTCGGTCAGACCGCCGAGCAGGTCTTCATCCCGCTCACCGTGGGCGGCGGGGTCCGCACCGCCGAGGACGTCGATCGCCTCCTGCGCGCGGGCGCCGACAAGGTCGGCATCAACACCGCCGCGATCGCCCGCCCCGAGGTCATCGCGGAGATCGCCCATCGCTTCGGGAATCAGGTGCTCGTGCTGAGCGTTGACGCCAGGCGTAGCCCTGACCAGCCCAGCGGCTACGAGGTGACCACACACGGTGGCCGCCGCTCAGCCGGTATCGACGCGGTGGAGTGGGTGCGCCGCGCGACCGAACTGGGGGCAGGGGAGATCTTGTTGAACTCGATGGATGCCGATGGCACCAAGCAGGGCTTCGACCTGGCGATGATCAGCGCGGCTCGCGAGGCCACGCACGTTCCGCTCATCGCCTCCGGCGGTGCCGGACGTGCTGAGCACTTCGCGCCCGCGGTCGACGCCGGTGCCGACGCGGTCCTCGCCGCCAGCGTCTTCCACTTCGGGGAGCTCACCGTCGGTCAGGTCAAGGAGGCGCTGCGCTCAGCGGGTCACGATGTCCGCTGATGCCTCGCTGGACTCCCTCGGCAGCGGTGACACCCGTCAGCTGACCCGCCGGGGCTTCGGCGTCATGGGCGTCGGCATCCGGCGCGAGCCGTGGATGTTCACGCTCGCCGTGATCCTCTCGCTGCTCTTCGGCGTCATGACGGTCGCGGACGCCTGGGTGCTGGGATGGGCCACCGACCACGTCATCACCCCGTCCTTCGCCGACGGCGAGGTGGCACGGGGAGCGCTCAACACCGGCATCGTCCTGTTCATCGCCGCGGCGCTGCTGCGGATGATCGGCGTCATCGGGCGCCGGCTCGCGGGCGGGGTCGTGTTCTACCGTCTCGTGCGCGACGACCGGCTGCGGGTCACGCGTCAGTACCTCCAGCTCCCACTGCGCTGGCATCACCGACATCCGGCGGGGCAGCTGCTCAGCAATGCCAATGCCGATGTCGAGGCGACGTGGAGCGTGTTCATGCCGCTGCCGATGGCGCTCGGCGTCATCGCGATGCTCCTCGCCGCGATCGGCACGATGGCGGCCGCCGATCCGGTGCTCACGCTCATCGGCCTGGTCGTCTTTCCGCTGCTGTTCGCCGTGAACGCGGTGTACCAGCGCTGGCAGGGGCCGCGACTCGCCCTCGCGCAGAGCCTGCGCGGGGATGTCTCGTCCGTCGCCCACGAGTCCTTCGACGGCGCCCTCGTGGTGAAGTCGTTGGGCCGCGAGGGCGACGAGACGGCTCGTTTCGCACGGATCAGCGAGCGGCTCCGCGACGCCAATGTCGCGGTCGGCCGGGTGCGCGCCGTGTTCGACCCGGTGATCGAGGCCTTGCCCAATCTCGGGGTCCTGCTGGTCATCGGCGTCGGAGCCCAGCGGATCGCCAGCGGTGCCGCGGCACCCGGTGACGTGGTCCAGGTGGCTTTCCTGTTCACCGTCGTCGCCATGCCGGTGCGGTCCTTCGGCTGGGTGCTCGGGGAACTGCCGCGCGCCGTCATCGGCTGGCAGCGGGTGCGTCGCGTGTTGGACGATGACGACCACATGGCCTACGGCGAGCACGCCCTGCCCGGCAGCGGCGCGGTGCGCCTCGACGTGACCGGACTCGACTACGCCCATCCCGACGAGCCGGACACCGTGGTGCTACGCGATGTCGACTTCAGCGTGCCCGCGGGCCGGGTGGTGGCCGTGGTCGGAGCGACCGGCAGCGGCAAGAGCACGCTTGCCTCATTGGTCACCCGGCTCGTCGACGCCGATGCCGGCGCGGTGCGCTACGACGGAGTCGGGGTCCAGGAGTTCTCGCAGGCGGCGCTCACCGGCACGGCGGCCCTGGTGGCCCAGTCGACCTTCCTCTTCGATGACAGCGTGCGGGCCAATATCGTCCTCGATCGCGAGGTGCCCGAGGACCGGATCTGGTCGGTGCTCCGCGATGTCCAGGCCGATCGCTTCGTCTCCGAGCTCCCGCAGGGTCTCGACACGCAGTTGGGCGAGCGCGGCACGAGCTTGTCCGGCGGTCAGCGACAGCGCATCGCCCTGGCCCGCGCACTCGTACGCGAGCCGCGCCTGCTGGTCATGGACGACGCGACGAGCGCCCTGGATCCCGATGTCGAGCAGCGCATCCTGCGTGCCCTCGCCGAGCGCAGCGAGTCCGGATCTGGGCCGTCCGTGCTCGTCGTCGCCTACCGTAAGGCGACGATCGGCCTCGCCGACGAGGTCATCTTCCTCGCGGACGGCAAGATCGCCGACCGCGGAACCCATGCCGAGCTCCGCGAGCGCTCGCGCGCCTATCGCAACATCGTCGACGCCTACGACCAGGCACGTGAGGAGGTCGACCATGAGTGAGTCGCGCGAGGGCGGGCTGAAGGTCATCCGCCGTGGCCTGTCCATGTCGCCCTCGATCACCGACGGTCTGGGACTGACGATGGTGCTGGCTCTGATCAGCACCGCCGGGGGAGCGATCATCCCGCTCGTGGTCCGCCGGGCGATCGACGACGGCCTCGCCGGAGGCGGCGGCGTCGACACCGACGCGATCATCAGGTCCGTAAGCATCGCCGCCGTGGTGATCGTCGCGATCATGGTCACCGGCTGGTGGTCGAAGGTGCGGATCTTCACCTCGACCGAGCGCGGCCTCGCCGAGCTGCGGATCTCGGCCTTCCGGCACGTGCACGATCTCTCCACGCTCACGCAGAACACTCAGCGCCGTGGCGCGCTGGTGTCCCGGGTGACCTCCGATGTCGACCAGATCTCCCAGTTCCTGCAGTTCGCCGGCATGATGATGATCACCAGCGTCGGTCAGATGCTGGTCGCCCTCGTCGTCATGGCGGCGCTGTCCTGGCAGCTGACCCTCGTCGTGATGGTCGCCTTCGTGCCGCTGGTGCTCGCTCTGCGCTTCTTCGCCTCGGCGATGTCGCGCGCCTACGATCGCGTGCGTGCCAGCATCGCGGACATGCTCGCGGTCATCGCCGAGCCCGTCGTCGGCGCGGCCGTGGTGCGGTCCTACGGGGTCGAGGACCGCACCCAGGAGCGCATCGATGACGCGGTGCGGACCAACTACCGCAACAACGTCCGCGCTCAGACGATCACGGCGGGCACCTTCGGCTCGGCCATCATCGTCGGCGGCATCGCCAATGCCGCGGTGCTCGGCGTCGGGCTGTGGCTGGGCATGCTCGACCAGCTGACGATGGGCACAGTGGTGGCGTTCATCTTCCTGGTCGGCCTGTTCACCGGTCCCGCCCAGCAGGCCACGCAGGTGATCGCCGATGCGCAGAACGCGATCGCCTCCTGGCGTCGGGTGATCGAGCTGCTGGAGACCCCGGCCGATGTCGTCGATCCCGGATCGTCCGGCACCCGGCTCCCCGATGGCGAACTCGATGCCCGCTTCGAGCAGGTCGAGTTCGCCTACCCGGGTGGGCCTCCCGTGCTCCGTGACATCGAGGTCGCCATCCCCGCTCGACAACGTGTGGCGGTGGTGGGGGAGACCGGATCGGGCAAGACCACGTTCGCCAAGCTGCTGACCAGGCTGATGGATCCCACTCACGGACAGGTGCTGCTCAGCGGGGTCGACATCAGCAGGGTCGGGTTCGCCGACCTGCGCCGTCACGTGCTGATGGTGCCGCAGGAGGGGTTCCTGTTCGATGCCACGCTCGGTGAGAACCTGCGCTACGGCCGGTTCGAGGCCGGCGACGAGGAGTTGGAGCAGGCGATCGCGGCCCTCGGCCTGGCCGATTGGTACGCGGGCCTGCCGCGCGGCCTCGACACCCCGGTGGGGCAGCGCGGCGAGTCGTTGTCGGCGGGCGAGCGGCAGCTGGTCGCACTCGTGCGCTCGGCTCTCGCCGACCCCGACCTGCTGGTGCTCGACGAGGCGACCAGCGCGGTCGACCCGCAGACCGAGCTCCGCGCCACGCGCGCGCTGGACCGGTTGCTCGCCGGACGCACGAGTGTGACGATCGCCCACCGGCTCTCGACGGCCGAGAACGCCGACCGGGTGCTGGTCTTCGACGGGGGACGGCTCGTCGAGGACGGAACGCATCGCGAGCTGGTGTCCGCCGGGGGCGTGTACGCGCGTCTGCACGCGAGCTGGGTCGCTCAGGCCTCCCTCGACAGGTGACCGTTCAGCATCCGTCCCCGTCCGCAGCAGGGCGGTGAGTGGTCAACCTCCGTCGCCGGGAGTGGTTGACTGCTCACCGGACTCGGGTGCGGACACATCGCGGTGGGTCGTCAACCGTCGGTCGCTCTGGGGGTCCATGAGCCGTGAGGTGACGAAGGATGTGCTTCCACGGTTGCTAGGGCGACCGTGAATGCACATCCTTCGTCCACGATCCACGCAGGATGTGCTTCCACGGCAGCCGGGGCGACCACAGAAGCACATCCTTCGTCGGCACCGGCACCGGCACCGGCACCGGCACCGGCACCGGCCGTCCGCGCAACGGACCAGGGTCCGTCATCCACCGAGGGCAGAGTGGGTCAGGAGGAGGGTGGACAATGGATGCCGTGTCCTCGACCTCCCTCGACCCTCAGGTCTCCGCCCGGCTGAAGCGCGACGACAACGGCCTGGTGCCGGCCGTCGTCCAGGACGCCACCAGCCGTGCGGTGCTCATGCTCGGCTGGATGGATGACGAGGCCCTGCATCGCACGCTCACCACCGGGCGTTCCACCTTCTGGAGCCGCAGCCGCCAGGAGTACTGGGTCAAGGGTGAGACCTCCGGCCACACGCAGACGGTGCGCGAGGTCCGGCTGGACTGCGACGGCGACACCCTGCTGATCGTCGTCGACCAGGTCGGACCCGCCTGCCACACCGGTGCCACGACCTGCTTCGACGCCGACCGGCTGCGATGAACCCCCGCCGTCTCTACGCACCCGTGGTCCTCGGCCTCGTCCTGGCCGGGGCCGGCGTCTTCGCCAGCCTCACGCGCACGTGGGGTGAGACGGTCGTGCGGGCCGAAGGGCTCCCCGAGGACCAGATCGCCGTGACCGGGTCGGAGGCGATGCCCGTCGTGTCGGCGCTCGGCATCGTCCTCCTGGCCTCCGGGCTCGCGGTGCTCGCTGGTTCCCGCCGGGTGCGGCAGGTGCTCGGGGTGCTCGTCGCGCTCGTCGCGGCGGGATGTCTCGTCTGGGTGGTGGCCGGCTCGGGCGATGCCGTGAGCGGTGCGGTCTTGTCGGCGGTGCGCGAATCGGCGTCGTTCACCGGCGACAACGCGCCCGGTGATGTCGCGGTCTCGCCGTGGCGGTGGGCCACCGCGGCGGCACTGGCGCTCGCCTTTGCTTGCGGTGCGGCGACCGCGCGTTTCGCCGGGGCCTGGCCGACCATGTCATCGCGTTACGAGTCTCCCGCCGGTCGGGCTACCACGGAGGACGAGACGGACATGTGGAAGGCATTCGACGATGGCAGGGACCCGACCGAGTAGGCTGTGCCCGACGTCAGACCCCCATCTCGAGGAGCCAGCACATGTCGCACGGATCGTCGCCCGCCGCCTGGACCGCCGTCATCACGAGCCTCGTCGGTTTCACCGTGGGCGCGGTGGCCCTGATCCCCGAGCCGAACTGGACGATCTTCACGATCGGCTGCGTGCTCGCCGTCGGTGCCGCCCCGCTGGGCAAGATCATGTCGATGGCCGGTCTCGGCATCGACCGCCAGAAGCAGCACTGATGTCCGGGGGCCCGTCCGCGGCGCCCCCGCTCGCGCTCGCCCCGCTGGCCACCCGGGTCGGAGCGTGGATCCTCGATCTCGCGGTGGCCGTGCTGGCCGGTGCGATCGCCTGGTTGCCCGGTCTGTGGATCGTGGGAACGCGCGGCACCTGGGCCGAGCAGACGGACGGCACCGTCGCCCTGGAGTCCGCGCCCGCGATCGGGCTGCTGTTGCTGGGCGTCGGCGTGATCGTCCAGCTGCTCGTGTCGCTGTGGAACCAGGGCCTGCGGCAAGGCCGCACCGGACGTTCGATCGCGAAGTCCACGCTGGGGCTGGCGACGGTCGATCCGCGCAGCGGAGAGCCCATCGGGGCCGCACGCGGGGTCCTGCGGTGGCTGGCGGCGGGGATCCTCGGTTCCCTGTGCCTCCTCACCTATCTCTGGGCGATCATCGATCCTCGTCGCCGCACGTGGCACGACCTGATCGCCGGATCCCTCGTCGTCCGTGACTGACGCCCTTATCCCGACCCCAGCACCCGCTGAGTGTGGGGGTCCCGCCCTTTCCCCCTCCGCTCCGCGGAGTGCTTGGGGAACGTTCGGACGGCGGGATCCACGAATTCACCGTCCAAACGTCACACTCAGCGGGTACTGGGCCGGGTACTAGAGTGAACGGCATGGCCACCGTGACGACAACGCAGCGCAGCCGGTGGCAGTTGGTGCGCGGTCCACTCCTCACCGGCGCCGTCGGGGCGACCGCCATCGCCGTGCTCCACCTGCGCGATCCCCATCAGCAGGGCTCCTACGGCACCTGCCCCTTCCTCTTCTTGACCGGCATCCCGTGTCCGGGGTGTGGTGGCCTGCGAGCGATCAACCTCGCCACGGACGGCGAGTGGACCGCCGCGGTGTCGAGCAATGTCTTCGCGCTGGGGCTGGTGGCCGCGGCGATCCTCGCGTGGGGCGTGTGGCTCGTGCGACGGGCCCGTGGGCGCGATGTCGCGCTGCTGCCCTCGACGGCCACCTGGGCCTGGGTCGTGTTGGCGATCGCCGTGGCGTTCTGGATCTTCCGGCTCACCCCCGCGGGAGCCTGGTTCGCGCCCTGAACATGGCGAGGCCGGGAGGACCGCCGTTCGGTCCTCCCGGCCTCGTGCGGTCGTCGTCAGTAGGTGGTGCTGGAGTTGAAGTCGAACGTGAGCACGCCGGTCGCGTAGAGCACCAGCGAGATCGCCGAGAGCACGATGCTGATGAGGCCGAGCCACCAGCCGGCGGTCGCCATGCCGCTACCGCCCTGGCCGGTCTGAGCGATCTCCTTGCGCGCCATCTGGGCGAGGATGAACGCGGGGATGCCCGCGAAGAGGCCGCAGCAGACGATCGAGACGATGCCCAGGATCATCGACCACAATGCCTTGGTGTTGTTGCCCTGGGGCGCTGCGTAGCCACCGGGAGCGTTGTAGCCTCCTCCCGGCGGTGGCGGTGGGTACCCGCCGGACGTGCCTTCGGTGGAACCGTAGGACGGCAGATCGGACGAGGGCTCGTTGGGGTTCTGGTCGCCGCCCGGCGGCGGGTACTGAGTGCTCATAGGACGAGCCTAGGGCGAAAGCGCCCCGCTGTCTGGTGTCGGGTGATCGCGCGTGGCGACGGGGCGCGCTGACCGGGCCGATCGCGCGGGTTTACCCTGGTGAGGACCGCCCCGGTGTCACCACGCGAAAGGAGGGGATGGACGTGACCGTACTGGACGACATCCTCGCCGGAGTCGCCATCGACCTGGAG
The DNA here is from genome assembly GCF_016918125.1 of Aeromicrobium sp. YIM 150415. Classification (NCBI taxonomy): domain Bacteria; kingdom Bacillati; phylum Actinomycetota; class Actinomycetes; order Propionibacteriales; family Nocardioidaceae; genus Aeromicrobium; species Aeromicrobium sp. YIM 150415. Next base: position 67,045 of record NZ_JAERWM010000019.1, on the reverse strand, counting down.
GCCCGCCAGGCACAGGTCTCCATCGAGGAACTCAAGGAGCGTGCCGGACGCCAGAACCCGGCCCTCGACCCGATGCCCGCCTACCGCGCCGACGGAGTCTCGGTCATCGCCGAGGTCAAGCGAGCGAGCCCGAGCAAGGGCGATCTCGCCCCGATCACCGATCCCGCCGCGCTCGCCGCGGACTATGCGCGCGGCGGTGCCCACACGATCAGCGTGCTCACCGAGGAGCGCCGGTTCAACGGCTCGATCGCCGACCTGAAGGCGGTCCGCGCGGCGGTGGACGTCCCCGTCCTGCGCAAGGACTTCATCACCACGTCCTATCAGCTGTGGGAGGCGCGCGCCGCCGGTGCCGATATGGCCCTGTTGATCGTCGCGGCACTCGAGCAGCCGGCACTGGAGAGCTTGATCGAGCGGGCGCGCTCGATCGGTCTCACCCCACTGGTGGAGGTGCACGACGAGGACGAGGTCAAACGGGCCGTCGCGGCCGATGCCGATCTGATCGGTGTCAACGCCCGCGATCTCAAGACCCTGGAGGTCGACCGCGGCACCTTCGAGCGGGTCGCTCCCAAGATCCCGGACTCCGTCGTCAAGGTCGCCGAGTCCGGCGTCCGAGGCCCGCACGATGTCATCGAGTACGCGCGCTTCGGTGCCGATGTCGTGCTGGTGGGCGAGACGCTCGTGCGCGGAGAGAACCCACGCCAGTCGGTCGCGGATCTCGTGGCCGCCGGCCAGCATCCGGCGCTGCAGCACCGATGGCACGTGTCCTGAGCTCTCCCGTCCCGCTCCACGTCGCACCGAAGGCACGCCCATGACCGTCTCGCCCCCTGCCCAACCCGACGCCCGAGGCCATTTCGGCCGTTTCGGCGGCCGCTTCATGCCCGAGGCGCTCATCGCCCCGCTCGACGAGATCACCGAGGCGTGGGAGGACGCGAAGGCCGACCCCACGTTCACGGCCGAGCTGGCGCGGATGCTGCGCGAGTACGCCAATGTTCCCAGCCCGCTGTACGAGGCACATCGATTCTCCGAGGCGGTCGGGGCTCGTATCCTGCTCAAACGCGAGGATCTCAATCACACCGGGGCCCACAAGATCCGCAATGTCATCGGCCAGGCGCTGCTGGCCAAACGTCTCGGCAAGCCGCGTGCGATCGCGGAGACCGGCGCGGGTCAGCACGGAGTGGCCTCGGCGACCGCCTGCGCCTACCTCGACCTCGACTGCACCGTCTACATGGGCGAGGTCGACACCGAGCGCCAGGCGCTCAACGTCGCCCGCATGAGGATGCTGGGTGCCGAGGTGGTGCCGGTCACCACCGGCAGCCGCACCCTCAAGGATGCGATCAACGAGGCTCTGCGCGACTGGGTCAGCACGGTCGACACGACCCACTACCTCTTCGGCACCGCTGCCGGCCCGCATCCCTTCCCGGCGATGGTGCGTGATCTGACCCGCGGCATCGGCGACGAGGCCCGGGCCCAGTCGTTGGAGCTGCTGGGTCGGTTGCCGGACGTCGCCGTCGCCTGCGTGGGCGGCGGATCCAATGCGATCGGCCTGTTCACCGGCTTCGTGGCCGATGAGCAGGTCCGCCTCGTCGGCATCGAGGCCGGGGGCGACGGCATCGAGACCGGACGTCACGCCGCCACCATCACCGGCGGCGATATCGGCGTGCTGCACGGGGCGCGCTCGTACCTGCTCCAGGACGAGGACGGCCAGACCCTCGACTCGCACTCCATCTCGGCCGGACTGGACTACCCGGGCGTTGGCCCAGAACACGCGCATCTCGCCGCCACCGGGCGTGCCGAGTACCGACCGGCGACGGACGCGCAGGCGATGTCCGCATTCGAGCTGCTGTGCCGCACGGAGGGGATCATCCCGGCGATCGAGTCCGCTCACGCGCTCGCGGGGGCGATCGAGCTGGCCGAGGAGATGGGCTCCGATGCCACGATCCTGGTCAACCTCTCCGGCCGCGGGGACAAGGATGTCCACACCGCGGCGCAGTATTTCGGCCTCATCGAGGAGCCGGTCGTGCTCGACGAAGGGACCGAGGAATGAGCTCGATCGACGCGCTGTTCGAGCGCACCCGCTCGGAGAACCGCGCGGCGCTCGTCGGCTATCTGCCCGCGGGGTTCCCCTCCAAGGACCTGTCGATCCGGGCGATCGAGACGATGGTCGACGCGGGTGTCGACCTGGTCGAGGTCGGGCTGCCCTATAGCGATCCGGTCATGGACGGTCCCACGATCCAGGCGGCAGCCGATGTCGCGCTCGCCGGGGGTACGCGCATCGGCGACGTGTTCGATGTCGTGAAGGCGAGTGCCGCCACCGGCGCGCCGACCGTGGTGATGACCTACTGGAATCCAGTCGAACGCTACGGCGTGGAGCGTTTCGCCGCTGACCTCGCCGCGGTCGGGGGAGCGGGGCTCATCACCCCCGACATGACTCCTGACGAGGCCGAGGAATGGATCACCGCCTCCACGGCGCATGAGCTGTCCCGGGTGTTCCTGGTCGCTCCGTCCTCCACCGACGAGCGGCTGGCCATGACTGCCGAGGCCGCGAGCGGGTTCGTGTACGCCACGGCGGTGATGGGCGTCACCGGGCAGCGCGAGCAGACCAGCAACCTGGCCCCGGAGCTGGTCGCCCGCCTGCGCGAGGTCACCGACAAGCCGGTCGGCGTCGGCCTGGGCGTCAGCAACGGCGCGCAGGCCCACGAGGTCGCGGCCTTCTCCGATGCGGTCATCGTGGGCTCCGCGCTGGTGCGCTGTCTGCTCGACCACGACGAACCCGATGATGCCCTCGCCGCGCTGCGCGCGCTGGTGGCCGATCTGCGCGCGGGGGTGGAGCGATGATCATCGCCTCGATCCCGAGCCCCGCGGAGAACGTCTGGCACCTCGGCCCTCTGCCGATCCGGGCGTACGCCCTGGCGATCATCCTCGGCGCGATCCTCGCGATCTGGATCGGTGAGCGGCGCTATCGGGCCAAGGGCGGCAAGCCCGGCACCATCGGCGATATCGCCATCTGGGCGGTGCCCTTCGGCATCATCGGCGGCCGGCTCTATCACGTCGCCACCGACCCGCAGCTCTACTTCGGCGAGGGGCGCGATCCGCTCGACGCCCTCAAGATCTGGAACGGCGGGCTCGGCATCTGGGGTGCCATCGCCCTCGGCGCTCTGGGCGCCTGGATCGCCTGCCGTCGCTACAAGGTGGCGTTCTGGCCGGTGGCCGATGCGCTGGCGCCGGGCCTGCTGGTCGCCCAGGGAGTCGGGCGTCTCGGCAACTACGCCAATCAGGAGCTCTTCGGTCGGCCGACCGATCTGCCCTGGGGTCTGGAGATCGCGCCGCAGTTCCGTCCCGAGGGATATCTGGAGTTCGCGACCTTCCATCCGACCTTCCTCTACGAGCTGATCTGGAATCTGCTGGCCGCCGCCCTGATCGTGTGGCTCGATCGTCGCTATCGACTGACCCACGGACGTGCCTTCGCGCTCTACGTGATGCTGTACACGATGGGCCGCCTCGTCACCGAGGCTCTGCGGATCGACACCGTCAACCACATCGGCCCCTTCCGGTTGAACATCTGGACGACGATCCTGGTCTTCGCCGGCGGCCTGGTCCTGTTCCTGTGGGCCCGTCGGCGTGCCCAGGACTCGCCCGAGGTGCTCAGCACCGATCCGTCCGCTGTCGATGAGGTGGCCGACGACTCCTCGTCCGACCGGTGAATCCGGACGCCCCGGAGGTCTTCGACGCGCCCCTCGAGGTGCAGCTGGCGGCCTTCGTCGATCAGCACCGGCAGATGCTCGCGGGATTGCTGGACGGGGTCGACGAGCGCGAGGCGCGCACTGTGCTGGTGCCCTCCAAGACGACCCTGCTCGGCCTCGTCAAGCATGCGATCTTCGTCGAGCGGGTCTGGTTCGAGGAGGCGGTCACGGGCCGCTCCCGATCCGAGCTGGGGCTTCAGGCAGAACCCGACGAGTCCTTCGACCTGTGCCCCGAGGACACGATCGTCTCGGTAGCGGAGGCGTACCGCGCGACCGTCGCGAGGTCACGCTCGGCCGTCGAGGGCCTGACGATGGACGATGTGCTCACCGGCAACCGGCGTGGGCCCTTGCCGCTGCGCTGGGTCTACCTGCATGTGCTGCGCGAGCTGGCCCAGCACTGCGGCCACGGCGACATCCTCAAGGAGCAGCTCATCGCTCGCCGCGATCTCGGCCCCGCCGGTGACTGAGCGGAGATAGCCGTCACGTATCGAGATCACGTTCCGCAATGTGGTCTCGCTACGCTCGGTCGCTGGCGCTCCCTCGCACTCGACCAGCGAGGGGGCCGGTGGTCGTCCGTGGCCGGCGGGTCTCGATGTTCCGGTGGTTGAGTGGGGTTGGCCGTTATGTTTCGAGATCAGGTTTCCGTAGTGTGGTCTCGCTACGCTCGGTCGCTGGCGCTCCCTCGCACTCGACCAGCGAGGGGGCCGGTGGTCGTCCGTGGCCGGCGGGTCTCGATGTTCCGGTGGTTGAGTGGGGTTGGCCGTTATGTTTCGAGATCAGGTTTCCGTAGTGTGGTCTCGATACGCTCGGTCGCTGGCGCTCCCTCGCACTCGACCACCGAGGGGCCCAGGCGGGAACCGGTCGTCGTCCGTGGCTGGGCATGTATCGATGTCCCGGTGGTTGAGTAGCGTGAGGCCGTTCGCGGCCGGCGCGTATCGAAACCACGCGGGTGCTCGCCCACGGAGCTGAGTTCCCACGACGCGACCCAGTAGCCGATGCCGAGGGGAGCATCGTCGTAGGTCACCGTTCCTCGCCAGTCGAGGTCGGCGGCCGCGCTCGCGGCGTGCGCGAGGGTCGGCGCGCCCGAGCAGCCCAGATCGAGCGCGGACTCCGTGTCGAGGACGCGCAGAGCATCGGGATCGGCCGAAGCGAGGGCGCCGACGATCTCCGCCTGGCCCTTCGGACCTCGCGGATCGAAGCCCAGCGGGGACAGCTCGTTCACGCAGGCGTATCCGTCGGCCACGACCACGAGGGCCGGCGGTACGTCGGCCAGGGATGACGTATAGCGGCGCGGGCCGGACCAACCGGCATCGTCGAGCAACCAGGCGCCCAGGGTGTGCGCGAGGCCGAGTTCCTCGCGCGGGCCGCCAGCTCGGATATCGAGTCCGAATCCGCGCAGGCTGCCGCCGGCTCGCTCGTCACCGTCGACATCCGATGCCGACCCGTCGAGGACGACCACCTCGGCGGCCCCGTCGACGAGCCAGCCGACCGCAGCCCGGGCGGCATCGCGGGCGGGGGCCAGCAGCCGATCGTGGGAAACGGCCAGCAGCGGCGCACTCGGCACGAAGGCCCATCGGGTCGTCACGGTCCCGAGCCTAACCAGCCGGCCACTCCGTCAGCGGTGAGTAGGCGTCCATTCACGCGGCGCCATGGACGCTGAGTCACCGGGCGGACGTCAGGACGGACGCTGACTCACCGCCCAGGAGGGGTCAGGACTCCGAGCCGTCCTTCGGGTCGTTCTCGCCACCGTCATCGGTGGCCATGTCGTCGGCGGCTTGCTTCAGACGGTCGGCCGCCTCGTCGATCTTGCCGGTGAACTTGCCACCCGTCGCCTGGTCGGCGAGATCGCGCACCTTGTCCACGGCCGAATGGATATCGTCCTCGCGGCCCTGCATAGCCTCGCCAGCACGCTCCTTGGCGTCCTGGGCCTTCTGGCTGAGATCCTCACCGGCCATCTTGCCTCGGCCGAGCATTTTGCTGAGAAAGCTCACGGTCTGTCTCCTCTGTGACCACGGACGTCTGCGATCTCACGGTACCTGCGAGACTGGCCGCGTGCCCGTTCAGCGTCAGGATCGAGTCGTCGTCGTGGTCGGACCGACCGCATCGGGCAAGTCGGCGCTCGCGGTGGCCGTGAGCCGGCGTCTCGGTGGCGAGGTCGTCAATGCCGACGCGGTCCAGCTCTTCCGCGGCATGGACATCGGCAGCGCCAAGGTCACCGAGGCCGAGCGCGCCGGCGTGCGGCACCACCTCCTCGATGTGCTGGACGTGCGAGAAGAGGCCAATGTCGCCGTGTTCCAGCGGTCCGCGCGACGTGCCATCGACGAGATCCGTGGTCGTGGAGCGCTGCCGGTGCTCGTCGGCGGCTCGTCACTGTATGTGCGCGCCGTGATCGACCCGCTCGACTTCCCGGGGACCGACCCGGACGTGCGGGCGCGCTGGGATCAGCGGTTGAGCGAGCTCGGCGCGGAGGCTCTCCACGCGGAGCTGCGCCGCCGCGATCCCGCAGCCGCCGAGCAGATCCTGCCCACCAACGGCCGCCGCATCGTGCGGGCCCTCGAGGTCGGGGAGCTCACCGGCGCGCCCTTCACAGCGACGATGCCGGACTTCACGTCGATCTACGACGACCTCGTGATGATCGGACTCGACGTGCCGCGTGACGTGCTCGACGACCGGATCAGGCGCCGGGTCGACCAGATGTGGGACGACGGGCTCGTCGAGGAGGTCGAGAGGCTGCGAGCTGAGGGCATCGAGGAGGGGCTCACCGCCAGCCGAGCGCTGGGCTATCAGCAGCTGCTCGCCCACGGACGGGGGGAGATCGGCGAGGACGAGGCACGTGAGCAGACGATCACCGGCACGCGCCGGTTCGCGCGTCGCCAGGACCGCATGTTCAGGAAGGACCCGCGGGTGCGGTGGCTGCCCTATGACGCCGCCGATCTGGTCGAGCGCGCCGTGGCCCTGGCGGAGGCACCGTAGACTGGACGTCTCATGACTTTCTCCTGGCAGAAGGGGCACGGTACGGAGAACGACTTCGTGCTGCTGCCCGACCACGACGGCACCGTCCACGGCGACCTCGATCCGAGCTTCGTGGCGGCCCTGTGTCATCGGCGCCGCGGGATCGGCGCCGATGGCGTGCTGCGCGTGATCCGATCGTCCGCGGCGGGAGTGACGTCCGAGGCCGAGTGGTTCATGGACTATCGCAATGCCGATGGATCGATCAGCGAGATGTGCGGCAACGGCGTGCGGGTCTTCGCCCGCCATCTGCTGGACGAGAAGCTGGTCGACACCGATCGCTTCGCGGTCGCCACGCGCGACGGCGACAAGCTCGTCTCCGTCGGCGCGGACGGGCAGATCGCCGTCGACATGGGCGCCTTCAGCATCGGCGGGTACAGCGAGGTCCGCACGAGCGAGGGTCTCGCCGTGACCGCGCGCGAGGTCCACACCGGCAATCCGCACGCGGTCGCCTTCGTCGACGATGTCGACGAAGCCGGAACGCTGCTGACCGAGCCGCACTTCGACCGTGAGGTCTATCCCGAGGGCGTCAACATCGAATTCGTCGCCCGTCGTGGCCCCGGACACGTGCGCATGCGGGTGCACGAGCGGGGCTCAGGGGAGACGCGCTCGTGCGGCACCGGGGCCTGCGCCGTCGGGATCGCCACTGCGCTCGCCGACGGTGACACAGCGCGGCCGACCGAGTATCGGATCGACGTCCCAGGGGGCACGGTGCACGTGACACTGGACGAGAACGACCACGTGGTCCTCACCGGACCCGCCGAGATCGTGGCCCGCGGCGAGATGGAGTGGATGGCATGAGCGAGCGAAAAGATGGGCTGCTCATGCCGGCATCGGCCTATGGTGGTCTTTTTCAGGCGGTGGTGGCATGAGCGAGCGGAACAACGGGCTGACTGAGCGGAACGAGGAGATCGTGGACTCCGGCTCGCTTGACCTGGAGGAGCGGTCCTCGCTGCGCCGCGTCGCGGGGCTCTCGACCGAGCTCACCGACATCTCCGAGGTCGAGTATCGGCAGCTGCGGCTCGAACGGGTCGTCCTCGTCGGCGTCTGGACCGATGGCACCGCGGCCGATGCCGAGAACTCGCTGGCGGAGTTGAAGCTGCTGGCCGAGACGGCGGGCTCGGAGGTCCTCGACGCGCTGGTGCAGCGACGCCAGCGTCCGGACCCCGCCACGTTCATCGGCAGCGGCAAGGTCGACGAGCTGCGCGAGGCGGTGGAGGCGACCGGCGCCGACACGGTCATCTGCGATGGCGAGCTCGCGCCCAGCCAGCTGCGCAATCTGGAGGATCGGGTCAAGGTCAAGGTGGTCGACCGGGTCGCCCTGATCCTCGACATCTTCGCGCAGCATGCGAAGAGCGCGGAGGGCAAGGCGCAGGTCGAGCTGGCCCAGTTGCAGTACCAGAGCCAGCGACTGCGCGGGTGGGGCGGCAATCTGTCCCGCCAGGCCGGTGGCCGTGCCGCCGGCGGTGAGGGCATCGGCGGTCGCGGACCGGGTGAGACCAAGATCGAGACCGATCGTCGGCGGATCCAGTCGCGCGCGGCCAAGCTGCGCCGCGAACTGGCCGAGCTGCGGACCACGCGCGACACCAAGCGCGCCAATCGCCAACGCCATCAGATCCCCTCGGTGGCGATCGCGGGGTACACGAATGCCGGCAAATCGAGTCTGCTGAACCGGCTCACCCATGCCGGCGTGCTGGTCGAGGACGCCCTGTTCGCGACCCTCGATCCCACGACCCGGCGCACTCAGACCTCCGACGGCCGTGTGTACACGTTGTCGGACACCGTCGGCTTCGTCCGGCATCTGCCGCACCAGCTCGTCGAAGCCTTCCGGTCCACCCTCGAGGAGGTCGCCGATGCCGACCTGATCGTGCATGTCGTCGACGGCTCGCATCCCGACCCGCTCGGGCAGATCACCGCGGTGCGCGAGGTCTTCGCCGAGATCGGCGCCGAGGGCGTCCGCGAGGTCATCGTTGTCAACAAGGCCGATGCCGCCGACCCCGCGGTGGTACGCGAGGTGCTCGCCCGTGAGCCGCACGCCGTGGTGGTCAGCGCCCGCACGGGCGAGGGGATCGACGAGCTGCTCGGACTCATCGAGAGCGAGCTGCCGCGGCCCGAGGTCGCGGTGGATCTCGTGCTGCCGTACGAGCGCGGCGACCTGCTCAATCGGATCCATGAGTCCGGCGAGATCGACGAGGTGGAGCACCGTTCCGACGGCACCCGGGTCGCCGCGCGCGTCGGGGCCGGTCTCGCGGCCGAGCTCGCTCCGTATCTCGTCGAGTAGACGATCGATGTGCGTGCGCGGTTGCTGGAGCGACCACGCACGCACATCCTGTGTCGCGCCCGGTCCAACTGACAGCCCTCACCGTGGGCGGTGACGTACGCACCCCTCGTGCGCGTGGCAGGTGAGCGAGGCACCCCTCCCGCGGTCCGAGACGTGCGTAACCCACCTCTCCCAGGAGCGCGTGAGGCCGCACCGCCCGCCCCCGCTCGATCCGGAAGGGTGCCTGTGGACCGCGGCCGAGCCGCGCGCGATGACCCGGTAGCCTGCGGCCATGGCCTCTGACGTGCGCGATGTCCTGTCGGCCGCGGTGGACGCGGTGGGAGGCACCGAACGACCCGGCCAGATCGCGATGGCCGAGGCCGTCCAACAGGCCTTCGACACCGAACAGCACCTGCTCGTCCAGGCCGGCACAGGCACCGGGAAATCGCTGGGATACCTCGTGCCCAGCCTGCTCCACGATCAGCGCGTGGTGATCGCCACGGCCACGCTCAACCTGCAGCATCAGCTGGTCGAGCGGGATATTCCCGCGCTCAAGGAGGCGGCCCGCGAGGTGCTGGACGAGGTCCCGCACCACGCTGTGGTCAAGGGACGCGGCAATTACGCGTGCCTGCATCGCGTCCGCGAGGGCGCCCCGGACGACCAGGGCACGCTCATCGAGGTGCCGGAGGGAACCCTGGGTGCCGAGGTCGTCGCCCTGCGTGAGTGGGCCGAGCAGCAGGCCGACGGCGGTCACGTGGGCGACCGGGACGCGGCGCCCTCGCACAACGAGCGGGCCTGGCGTCAGGTCAGCGTCACCGCGCGGGAGTGCCTGGGCGCCCAGCGCTGCCCCTACGCCCTCGAATGCTTCGCCGAGCGGGCGCGCGAGGACGCCCAGCAGGCCCACATCGTGGTCACCAACCACGCGATGCTCGCCATCGACGCGATCGACGGCGTGCCGATGCTGCCGGAGTTCGGAACCGTCGTGATCGACGAGGCACACGAGCTCGCCGCCCGGGTCACGCAGGCGGCCACCCAGGAACTGGACCCCGCCGGTATCGAGCGGGCGGCGCGCCGGGCCCGTCCGCACCTGACCGATCCGGAGGCCGCCGACGATCTGAGCGATGCCGCCGATGCGCTGGCTGACACACTCACCCATGTCTCGCCCGGCCGCATCGAGGAGCCGCCCCAACCGCTGCGCGCCGCGCTCGACCTCGTCCGCGACACCGCCCGCGCCTGCTTCTCGGCTTTCGGCAAGGAGCGAGGCGGCGAGGAGCCCGATCCCGCGCGCCAGCAGGCGCGCAGTGCCGTCGACGAGCTGCGACAGGTAGCCGAGCGCATGGCACGCGGCAGCGACACCGATGTCCTGTGGCTCGGCGAGCTGCGCACCGGCCAGCAACTGCGGATCGCGCCGATCGACGTGTCCGGCGCGCTGCGCGACAAGCTCTTCGGGGAGAAGACCGTCGTCCTGACCAGTGCGACCCTCGCGCTCGGCGGATCCTTCGATCCGGTCGCGCGGTCCCTCGGGCTCTGGGAGGACGCGCAGTGGCGCGGACTGGACGTGGGCTCGCCCTTCGACTACGCCAAGCAGGGGATGCTCTACGTCGCTCGCCACCTGCCCGCCCCCGGCCGGGACGGTCTGGAGGAGGATCAGCTCGGCGAGATCACCGCCCTGGTCAAGGCGGCCGGTGGGCGAACACTCGGGCTGTTCTCCTCGCGGCGAGGCGCCGAACGTGCCGCTGAGTATGTGCGCATGGCCCTACCGGATATCGAGGTGCTGTGCCAGGGGGACGCGCAGCTTCCCGAGCTCGCGCGCCGTTTCGCCGAGGAGCCGAGCACGTGCCTGTTCGGCACGCTGAGCCTCTGGCAGGGAGTCGACCTTCCCGGTGACACCTGCACGCTCGTGATCATCGACCGCATCCCCTTCCCTCGCCCCGACGACCCTCTGATGAGCGCTCGTCAGCGGCTGGTGGAGAAACGCGGCGGTAACGGCTTCATGCAGGTCGCCGCCCACCACGCGGCGCTGCTGCTGGCGCAGGGAGCGGGCCGTCTCATCCGGCGCGCGGACGACCGCGGCGTGGTCGCGATGCTCGACCCCCGCATCGTCACGGCGCGCTACGGAGGCTTCCTCGCGGCGTCGATGCCGCCGCTCTGGCGCACCACCGACCGCGCCACCGTGATGGCGGCGCTGGGACGACTCGACGCAGCTGCCGTGGAGCGTGCCGCATCCTGAGCGACGGTCTCAGTACGCTGAGGTCATGGCGATCTTGGTGACCGGCGGAGCCGGCTACATCGGCGCGCATATCGTGCGTGCCTTCGGCGAGGCAGGACTTGATTCGGTGGTGGTCGACGACCTGTCGAGCGGGCACCGCGAGTTCGTGCCCGATGACGTGCCCTTCATCGATCTCAACATCACCCGCACCAAGAAGCTCACCGAGGCGCTGCGCCGGTACGACATCGAGGCGGTCGTGCATCTCGCCGGTTTCAAGTACGCCGGTGTCTCGGTCGAGCGGCCGCTGCACACCTACCAGCAGAACGTGCAGGGCACGGTCAGCCTGCTGCGGGCGATGGCCGAGCACGGCATCGGCACGATCGTGTTCTCCTCCAGCGCGGCGGTCTACGGCACACCCGATATCGCCCTCGTGACCGAGGACACGCCGACGGCGCCCGAATCACCCTATGGCGAGAGCAAGCTCGTGGGGGAGTGGGTCATCGCCGATCAGGCCCGGGCGACGGGTCTGCGGCACACCTCGCTGCGGTACTTCAACGTGGTGGGCTCGGGCACACCGGACCTGTACGACTCCAGCCCGCACAATCTGTTCCCGCTCGTCATCCGCGCGCTCAGCGAGGGTCACCGGCCGAAGATCTTCGGTGCGGACTACCCGACCCCGGACGGCACCTGCGTCAGGGACTACGTTCACGTCGCCGATCTCGCACAGGCGCACGTGGTGGCCGCCCAGAAGCTGCTGGCCGGCGAGCCGCTCGAGCCGGTCTACAACCTGGGCAGCGGCGACGGTGTCTCGGTACGACAGATCATGACCGCGGTGGCTCGTGCGACGGGTATCGACTTCGAGCCGCAGGTCGTCGATCGCCGTCCCGGGGACCCGGCGCGGATCGTGGCCTCGGGGGAGCGGGCCGCGCGCGACCTGCAGTGGGCCATGCGGCACACCCTGGACGAGATGGTGACGAGCGCCTGGCAGGCCGGCCGGGAGTGAGACCGCCCCTCGACGGGCGGTGAGTCAGCGTCCGTCTGTCACCTGAGATGGACGCTGATGCACCGCCGTATCGTGTGAACGGACGCCTACTCACCGCCCACGATGGGGAGAGGGCGCGGGGCGGTCAGACGCGGCGCAGGACCGCCGTGACCTTGCCGAGGATCGTGGCGTGGGTGCCGTCGATCGGCTCGTAGGCGTCGTTATGAGGCAGCAGCCAGACCTGGCCGTCCTTGCGCTGGAAGGTCTTGACCGTCGCCTCGCCGTCGATCTGCGCTGCCACGATCTCGCCGTTCTCCGCGACCGGCTGCTGGCGGATGACCACATAGTCGCCATCGCAGATGGCCGCATCGACCATCGAGTCGCCGCTGACCTCCAAGAGGAACAGGGTGCCGTCGCCCACCAGCGAGCTCGGCAGCGGCATGACCTCCTCGACCCGCTCCTCGGCGAGGATGGGACCGCCGGCGGCGATCCGTCCCACCACCGGCACATAGGTGGCCGCCGGACGCTCGTTGCCGAGATCGGTGACATCAGCGAGATCCTCGGCGGTGCTGCCGAGCGAGCGGTGCACCTCCGGCAGATGGATCTCCAGCGCACGCGGGCGGTTGGGATCGCGCTTGATGTAACCCATCCGCTCGAGCATGCGCAACTGGTGCGAGACCGAGGACGTGCTGGCGAGGCCGACGGCAGCCCCGACCTCACGCATGCTGGGCGGGTAGCCGCGATCGCGCAGGCTGTTGCGCAGGAACTCCAGCACCTTGCGCTGACGCGGGGTCAGCCCACTCGCATCGGGAGGTCCGTCGGGCAGTTCGGTGACGTCATCGCTGCGCTCGCTCATGCCGCCACCGCCTGGAGGAGAAGCAGGGTAGGCCGGTGCCGGCATGAGGTGACTGTCTTCGGTCGCTCGCTGCGCTCGCTCATACCGCCACGGTAGCGGGATCGACCGTCCATATCAAACATCTGTTCGAATGGGTCAGTGCGTGTCGTGACGGCGGCCCTGGGTGTCGTCGATCACCTTGATGAAGGTGGTGATCTCGTCCTCGATCTGCAGCTGGGCACGTTCGGCATCGGTGCGGGACTGCGCGGTGTCCAGGTCCTCGGTGAGGGTGCGCTGGTTGACGACATTCTCCTCGACGGCCTGGAGCGCGGCACCGAACAACACGGCGTAGAGGCCCACCCACAGCCACAGCAGCAGGACCACCACGCCGGCGAGCGCACCGTAGGTCTCGCCGTAGCTGCCGAAGTTGTTGACGTACACCGAGAAGCCGACCGAGGCGATGATCCACAACCCGGCGGCGGCGAGCACCCCGCGTGTCACGAAGCGCTGTGGACTCGGGCGGTTGGGGGCGACGCGATACATCATCGCGATGAGGGCGATCACGAGACCGATCAGGATGAGCCAGCGCGCCACCTCGGCCGCGATGCGCACGCCCGGCACGATGTCGATGATCGAGAACAGGGCGGGCGCCACGGCCACCAGTGCCACGGCGACGATCGCGAAGGCGATCGCCGCGGCCGTCATGCCGTAGGCGAGCGCCTTGCGCTTGACGAAGCTGCGGTCATCGCCCAGTCCGTACATGGTGTTGACGGCGGTGAGCAGGTTGCTGACACCGCCGGATGCGCTGTAGAGCGCGATGACCAGCGCGATCACGGTGGTGACACCGAGCGCCCCGGAGGACGTCTCGGCGACCTGCTGGATCTGGTCGGTGACGATCGACGCGGCATCCGCTGGCAGCACGTCCTGGATGCGGTCGACCTGACCGGCGATCGTCTGGGGCGAGGCGAACAGGGCGTAGAGCGAGATGCCCGCGATCACCGCCGGGAACAGCGAGGTGAAGGTGTAGAAGGCGACACCCGCGGCGAGGAGCGGCGCCTGATGGGAGGACGCCTGCTGCCAGGCGAGCTTCGCGGTGGCGATCGTCGAACGCATGTCCCGAAACTATCGGTGAAGGCCGTGCTCCGCCTGGTGGGGACGGGTGATGAGCCTCTCGTGGCGTAGCGTCACCGTATGGATGCCGTTCGCTTGCCCGATCTCGTCGACGACCACCTCGCCGAGGCGAGGCGCCACGATCACGGCCGCAGTGCCCAGGCGTTGCATCCGGGCCGCCAGCATCAACTGCGGCAGACCCTCATCGCGATGGTCGAGGGCACCGCGCTCGGCGAGCATCAGGCTCCGGGGGAGGCCACCTTGCAGGTGCTGCGGGGCCGGGTGCGCCTCTCCAGCGCCGACTCGGCCACCGAGGCATCGGCGGGAGACCTGGTGATCATCCCGGCCGAGCGCCACGATCTTCACGCACTCGAGGACGCCGCCGTCCTGCTCACCACGATCGTGCCGTTGACCACGATCGTGCCCGAGGAGTCCTGAACATGTGTGCCGTCGAAGAGACGTGAGCGAGCCGTGGACGGATCCGGCCGGGACGCTCGATGCGGTGATCCTGGCCGGCGGCCGCGGCTCGCGGCTCGGCGGCCGTGACAAGGCCTCGATCGAGGTCGACGGAGAGTCGCTGCTGCGTCGGGCCGTGGACGGCGCCCGCTCGGCCGGATGCCGGGAGGTGGTCGTGGTCGGTCCGCCCCGGGCGGGGTGGGAGGAGATCGTCCAGGTGCGGGAGGAGCCCGCGTACGGCGGGCCTGTGGCGGCGCTGGCCGCGGCGCTCGGGCGGCTCCGGTCCGAGGACGTGCTCTTGATGGCCGTCGACCTGCGGAACGCCGCCGGCGTGGCGCGGCGGCTCGCCTCGTTGCCGCGCCCGCGCACCGGTGTCGTGCTCGTCGACGGCTCGGGAGCCGATCAGTGGCTCGCGTCCCGCTGGCGCACGGAGGTGCTGCGCGGCTCGTTGACCGGGGATCACCGCGATCAGGCTTTGCGACGCGTCCTGGGGGTGTTCGAACCGGACCGGGTGGTGGTCGGCGATGATCTGGTGCGCGATATCGACACCCCCGCCGATCTCGAGGGCCCCTGACCGCTCGACGAGTGGTGCGAACGCGATCGCGATCGCGAGCGGTGCATCTTCGCCTCTAATTCACTGAAAACCTGGCGGATATGCACCACTCGGCGCTCCGCCGGGGCGGGCGGCACGAGGATTTTTTCGATCAGATGTTCGATCGGTACTTGTTTTGTCAGTGGGCTCGCGTATAGTCGCTCATGTGTTCGATCGAACGGATGTTCGTCTCGAATGACATCGCCGAACGAGGTTCGGTCGGACACGCCAGACCTTGACCTCGGCTTCCCCACGGAGGACATCATGAGCGCTATCGCTTACCAGGACCTGACCCTGACCACCCCGCGTCCGCAGCGTCATCTGCGGGCGGTGCCGTCTCCGGCCGTACCCGACCGATCGGCACCGGTGCGGCTCACCCGTCGTGGTCGCGTGGTCGTGTTCGCCGCGGTGAGCCTGATCCTGGCGCTCGGCGCGGTCGTCATGGGTGCGTCCGTGGCCGCCACGAGCGATTCGGCTCCGGTCGCGACCACTACGGTGCAGGTGCAGCCCGGGCAGACCCTGTGGCACATCGCAGCCGAGGCCAACCCGGGAGGCGACGTGCGGGCCACGGTCGATGAGATCGTGCGTCTCAACGCGCTCCCCAATGCCAGCGGCCTGCAGATGGGCACCTCGCTCGCCGTTCCGGTCTACGCGGACTGACGCCTCGGTGCCGAGCCCGCCGTCACGCCCCGGGGAAGGGCGGGCGGCGGGTTCGTCATAGTGAGCGGCGAGTCGCGTGGGTGGCCATATAGGCCTGCTCGGCCCCGGGCTCGGCGCGAGCGGAGCCCACCTGCCACTGACGCTGGGCCTCCTCGAAACGTCCGAGCCGTTCGAGCAGCTCGGCTCGCACCGCGTGCCACAGATGGGAGTCGGCCGGCAGGGTGTCGACGACCTCGAGCGCGATCGCGGGCCCCTCGACCTCTGCGAGCGCCACGGCCCGGTTGAGGTCGACCGACGGGCCCGGGGCGATGATGCGCAAGGTGTCGTAGTGCGCCAGGACGGCACGCCAGTCGGCCGGCGTTCCGTCAGCCGTCGCGGCATGGAGGGCCTGGATCTCGGCCTCGACCGTGTACCGCGACAGCCTGGGGGAGCGCCGGCCCTGGCGAAGGAGGAACCCGGCCTCGGCGATCGTGTCGGACTCCCACAGCCCGCGGTCCTGATGCGACAACGCGATGAGATCGCCGTGCAGTCCGATGCGCGCCCGGCGGCGGGAGCGGATGAAGAGCATCAGAGCCAGCAGGCCGCGGATGTCGTCGTGATCAGGCAGCTGCGACAGCAGGGAACGGGTCAGCCCAATGGCCTCCTCGGAGAGATCGTCACCGGTCAGCGTCGCACTGCGCGAGCCGACATAGCCCTCGTTGAAGATGAGATAGAGCACGGCGAGCACGGCATCCAGCCGGTCGTCGAGATCCGCGACCGCCGGTGCGGCGAAGGAGATGTCGCCCCGGGTGATCGGACGCTTCGCCAGGTCGAGTCGGCGCCGCATCGTGGCGTCATCGACGCCGAAGGCGTGGGCGATCTCCGTGAGGGACAGGCCGGCACAGAAGCGCAGGACGAGGGCGACACGGGCCGGCAGGTGCAGCGCGGGGTGGCAGCAGGTGAACACCAGGGCCAGTCGATGATCTTCGGCGGTGTCCTCCACCAGTGCTGCCAGCGCTCGAGGCCGGGGCGTATCGGCGCCGCGCAGTCGATCGAGCGCCGCCCGACGGGCGGTGGCGAGGACCCAGCGGTCCGGTTGCTCCGGGATGCCGTCGCGGTCCCACGACTCGGAGGCCTCCGCGAAGGCCGCATCGGTGGCGGCCTCGACGAGGTCCAGGTCGCCGCTGTCGTGCAGCACCGCGGCCGCTGCCACGGCGTGGGCGCCGCGGAACGTCCGGACGATCCGTCGTTCGGCGAGGGTGGTCATGCGATGGCGTCGACCTGGAGGGCGGGCTCGGGTGACGCGGTGCTCATGCGAGTCCTCTCGGTGCTTCGGGGGCGTGCCCGGGGTGGCGAGGTGGTCGACACGATCTTGGCCGACACGCCGGGGAGCCGCACGCCGAGGTGTGCTGACCTGCGTAAACGCAGACTGTCAGACCCGCCTGTCAGGCTGTTTGCATGAGCCCGTCGGGCGACGTAGGCTAAACACTAGATGTAGTACTTACACTCGTGTAGTTCTCCACATATAGACCCACAAGTCGATCGGCGTTTCCCACAGATCCGCCTGTTTTCCACACTCGTGTCCACCACGTCGTCCACAGTGAGAGGAGCCCTGCGATGCGTTGCCCGTTCTGCAAGAACGACGACACCCGGGTCCTGGACAGCCGTGTCTCCGATGATGGTGGCGCCATCCGCCGGCGCCGTGCCTGCTCGGCCTGCGACAAGCGCTTCACGACGATGGAGCAGATGCAGCTGACGGTGCGCAAGAAGTCCGGCGCCACCGAGCCCTTCGCCCGCGACAAAGCCGTCGCGGGGGTGGCCAAGGCCTGCAAGGGACGCCCGGTCTCCGCCGACGATCTGGCCTGTCTGGGCCAGCAGGTCGAGGATGCCCTCCGCGCCAGCGGCTCGGCCGAGATCCCGGCCCACGAGATCGGGCTCGCGGTCCTGGAGCCGTTACGGGCCCTCGACGAGGTGGCCTATCTGCGGTTCGCGAGCGTCTACAAGGCCTTCGACTCCGCCGACGACTTCGTCGCCGAGATCGCCACTCTGCTCGCGGCCGCCACCGACGGCGAGCTCGCCGAGGAGGCGGCCCGGTCGGCACCCGGCGTCGACCCCACGAACTGACACACCACCCACCACACCAGTTGAAGCACCACCAGTTGAAACAGGAGCGCAAGGCATGACGGAGACGGTCAGCAACAGCCGAGGATCCGCACGAGGCGGGTCCCGCAAGCAGGCCAGCAAGGGCCTGACGGTGCAGCGGGTCTACACCACCGAGGGCGTGCACCCCTATGACGAGGTCACCTGGGAGCGCCGCGACGTGGTGCAGACCAACTGGAAGACCGGCGAGAACGTCTTCGAGCAGCGGGGCGTGGAGTTCCCCGACTTCTGGAGTGTCAACGCCTCCACGATCGTCACCACCAAGTACTTCCGGGGCGCCGTGGGCACCGAGCAGCGCGAGTCCAGCCTCAAGCAGCTGCTCGACCGCGTCGTGCTCACCTATGCCAAGGCCGGCAAGGAGAACGGCTACTTCGCCTCCGATGCCGACGCCGAGATCTTCGAGCACGAGCTCACGTACATGCTCCTGCACCAGATCTTCAGCTTCAACTCCCCGGTGTGGTTCAACGTGGGCACGTCCAGCCCGCAACAGGTCAGCGCCTGCTTCATCCTGGCCGTCGACGACTCGATGGACTCGATCCTCAACTGGTACCGCGAGGAGGGCCTGATCTTCAAGGGTGGATCCGGTGCCGGCCTCAACCTCTCGCGCATCCGCTCCAGCAAGGAGCTGCTGCGGTCCTCGGGCGGCACCGCCTCGGGCCCGGTCTCGTTCATGCGCGGCGCCGACGCCTCGGCCGGCACGATCAAGTCCGGTGGTGCCACGCGTCGCGCGGCCAAGATGGTCGTGCTGGACGTCGACCACCCCGACATCGTCGAGTTCGTCGAGACCAAGGAGCGCGAAGAGGAGAAGATCCGCGTGCTCCGTGACGCGGGCTTCGACATGGACCTCGGTGGCAGCGACATCACCAGTGTCCAGTACCAGAACGCCAACAACTCGGTGCGCGTGAGCGACGAGTACATGGAGGCCGTCGAGAACAGCACGGCCTTCGGACTGACCAGCCGCACCAGCGGCGACGTCATCGAGAGCATCGACGCGCGCGAGCTGTGGGAGAAGATCGCCAAGGCCGCGTGGGCCTGCGCCGACCCCGGTATCCAGTACGACTCCACGATCAACGACTGGCACACCACGCCGGAGTCCGGGCGCATCACCGCTTCCAACCCGTGCAGCGAGTACATGCACCTGGACAACTCCAGCTGCAACCTCGCGAGCCTGAACCTGCTGAAGTTCCTGAACGACGACGGTTCCTTCGCCACCGCGGAGTTCGTCAAGAGCGTCGAGCTGATCATCACCGCGATGGACATCTCGATCACCTTCGCGGACTTCCCGACCGAGGCCATCGGCGACACCACGCGCAAGTTCCGCCAGCTCGGCATCGGCTACGCCAACCTCGGCGCGCTGCTGATGGCCTCGGGCCTGGCCTACGACTCCGACGGTGGGCGCGCGCTCGCCGCGTCGATCACCTCGCTGATGACCGGCACCTCCTACCGCCGCAGCGCCGAGCTCGCGGGCATCGTCGGCCCCTACGAGGGCTACGCGGCCAACACCGAGCCGCACCAGCGCGTCATGCGCAAGCACCTCGCGGCCAATGACGACATCCGCACCAAGCACGCGATGGACATCGCCGTGCAGAAGGAGGCCACCAAGCAGTGGGCCGACAACCTCAAGATCGGTGAGAAGAGCGGCTGGCGTAACGCCCAGGCCTCGGTGCTCGCGCCCACCGGCACGATCGGCTTCATGATGGACTGCGACACGACGGGCATCGAGCCGGACTTCTCGCTGGTCAAGTTCAAGAAGCTCGTCGGCGGCGGTTCGTTGCAGGTCGTCAACCAGACCATCCCGGTCGCGCTCAAGCGTCTCGGCTACACCGGCGAGACGATCGAGGCGATCGTCGAGTACATCGCCGAGCACGGTCACGTCGTCGACGCTCCGGGCCTGCGCCCCGAGCACTACGAGGTGTTCGACTGCGCCGTCGGTGAGCGGGCCATCAAGCCGATGGGCCACGTGCGGATGATGGCAGCGGCTCAGCCGTTCCTGTCCGGTGCGATCAGCAAGACCGTCAACCTGCCCGAGACCGCGACCGTCGAGGACATCGCGGACATCTACTTCCAGGGCTGGAAGCTCGGTCTGAAGGCGCTGGCGGTCTACCGCGACAACTGCAAGGTCGGTCAGCCGCTGTCCAGCCAGAAGGCGCAGGACAAGGCGACGTCGGCGTCCGCGCAGGCCGAGGTCGAGGTCAAGACCGTCGTGGTCGAGAAGCCGATCCGTCGTCGCCTGCCCAAGAAGCGTCAGTCGATCACGACGAGCTTCAGCGTCGGCGGCGCCGAGGGGTACATGACCTCCGGTGCCCACGAGAACGGTGACCTCGGGGAGCTGTTCCTCAAGCTCGGCAAGCAGGGTTCGACCCTCGCGGGTGTCATGGACGCGTTCAGCATCGCCGTGTCGATCGGCCTGCAGTACGGGGTTCCGCTGGAGACCTTCGTCAGCAAGTTCACGAACCTCAAGTTCGAGCCCGCCGGTCTGACCGACGACTCCGATGTCCGGATGGCGCAGTCGATCATGGACTACGTCTTCCGTCGTCTGGCGCTGGACTACCTGGACTTCGACACGCGTTCGGCGCTCGGCATCTACTCGGCCGATGAGCGTCAGCGCTACCTCGACACCGGCTCGTACGAGCCCGCTGAGGGAGACGGCAGCACGGCCGCGGAACTGGTCAACGCGGCCAGGCCCGCAGCCGAGGCCCAGGTGGCACAGGAGGTCACGGCCGAGTCCGATGTCGACAGCGCCTCCGCGCAGGTGCAGGTCGAGTCGGCCAAGCCGGCTCCGAGCTCGGCACATACCTCCGCCGAGCTCCTCGAGGAGATCACCGGCGGGGCGATCGACAGCCCGCTCTGCATGACCTGCGGCACCAAGATGCGGCCGGCCGGCTCCTGCCACGTGTGCGAGGGCTGCGGCAGCACCAGCGGCTGCAGCTGATCGCTCGCAGCAGAACCGCGAACGGGAACGGCCGGAGGGTAGTCACCCTCCGGCCGTTCCCGTTCCCGTTCCCGTTCCCGCTCGCGGTCAGTCGGCGCCGAGGGCGTGGGCGACGTGTGCGAGGTGCGTCGCCATCGTCCGCCCGGTCTGCGCCGACCATTCGTGCCCTTCGCCGGTCTCGTGGTACTCCGGCCCAGGGCCGGGTCCGCGGTTCCAGTAGGTCCAGGACTGGCCGGGGATCGTGAAGCCGATATCCACGAGGGCGCCGCTGATCTCGCTGATGACATGGTGGGCGCCGTCCTCATTGCCGGTGACCACCACGCCGGCGACCTTGCCGTAGGCGATCGGCTCACCGTCCGCTCCGGTCTCGGCGATCATCGCGTCGAGGCGCTCCAGCAGCTGCTGGGCATAGGACGAAGGCCTCCCGACCCACGTGGGGGTGGCCACGACCAGAATCTGGGCGTCCACGATGGCGTCGTGCACGCGCGGCCACTCGTCCTCGCTCGACATCCGTGTCTCCACGCCGTGGTCCAGGCGCAGGTCGGCCAGGCGGAACCCGGTGATCTCGACGCCTTGGTCGCGCAGGCTGGAAGCCACCACCTCGGCCAGTTCGGCGGTGTTCGACGCTTCCGGCGAGGCCTTGAGCGTGCAGTTGACGAATACGGCTCTCATGGAGTCGACGTACCCCGTGCGGGCGACGTTCACACTGCGTCGGGCTCAGCTGGTCCGGGTACGCACTTCCCATGGAATCGAGGTGGCGTCACCGCTGGCAGATGTGGCTGCCCCGGCTGGCGATGGCGTTCAAGTCGGCGGCAGCGGCCTCACTCGCCTGGCTGATCGTGCTGCCCTTCGGGGCCGGGGGACCGGACTACGGCTATTACGCCCCGCTCGGCGCGGTGATCGCGGTGTCGGCCACCGTGGCGCGCTCCTCACGGCGGTCGATCCAGACGGTGGCGGCGATCCTGATCGGTAGCGCGCTCACCGCGGCGGTCGCGTGGATTCTGCCCGGGCCAGGGGTGATCGTCCTGACGATCGTGATCGCCGTCGGCGTCCTCCTCTCCGCGGTGCCGTGGTTGGGTGCCGCCGGACAGTGGGTGCCGCTCGCATCCCTCTTCGTCCTCGTCGTCGATCAGGAGGCGCGAGTCGACTACATCGCCTCCTATGCCGGCCTCACGGCGCTCGGAGCATTCGTCGGCATCGCGATGAACGCCGCCTTCCCGCCCCTGCCGGTGCGATCCCTCAGGCGCGCGCTCGACGATCTGCGGACCACCACGGCCGATCAACTCGAACGACTCTCCGGTCGCCTGCGGACCGACCCCGGGGACGAGGAAAGCGCACCGCCGGAGGTCGCCTTGGACCCGCGTCGCCAGCACGCCCGGCAGCTGGTGACGGAGCTGAACGACGCCCGCCGGGGAAACTGGCGGGCGCGCCACTGGACCGGGGATACGGACCGGCAGAGGGAATACGCCGCCGAGCTGCAACGACTGTCGCTCCTCGTCGAGGACCTCCCGCTCGTGGTCGATGCGCGCCAGTGCGAGGATCACTCACGGCGTGCGCTCGGCCCCGCACTGCGCCCCCTGGTCGCCGACGCGCTCGGTGACTGCGCCGAGTTGCTGAGATGCGCCGAGTCCCTGCATGCCGACCCGACTCTCCTGGACACCGCGGAGCGTTCCGTCGCGCAGCTGGAGGAACGCACGCTCGGTATGCGGGACGAGGCGGGTGATCTCTTCATCGCTGGGATGGTCGTGACGGTCTTGCGGGACATCGTACGGGCAGCCCGGGCGCATCTCGACGGCGCGAGTGTCCGTTCCTCCGATCAGTGAGGAGGTGTCTGGCGCCGGCTCAACGCCCGGTGAGCCGCCCGGGCATGTGCCTCGGTGAGACGGTCGTGCTGGCGTTCACCGAGCTCGAGCAGCTCTTCGAGGCGCGCCGTGTCGAGCCGTTCGTCACCCGCGGCGATCAGGGCCTGCCAGCCGGCGATCTTCCCGGCGACGGCATCGCGCATCGCCTCCAGGTCGACGAGATCGGTCAGGGGCGTGCGGCGGGTGAGACTCCCGTTCGGCTTCAGCCTCCCGAGCCGCTCGCCCACCTGGGCGAGGGTCATTCCGACGCTCGGGATGGTGGTGTCGGTGCGTCGGGCGAATTCGCGCAAGTCGCGCTGTTCGGACTCCAGCTCGTCGCGCAGCTCGGTCATCATCGCCCGGGCCGCCGGATCGAGCTGCTGACGGCCGCGGGCGGCCAACTCGATCCCGGCGGCGGCGCCCACCAGATGCGTACGGAGATAGTGGCTCAGTGGATTCACGGGTGTCTCCTCTCGACTCCTGTGGTGTACCCCATGAGATGCCCGGTGAATGGTTCGGTGCCGAACTGGGTACGTCCCCCTCAACCTACGAGAGGAGTCGACGATGGACACGATCGACAGCACGAGCCCCGAGGGTGGTCGCCGATGAGGGCCGTCACCTGGCAGGGACGCCGCGACGTCCGCGTGGACGAGGTCCCCGATCCGACACTGCGTGGGGCGGGGGAGATCATCGTGCAGGTCACGACCACGGGCCTGTGCGGCTCGGACCTGCACCTGTACGAGGTTCTCGGCCCCTTCATGACACCGGGTGATGTCCTCGGCCACGAGACGATGGGCGTCGTCGTGGAGAAGAGCCCTGACGTGACTGGTGTCGAGCTTGGCGACCGGGTGGTGGTGCCCTTCCAGATCGCCTGCGGGCACTGTTTCATGTGCGAGCGCGGTCTGCAGACACAGTGCGAGGTCACCCAGGTCCGCGAACAGGGCATGGGGGCGGCGCTCTTCGGCTACAGCCAGCTGTACGGCAGCGTGCCCGGCGGGCAGGCTGAGTACCTGCGCGTGCCGCATGCTGACTACGGGCCGATCGTCGTCTCGGGCGATCTTGAGGACGAACGCTATGTGTATCTCTCCGATGTGATGCCCACCGCCTGGCAGGCGGTGCAGTACGCCGAGGTCGGCGCCGATCAGACGCTGGCCATCGTGGGCCTGGGACCGATCGGCGACATGGCGGCCCGGCTGGCGACCCAGGCGGGCATCCGGGTGATCGGCTTCGACCGTGTGCCCGAGCGGCTGGCTCGACTGCGGGACCGGGGGATCGAGGTGGCCGATATCGACCGCGCCGATCCTGTCGAGATCGTCCAGGCGGCCACGGGAGGCCGCGGCGCCGACGGTGTCATCGATGCCGTCGGCATGGAGGCGCACGGCTCCACGATCGCGGAGACCGCGCAGAAGCTTGTGGGATACCTGCCCGGCCCGGTGGCGCGCGCCGCCATGACGAGGGTCAGCGTGGACCGGATGGGTGCCCTCGATCTGTCTCTCTCGCTCGTGCGCCGCGGCGGCACGGTCTCGCTCTCAGGGGTCTACGCCGGCACGATGGATCCGATGTCGCTGCAGACCATGTTCGATCGGCAGCTCACGGTGCGGATGGGGCAGGCCAATGTCCGCCGCTGGGTCGATGACCTCCTGCCGCTGGCCGAGGACTCCGCCGACCCGCTCGGGCTCGGGTCCTTCGCGACCCACCACCTCGACCTCGCGCAGGCGCCACACGCGTACGACATCTTCCAGCGCAAGGCTGAGGGCGCGGTGAAGGTGTTGTTCCATCCCTTCGGTCAGTGAGCGAGCCCGGTGGGCCGGCACAGCGCCGGCCCACCGGTGACCGATCGCGTCTCAGAGCGTGCCGTCCGGATGGAGTGGTGGCATTCCCGTGCCGTGTCCGGCACGTGCTCCCTCGAGCATCTCGGTGACGGCCTGGGCGGCACTGTGCCGTGGCTGCCAGTCGAGTTCGCGGAGCGCTCGCTCGCTGGACATCAGCGGGAGCGACATCAGGGCGTCGAAGAGGTCACCGGGTGCACGCACGAGGCGGGCGCGCCAGGCGGCGTCGAGCACGGCGCGGACTGACCGAGGCGGCACGTCGACGGTGCGAGCGTCGAGGATGCGTCCCAGGACGTCCCGGTCGACGACATCGTCGGCGGCGATGTTGAAGGCACCTCGGACGGGTCGCTCGACGGCCTCGGCGTAGGCCTGTGCCAGATCACCTGAGTGGACGGCCTGCAGCCGGAGGCCGCGCGGCACCGGCAGCGCCGGGATCCAGCGCGAGTCGAGGAGCCAAGGACGGACGAGCGGCCCGGCGAAGATGCGCCGCTGCTCGCTCCCCGCCGACCGCTGGAAGACGAAAGCAGGGCGCAGTCGCACCACGGCCGTGTCGGGTCGCGCCTCCTCGAAGGCGTCCAGGACTCGCTCGGTATAGGCCTTCTCGCGAGCATAGGCGGCCGCGGAGGCGCCATCGGTCCGCCATCGCTCGTCGACGAGTTCATCACCTCGGTAGGGGGAGTAGGCGGCGATCGACGAGGCGACGACGACGCGTCCGACGCCCGCCCGCGCGACCGCCTCCAGCACCCGCCGGGTGCCGACCGCATTCGCGCTCCAGGTGATCTCGGGCCGATGGGTGGGCTGGAACATCCACGCCAGGTGGACGACGGCATCGGCTCCATCGAGGAGCGGAGCGAGATCGTCACGTGAGACATCCGCATCTCGCCATGTGACGGAGCCTCCGGCGGGAACGTCCGGGCGACGACGCGCGATACCGACGACATCGTGCCCGCGCGCGGCTAGCTCGCGAACGACCGCCGATCCGACATTCCCGGTGGCGCCGATGACGGCCGTCCTCATCGTGGCTCCCGTCCGAGGACCGCATCGTCGAGGCAGCGAGCTGCGGAGGTGGGCTGTGACAGATTCATGTCATGGTGGTGCCCCGTGCGGGCTCGGTGAATCGCCGAGGGGGGCCGATCGGCTCCTCAACCGTGACGTGACGGTCCGGGTGCCAGCACCCTCGTGGATGCTCTTCGACATCGAACTCCCTTAGCGCGGGCGTCCGCCACGCCCGACGTGCCGTGTCCGGGTCGGCACGCCCGAGGCCACGCGCGGTCGCAAGGACCGGCGTCAGCCGTCCTCGCGATGCGCGGCGGGGTAGAGATCCCGTGAGACGTCGAGAGAGATCTCGCGCAGCTGCCGGATCGAGGGGAGGGTCTCACCGACGCGTGTGCCGAAGGCCAGATAGCTCTCTGCCCGATCATCGCGCAGGCCGATGAACCTGACGCCGAGATAGGGGATCTGCGAGAACTGGTGCGAGACCAGTGCCACCCCACCACCGCCGGCGACCAGGCTCATCAGCATCGGCGTGCTCGTCGCGGTGTGGTTGATGCGTGGGGAGAAGCCGGCGGCCGCGCACGCCTGGAGGGTCGAGCTGCTGATGCCCGCGCCCATCCCCGGGGCGTAGGTCACGAAGGGCTGGTCGCGCAGCTCGCTGAGTAAAATCTCTGTTTCGGCGTGCTCGAAGAACTGCGGGACCACAGCCATCAGCGGGTCGGGGTGGAGCATGGTGAGAGCCACCTGTAGGGAGTCGATCGGCGGACGTAGATAGGCGACGTCGATGGTGCGTTGTTCGAGCTGTCTGACGGCCTCGTGCGAGTGCATCTCATGCAGCTCCAGGTCGACCCGCGGATAGGCCTCACGGAACCGGCCGAGCACATGGGGCAGGACATCGAAGGCCGCCGGCTCGGCGTAGCCCACCCGGATCGAACCGACCCGTCCCAGGTGGGCGTCCCGGGCCAGATTCCGGGCTCGATCGGCCGAGGCGATGAGCGCCGACGCCTCGATGAGGAAGACCTCGCCGGCGGCCGTGAGGCTGATGCCGCGGCCGGTCCTCTCGAAGAGCTCCGTCCCGAGACTCCGCTCGAGCGACCCGACCTGTCGCGAGAGCGGCGGCTGGCTGATGTTGAGGCGTTCGGCGGCACGCCGATAGCTGCCCTCCTCGGCCACGGCGACGAAGGAGCGGAGCTGATGGAAGGTGAAGTCTGATGCCATGATGGGTATCAGTCTTCCGTAAAGATGCATTGGACAGCAATTCTTTTCCGCGCCTAAGGTCGAACCCACCTTCACGGCACCGTGTCACAGATCTCACGGAGGAGACCCATGCACACGATCACCCTCGACGGAGTCGAGGTCGAGTTCCCGAAACCGGGCGACCCCGCGACCACCGTGCACGCGCTCGCGGATCTGAACCTCGAGGTCCGCGATCAGGAGTTCATGTGCCTGCTCGGGCCCAGCGGCTGCGGCAAGTCCACGGCGCTCAATCTCATCGCCGGCTTCACCCAGCCGACCTCCGGGAGCGTCACCGTCGACGGCGAGGTGGTGCGCCGCCCCGGTCCCGAGCGCGGCGTGGTGTTCCAGGACGCCACGATCTTCCCGTGGATGACGGTGCGGGAGAACGTCGCCTTCGGTCCCAAGGTGAGCAAGGGGGCCGGCGGCGCAGAGCTCAAGGCGCTCGTCGACGAGTACATCGAGCGGGTCGGTCTGGGCGCCTTCGGCGATCATCTGCCGCACGAGCTGTCCGGCGGCATGCGCCAGCGCGTGGGCCTGGCCCGGGTGCTCATCAACGATCCGCCGATCCTCCTGATGGACGAGCCCTTCGGCGCTCTGGACGCGCAGACTCGCATCACGATGCAGGAGCTGCTGCTCGAACTGTGGGAGAAGGACCGCAAGACGGTGCTCTTCGTGACCCATGACATCGACGAGGCCCTGATCCTGAGCGATCGCGTCGTCGTGATGAGCGCCCGGCCGGGTCGGATCCGACACACCATCGACGTGGACCTGCCCCGCCCGCGCAGCCACGAGCTGATCACCGACCCCGCCTATGTGTCGCTGCGCCACGAGCTGTTCGAGGAGCTGCGCGACGAATCGCACCGAGCCGACCAGCTCGAGGGCCTCGCCGGCGGAAAGGCGGGTCACTGATGATGCGCGACTGGAAGACCCGGGCGGTCATCGCCATCGTCCTCATGGTGGCCGTGGTGGCCAGCGGGCGTCTCTACGGAGCGCAGAACTCGGCCACCGATGAGAACCGCATCCGCATCGGCTGGGTGGCCGCGGCCTCCTGGGTGCCCTGGGCGACCCTCGAACAGGAGCTCCCCGACGGCACCACGGTCGAGCTCGTGCCCTTCAAGAGCTCCAATGACGAGCTGACCGCGTTGTCCAATGGATCGATCGACATGGCCCCTGTGGGGTACAACAATGTCGCCGCGCTCCTCACCTCCGGTACCCCGCCGGTGACCTTCGTGTCCGGGATCAGCGGCAACGGATCGGTCTTCCTCGCGCGACCCGACAGCGGCATCCAGTCCTGGGAGGACCTGCGCGGCAAGCGGATCGGCTCGGTACGTGGCTCGACGCAGTACGTCAACCTCGCGACCGGCATGAAGGCGCACGGCCTGGATATCGAGACCGATGCCACCTACGTCAACATGCAGGCATTCCCGGACCTGAATCTGGCCCTCGATCGCGGGGACGTCGACGCGATCGTGACCTTCCCGCCGCTGTCGGGGGAGGCCGAGGAAGCCGGCTCGGGTGTGACGGTCGAGGAGATCCAGAGCGAGATCTACGACGGCTCCTTCTCGGTGGCCAGCGGCATCCTCGCCAACAACACCTTCCTGGAGCAGCGCCGTGACGACGCCGAGACCGTGCTGGGCGCGTACTACCGGCAGATGGAGACCCTCCGCGCGGACCCGCAGCGATGGGAAGAGGAGTTCGCCGCGGTGACCGGCAGCAGTGGCGCCGGCATCGCCAACGCCCTGGAACGCGAGTACATCCGTGCCGAGACGGTCATGCCGATGAGCGAGATCGTCAGCGTCCCCGCGGTGCTCTCCCAGATGGGCATCATCGACCAGGACACGGGCGATCAGCTCGCCGAGCTCCTGGACTACTCGCTGCTCGAGTCGATCACCGACGAGTCGGCCGAGCAGCTCGGAAAGAACGAGTGAGGCGACCATGACGAACACCATGACCTCGGCGCGTACCCGCTCCGCACGTCCGTCGGTCCTGACCGGCCGGTGGCGCACCTCGGCGAGCGGTCTCGGCCTGGCCCTCGTGCTCCCGGTGATCATCGCGATCGCCTGGGAGATCGCGGGGCGGCAGAACTGGATCGCGAACGGGCTCTTCCCACCGCTCAGCTCCTGTGTCGCGGCGCTCGCGAACTGGGTCGCCGGCTGGCAGCTGCCGATCGACGGCTTCGTGGCCTCGAATGTCTACTCGGCCACCTGGCTGACCCATGTGGGCGCCTCAGTCGGGCGCGTCCTGACCGGCTTCGTGCTCGGCGCGGTGCTGGCGATCACCTTCGGTGTCCTGGCCGGGGTCAGCTCCGTGGCGCGCCGGATGGTCGATCCCACCATCAACGCGATCCGTCCCATCTCGGTGACCGGCTGGGTGCCGCTGGCGCTCATCGTGTTCGGCATCGGCGACAAGCCGGCCGTGTTCCTGACGGCCCTCGCGACCTTCTTCCCGGTCTACGTCAACACCTTCGCGGGCGTGAGCCGGGTGGACGCCGGCCTGCTGCGGGCGAGCGCGATGCTCGGCGCCAGCCGGGCCCGCACCGTGCGCGACATCGTCCTCCCGGCGGCCTCGCCCAGCCTCGTGACCGGCCTGCGAGTGGCCTCGGGCATCGCCTGGACGACCGTGGTCGTCGCGGAGATCCTCGGAGCGAAGTCGGGCGTCGGTTATGTGCTGATCGACTCCTACAACCAATTCCGCTTCGACTACGTCATCGCCGCGATGGCCACGCTCGGCCTTCTCGGCTACGTCACCGACCGCCTCCTGCAATGGGTCTTCGCCGATGCCCTGCGCTGGTCCGATCGCTGACCGACCACCCCACCTCACACAGGGAGACTGAATAGACATGGATCGACACGATGTCGACTGGAAGGGCTACTGGACGGCCGTCGTGACGCCGTTCACCGCGACGGGCGAGCTGGACGAGGGCGCCTTCGCGCGGATCGTCGAGATCGCCGTCGACGAGGGCGTGCACGGCATCCTGGTCAACGGGAGCACGGGCGAGTGGTTCAGCCAGACCACCGACGAGCGCCGCCGCCTCGCGGAGATCGCGGTCAAGGAGTCGGCCGGGCGTGTGCCGGTGGTCGTCGGGGTCACCTGCACGCGGGCCTCGGACACCGTCGAGCTCGCGCGGCACGCGGCCGACGCCGGTGCGTCCTCGATCATGGCCTCACCCCCGCCGATGGCGCGCCCGACGGCCACGGAACTGCACGCCTACTACTCGACGGTCTTCGCCGCGACGGACCTGCCGGGCTGGCTCTACAACTTCCCGCAGGACAACGGCCACCTCATCGGCATCGACGAGATCGAGCGGCTGGCGGATCTGCCCAACGTGGTCGCCATCAAGCAGAGCGCCCCGGGCACGCAGACGCTGCTCGA
The DNA here is from genome assembly GCF_016918125.1 of Aeromicrobium sp. YIM 150415. Taxonomy (NCBI): domain Bacteria; kingdom Bacillati; phylum Actinomycetota; class Actinomycetes; order Propionibacteriales; family Nocardioidaceae; genus Aeromicrobium; species Aeromicrobium sp. YIM 150415. The sequence continues at coordinate 36,850 of NZ_JAERWM010000019.1, read as the reverse complement.
CACCATCGATCGCGTCGGCGATCGTCTCGTCGTGTTCGGCCACATGCTCGGACGACTCGGACTCGCGCTCATCTCCTCGGGGTACGGAGGCGACGGGCACTTCGGCAGCGGGTTGCTGCTCGGCCGCGACATGCCCGGCTTCTTCGAGCACGCCTGGGCGGGAGAGACGGAGCAGGCCGCGGCCATCGCCGACCGCTACGACGCCCTGATGGAGGTCATGCTCGGCGATCGCGTCGACGGCTACAACTGGGCCTTCGGTGGCATGCAACCCACCCTCAAGGCCGCCATGAACCTCCTCGGCCAGCCGGCGGGCTACCCGCGAGAGCCCAAGCTGCCGGTGGACGACCCCACTGCGCTGGCGGCGATCGCCGATGCCCTGCGCGACGCCGGCCTGACGGTGACCGCCCCGCCGGCATGACGGCCGTCCCGCCGCGTGCGGTGCCGCGCCCCGAGGAGCTGCCCGACCGCGTCACGCTCGCCCGGATGCGCCAACTGGCACACGCGCGGCTCGATCCGCTGACGATCGAGTATCTGGAGACCGGCGCGGCCGATCAGCGCACGGTCGTCGCGAACGAACGCGATTTCGAGCGCCATCGGATCGCTCCGCATGTGCTGCGCGACGTCTCGGCGGTCTCCACGGTCACCGAGCTGCTCGGGCACGTCTTCGCGAGTCCGATCCTCGTGGCTCCCACGGGATCGCACGCGCTCTTCCATGCCGAAGGGGAGAAGGCGACGGCGCGGGGAGCCGCCGACGCCGGGTGCGGATACGTCATGAGCGGGTATTCCACCACCGATCCCGACGATCTGGAGGTCGACACGAGCTCGATGTGGCTCCAGGTCAACGTCCCGCCGGTGCGTGCGGTGCTCGATCGGATCGTCGAACGCGCCGGACGGCACGCGGCGCTCGTCGTGACGGTCGATACGCCGGTGGTCGGGGCTCGCGAGTCCCAGACCTGGGACGGCCTCACCCTGCCTCCGGGGCTCAGCTTCCCCTTGCTCGACGGCCTGGAGCTGCGTCCCGAGGCGGGCCGCGGCATCTATCGCACGGGACTCGACGCGTCCTTCGGCCTCGACGACCTCGCCAGGATCGTCGAGGAGTCCTCGGTGCCGGTCGTGGTCAAGGGGATCGTGCGGGGCGACGACGCCCGGGCGGCGATCGACGCGGGGGCGTCGGCCGTCATCGTCTCCAACCACGGAGGGCGGAACCTGGACTCGGGTCTGTCCACGGTCCGTGCCCTGCCGGGAGTCGTGGAAGGCGTGGCCGGGAGGGTGCCGATCCTCCTCGACGGCGGGATCCGCCGCGGCACCGATGTGCTCATCGCACTCGCGCTCGGCGCATCGGCCGTCCTCGTCGGACGTCCGATCCTGTGGGGCCTGACCGTCGCGGGGTCCTCCGGGGTCCGCGCGGTCCTCGACATCCTGGGCCGCGAGCTGGCGATGGCGATGGCGCTGTGCGGGGTGAACACTGTGACCGATATCGATACCGACCTCCTCTCGACGGACGGCTGAAGGGAATCTCGACGATGTGGCAGTTGCAACAACCCGGGCCGGCGGCCTTCGACCGGCTGTCGGTGCCGGCGCCGACAGCCGAGGACCTCGGCGAGGACGAGGTGCTGCTGCGCTTCGCCTGCGGAGCGATCTGCGGGAGCGATATCCCGAAGTTCCTGGGACACCTCGACCCGGACAACCCGTACACGGGCATGCCCGGCGTGCCGCTGCACGAGCTCGTCGCGCGGGTCGAGGCAAGCACCAGCGCTCGTTTCGCGCCGGGGGATCGCGTCGTGGGGATCGTGGCCCAGTCGCGCGGCCTCGCCGAATATGTCGTGAACCCCGCGCGCTTCGTGCACCGCCTCGACGACCGGTTGAGCGATGTCGAGGCCACGGTCGTGCAGCCGGTCTCCACGGTGCTCAGCGCATTCGGGAATGTCGGCGACGTGGCGGGACGGTCGGTGGCCGTGCTCGGACTCGGCCCGCTCGGGATCCTCTTCGCTCAGATCGCGAAGGCCAGGGGAGCTCGTCACGTCACCGGCGTGGACCGTGTCGACCGGTCCGACGTGGGTGCGGTCTTCGGGATCGACGAGGTCGTCACCGGCGAGGTGCGGGCGTGGGCCTCCTCGCTGAGCGAGGATGAGCGGCCCGAGCTGGTGATCGACGCCATCGGTCACCGCCAGGAGATCGTCGCCGATGCCGTGACGGCTGCCGGGTTCGGCGGGGAGATCCTGGTCTTCGGTCTGCCGGAGGATCACTATGTGTTCCCGATGCGCACCTTCTTCCGCAAGAGCCTGACGCTGTGGGCCGGGGCGACCCAGGACTGGGAGCGCTACCTCGCGGAGGCGGAGCGCCACGTGCTCGAGCACGAGGTGCTCCGGACCGGCTACATCACGGAGGTCTATCCGGTCGCCGACGCCGCCGAGGCGTACCGTCGCTATGCCACGCCGGCGCCGGGACGTCTGAAGATCGCCCTCGTGCCCTGACCTGTCCGTGTGATCCCGGACGACGGAGACCGCCTAGGGCATGTCTGACAATTCCCGACCTACTGCGCGACGTCCCGCGGGCGCCTCGCTACGTTGCCGTCACTCGCAAGACAATCCCCCGCAAGCGGGAGGTGCCCCCACCCGGTATGGCTTCGTTCCGGCGTGGGGGTACCTCCCTGCACGGAGCGCAGCGGAGTGCTTGGGGGATTGCGAGGCATCCCGCGGATACGCCGCTCGCTACGGCCACGAATTGTCAGACACGCCCTAGGGTGAGCGTATGACCAAGGCTGTCGTCGTCGGGAGCGGTCCCAACGGGCTCGCGGCCGCCGTGACCCTCGCGGACGCGGGCGTCGACGTGACCGTGCTGGAGGCGTCCGACGCGCCCGGCGGCGGCACGCGCACCGTGGAGGCGACGCTGCCCGGTCTCCTGCACGACGAGTGCTCCGGCTTTCACCCGCTGGCGCTCGACACCGCCTTCACCCGCCGCTTCGACCTCACCGCTCAAGGGCTCGAGTGGGCCTGGCCCGAGGTGCAGTACGCCCATCCGCTGGACGCGGGCCGGGGCGCGGCAGTGTGGCGCTCGGTCGGGGACACCGCCACCGCCCTGGGATCCGACGCCCGCGCCTACACGCGGATGTTCGGCCCGCTGACGAGACACTTCGACGACATCTCCACGGAGTTCCTCCAGCCCGTCGTGCATGCGCCTCGGCATCCGGTGGCGCTCGGGCGGTTCGGCCTCTACGCGACGGCACCGGCCACGTGGGTGGCGCGACGGTTCGGCACCGAGGAGGCCAGAGCGCTATGGGGCGGCGTCGCTGCGCACGCCTTCCGGCCGTTGGGATCGCCGATGTCATCCGCGATCGGCACGGCCCTCGGCACTGCCGCCCATCGCTTCGGCTGGCCGGTGGCGGTCGGCGGATCGGCGTCCATCGCCGCGGCGATGATCGCGCTGTTGGAGGCCCACGGCGGCAGAGTGGAGACGGGGGTCGAGGTCACCTCCGTGGCCGAGCTCGGCGAGTACGACCTGCGGATGCTCGACACCTCCCCGGTCGGGGCGGCCGCCCTCCTGAACGGGACCCAGCGACCGGGTGTGGCTCGCGCCTACCGGCGATTCCGGCACGGGCCGGCGGCCTATCAGGTGGCGTTCGCGGTCGAGGGAGGCATTCCCTGGGCCTACGATCCGGCGTCACGCGCCGGGACGGTGCACCTCTCCGGTTCGTTGGAGGAGACCGTCGAGGCCGAGCGGGCGGTCTGGAGGGGACACCTGCCCGATCGCCCTTTCGTTCTGCTGGGGCAGCAGTACCTGGCCGACCCCTCCCGGTCGGTCGGCGACGTGCATCCGGTCGACTGCTACGCCCACGTGCCGCTCGGCTACGACGGAGACGCCACTGAGCGGATCATCGCTCAGATCGAGCGGTTCGCTCCAGGATTCCGCGACCGGATCGTGGCCAGCGCGGTGCGCCCGTCACGACGGATTGCCGCCGACAACCGGAACTTCACCGGTGGCGACATCCTGACGGGCGCCAACACACCGCGCCAGCTCGTGTTCCGCCCGCGGATGACGCTCCATCCGTACGACGCCGGAGCGCCAGGAACGTACCTGTGCTCGGCGGCCACCCCTCCGGGTGCCGGAGCGCATGGCATGGCGGGCCACCTCGCGGCGAGAAGGGCACTGACGGTGCTCGGGCGCTGAGCCTCCTGCATCGCGCCGCCGCTCGGCTTGCGGCTCGTCTCGCTGACGCGAGCATGGAAGGATGTCGGGTTCGACCGCTCCAGGAACCCCCAGAGGCGCGCTCCTGGACCGCAACTGGAACGAGCTGCTGCAGGAGCTGCGCGTCGCGCAGACCGGTGTGCAGATCCTCACCGCGTTCCTGCTGACGGTGCCGTTCTCGGCAGCCTTCGAGACGTTGACCCACGACCGCCGGATCGTCTACGTCGGGGTGCTGGTCTCGGCGATGACCTCGATGCTGCTGCTGATGACGCCGGTCGCACTGCACCGCCGGCTCTTCCACCGCGGCGAACGGCCATGGCTCGTGGCCGCGGCGAACCGGCTCTCGCTCGTCGGGTTGGGACTGCTCGCCGTCGCCAACGTGGGTGCCGCGTGGCTCGTCGTCGACGTGGTGCTGGGGACGGTCGAAGCCTTCGTGGTCGCCGGATTGATGGGCCTGCTCGCCGTCGTCCTGTGGTGGGCGATGCCGATGCTCACCAGACGCTCGCATCGAGCGTGAGGCCGCTCGGCTTGCGCGCCGGGCCGAGCGGGTCAGCATGGAGGACATGGACGAGATCGTCATCATCGGTGCGGGATTGTCGGCAGCCAAGGCCGCGGAGTCGTTGCGCGAGGAGGGCTTCGTCGGGGAACTGACGATGATCGGCGAGGAGCGTCATCGCCCCTACGAGCGGCCACCGCTGTCCAAGGAGTTCCTCACCGGGCAGAGTCCGATCGACGACGCCTTCGTGTTCGGCGCCGACTGGTTCCTCGAGCACGACGTACGACTGCGCAGCGGCGCGACCGCACGCCGCCTCGACCTCGAGGCCTCGCGCATCGGGCTCGACACCGGCGAGACGCTCGGCTTCGACGCCCTCGTGCTGGCCACCGGCGCCGCGCCGCGAGTGCTCGACATCCCCGGCAGCGAGCGCGCCCACTATCTGCGGACGATCGAGGACGCCGAACGGCTCAAGCGCTCGTTCGAGGACGCCCGCAGCCTGGTGACGATCGGCGGCGGATGGATCGGCCTCGAGGTCGCCGCGGCGGCACGGGGCGCCGGTCTGGAAGTCACGATCGTCGAAGCGGGCGAGCTGCCATTGCTGCGCGTGCTGGGGGAACGGCTGGCACGGCACGTGAGCGAGCTGCACCTCTCACACGGCGTGGATCTGCGGACCCGGACCGAGGTCGAGGAGGTGCTCTACGACGGCGGCCGGACCAGCGGCGTGCGGACGGCAGATGAGACGATCCCGGCCGATATCGTCGTGGTCGCCGCCGGCGCCGTGCCGAATACCGGTCTGGCGGAGGGCGCGGGCCTGCGCGTCGACGACGGCGTGCTGGTGGACGAGCGGCTGCGGACCAGCGACGATCGGGTCTTCGCGATCGGCGATCTCGCCAACGCCCACAACACGCTGCTGGGGACGCGGCTGCGAGTGGAGCACTGGGACAATGCGCAGCGGCAGGGCGAACTGGTCGGCAAGACCGTCCTCGGCAGTACCGCCGCCTACGACTGGGCGCCCTATTTCTTCACCGATCAGTTCGAGTTCTCGATGGAGTACGTGGGGCACGGCTCGCCCGAGGACGAGGTCGAGATCCGCGGCGACCTCGACACGCAGGAGTTCATCGCCTACTGGCTCGACGGGGACGGCCGGCTGACCGCCGCGATGAATGTCGGCATCTGGGACGTCAACGACGAGCTGCGGTCGATGATCGGCACGCGGGTCGACCGGACGACGCTGACCGACCTGCGCTGAGAGCCGTTCGGCTCCGTGACGCATCGGACACGTTCTCGGCCTGCGCGGGGGCGGTGTCGATGGTGGACTGAGAGCAGAACCTCTGGAAGGGAGTCTCCATGCCGACCGTGGCCGAACAACTCATCGACACGCTCTACGCCGCGGGGGTCCGTCACATCTACGGCCTCGTCGGGGACAGCCTCAACCCCGTCACGGACGCGATCCGCGATCACGACGACATGGAGTGGGTGCACTGCCACAACGAGGAGGCGGCGGCCTTCGCCGCGGCGGCCGAGGCACAGCTCACCGGTCGACTGGCCGTCTGCGCGGCATCGTGCGGCCCGGGCAACACGCACCTGATCCAGGGCCTGTTCGACGCGCATCGCACCGGCGCGCCCGTCCTGGCCATCGCCTCGCACATCCCGTCGGCCCAGATCGGCACGACCTACTTCCAGGAGACGCACCCCGAGCGGCTGTTCGTCGAGTGCAGTCACTGGTGCGAGATGGTCAACGGTCCCGAGCAGATGCCCCGCGCCGTGCGTATCGCGATGCAGGCGGCGGTCGGGCAGCGCGGGGTGGCCGTCATGGTGCTGCCCGGTGACGTGAGCTCGCAGGACGCGGCACATCCGACGGCCATCAGCGACGGCCCCGTCCCGCCCGCCACGGTGCTTCCGGACCCCGAACGCGTCGATCGTCTCGCCGCCCTCATCGACGATGCGGAGAAGATCGCGCTGTTCGCCGGCGCGGGCGTCGCCGGGAGCAGGGACACCGTGGTCTCGTTCGCCGAACTCGTCAAGGCCCCGGTGGGGCACTCCCTCGGTGGCAAGGAGTGGATCCAGTACGACAATCCCTTCGACGTCGGGATGAGCGGGCTGCTCGGCTATGGGGCGTGTCACGAGGCCCTGCACGAGGCGGACCTGGTGATCCTGCTCGGCACCGACTTCCCCTATGACGACTTCCTGCCACAGAGGAACACGGTGCAGATCGACATCGCGCCCGAGCGTCTCGGCCGCCGCAGCGTGCTGGAGCTGGGGATCGTGGGAGACGTGGGGGAGACACTGCGCGCGGTCATGGGCAAGATCACGCCCAAGACCGACGAGAGCTTCCTCGACGACATGCTGCGTCGGCACGAGAAGGCCTTGACCCGGGTGGTCGACGCCTACACCAAGAAGGCCGAGAAGCTCGTGCCGATCCATCCCGAGTACGTCGCGGCCATCCTCGACGACGTGGCCGCCGAGGATGCGATCTTCACGGTCGACACCGGTATGTGCAATGTCTGGGCCGCCCGCTACATCACGCCCAACGGCCGCCGCCGGGTCATCGGCTCGTTCCGTCACGGCACGATGGCCAATGCGCTGCCGCACGCGATCGGGGCCCAGACCGCGTACCCGGGCCGTCAAGTGGTCTCGATGTCCGGCGACGGCGGGCTGTCGATGCTGCTGGGCGAGTTGCTGACCGCGCGCGAGCACGATCTGCCGTTGAATGTCGTGCTGTTCAACAACGGCTCGCTCGGCATGGTGCGGCTGGAGATGCTCGTGGCCGGGTATCCCTACTTCGGCACCGACCACCCCTCGCCGGATTTCGCCACGATCGCGAAGGGTGCCGGGATCGCGTCCTGGACGGTCGAGAAGCCCGGCGAGGTCCGTGGCGCGCTCACCGAGGCCTTCGCCCACGATGGTCCGACCCTCGTCGACGTGCGCACGGACCCGAACGCTCTGTCCTTGCCTCCGTCGATCACCGGCGGTCAGGTGAAGGGCTTCGCGCTCGCCGCGACGCGGACCGTGCTGGACGGGGGAGTGGGCCGGATGATCGACCTCGCCCGCAGCAACCTGCGCAACATCCCGAGATAACCCGCCCACCCGTGGCGGTAGGCCATCAACCCTTCCCTCGGGCAGGGAGGTAGGTCATCAACGTTTCCTTCCGCGTGGCGGTAGGTGGTCAACGTTATTCGTGCCTGGTGGGGTTGATGACGTACCGCTACCTGCGTGCCGCTGGGCCCGGGCGCGGGGGTAGGTGGTCGACGTTATTCGTGCTCGATGGGGTTGATGACGTACCGCGGACCCCGAGGGAAGGGTTGATGACGTACCGCCACCTGCGTGCCGCTGGGCCCGGGCGTGGCGGTAGGCGGTCAACGTTATTCGTGCTCGATGGGGTTGATGACGTACCGCGGACCCCGAGGGAAGGGTTGATGACGTACCGCCACCGCCGCACGGGACGCTACCGCCGCCGGGCGAGGGGATCGGGTCCGCAGGCTGCTGCCGGGGTGGCCACGAAATGACACGATAGGGGCATGAGCGCCACGCACCCTCGGGCCGGACAGCCCGCCCGCCCCGAGGACCTCATCGATCTGTCGCACCTGGTGACCGCCTACTACACGCGCCGCCCCGACCCCGAAGACCCGGCACAGCAGGTGGTGTTCGGCACCAGCGGGCATCGTGGCAGCAGCCTCGACGGCGCCTTCAACGACGCGCACATCGCGGCGATCACCCAGGCGATCTGCGAGTACCGGGCACAGCAGGGCTATGACGGGCCGCTCTTCCTCGGGCGCGACACCCACGCTTTGTCCGAGCCCGCGTGGACGACGGCGATCGAGGTCCTGGTGGCCAATGACGTCACGGTGCTCGTCGACGCCGAGGACGGCTACACGCCGACGCCCGCGGTGTCCCACGCCATCCTGCGCGCCAACCGGGGAGGCGGCACCGCCGACGGCATCGTGGTGACGCCGTCGCACAACCCGCCCCGCGACGGAGGCTTCAAGTACAACCCGCCGCACGGTGGCCCGGCCGGGTCGGACGCGACGGGATGGATCGCCCGTCGGGCCAACGAGCTCGTCGCCGGAGACCTCACCGGGGTGCGGCGCGTGCCCTTCGAGGCGGCACGCGCCGCCTGCGAGAGCTATGACTTCCTCGGCACCTATGTCGACGACCTCCCCTCGGTGATCGATCTGGAGGCCATCGCCCGAGCCGGTGTGCATATCGGCGCCGATCCGCTCGGGGGCGCGAGCGTGGCCTACTGGCAGCGCATCGCCGAGACGCACGGGCTACGACTCGAGGTCGTCAACCCCCGGGTCGACGGCACGTTCGGATTCATGACCCTCGACCGCGACGGCAAGATCCGCATGGACTGCTCCAGTCCCGCCGCGATGGCCTCGCTCGTGCGGCAGCGCGACAGCTTCGACCTGGCCACCGGCAACGACGCCGATGCCGACCGGCACGGCATCGTGACCCCCGATGCCGGGCTCATGAATCCCAATCACTACCTGGCCGTCGCGATCGAGTACCTGTTCGGGGGCGCCCGTCCCGGATGGCCCGAGGGCACCGCGATCGGCAAGACCCTCGTGTCCTCGTCGATGATCGACCGGGTCGCCACGGCGGTCGGCCGACGGGTCGAGGAAGTGCCGGTCGGGTTCAAGTGGTTCGTCGACGGCTTGGTCGACGGCAGCCTCGGCTTCGGGGGCGAGGAGTCCGCCGGCGCCTCGTTCCTCCGTCGCGACGGCAGCGTGTGGACGACCGACAAGGACGGCATCATCGCCTGCCTGCTGGCCGCGGAGATCCTCGCGGTCACCGGTCGCACGCCCAGCGAGCATTACGCGGAGCTGACGCGCCGCCATGGCGACCCGGCCTATGCCCGGCTCGACGCCCCGGCCTCCCGGGAGCAGAAGGCGCGGCTCGGCCGCCTCGCCGCCTCGGATGTGACGGCCACCGAGCTGGCGGGGGAGAGGATCACCGGCGTGCTCACCGAGGCGCCCGGCAACGGCGCGGCGATCGGGGGCGTCAAGGTGACCACGGATTCGGCGTGGTTCGCCGCGCGGCCGTCGGGGACCGAGGACGTCTACAAGATCTACGCCGAGTCCTTCCGCGGCGCCGAGCACCTCGCCCAGGTGCAGCAGGAGGCGCAGGCGCTGGTCGACGGCGTCCTCGGCTGATCACCGCCTCAGGCCGCCTTTCGCCGGGTTCTGGCCCCTCGTAGCGGCGTGTCGAGGGCCCGAACCTGGCAAAAGCCGGGCTCGGAGGGCCGAATCTGGTGGACTGGGGTCATGGACGACGCGATCGTGGTGGGCGCCGGGCCCAATGGGCTGGTGGCAGCGAACCGGCTGGCCGATGCCGGCTGGTCGGTGCTGGTGATCGAGCAGCAGCCCGAGATCGGGGGCGCAGTGCGCCATGACAGCGCGGTGCATCCGGGCTTCGTCCACGACACCTTCAGCTCCTTCTATCCGCTCGCGGCGGCCTCGCCGGTCATGCGCGCCCTCGAGCTCGAGCGCTGGGGTCTGCGCTGGAGACATGCGCCGGCGGTCCTCGGGCACTGTTTCGACGACGGACGCTGGGCGATGCAGGTACGCGATCGGGAGGCGACCGCGCAGCGCTTCGACGACGAGCACCGTGGCGACGGCGACGCCTGGCTCCGGCTGTGCGATCTCTGGGACCGGGTGGGTGACGACCTGATCGGCACGCTGTTCACCTCCTTCCCGCCGGTACGGAAGGGACTCGGCCTGCTGCGCCGGCTGCCGCGAGCCGGGGGCACGGAGTCGGTGCGACTGCTGGCGATGCCGGTGACGCAGCTCGCCCGGACCTGTTTCGGTGGACGCGGCCCGGCTGCCGTCCTGGCGGGCAACGCCGCGCACGCCGATATCCCACTGGACGCCCCGGGCTCGGGTCTCATGGGTGTCCTGATGACGATGCTGGGTCAGACGGTGGGCTACCCCGTGCCGTCCGGTGGCGCCGGAGAGCTGACGCGGGCGCTGGCGCGCAGGTTCGAGGCGTCGGGCGGCCGTATCGTTCGTGGGACGGCCGTGGCCGCCGTCGAACTGCAGGGGCGGCGGGTCGCGGGCGTGCGATTGGCCGATGGGAGCAGGATCGCCGCCCGCCGGGTGCTGGCCGATGTCAGCGCTCCCGCCCTCTACGACCGGCTGCTCCCGCCCTCCTCGCTGCCGCCGCGCGTGCGCCGGGCCATGGCCACCTTCCAGTGGGACCCGGGCACGGTCAAGGTGGACTGGGCTCTCGACCGGGGCGTGCCGTGGAGCACCATGCCGGCAGCGGCGCCGGGCACGGTGCACGTCGCCGACTCCGCCGGGGAGATGACCGCCTCGGTCGCCCAGGTCGCTGCGGGCGTGCTGCCGGCGTCCCCGTTCCTGCTTGCCGGTCAGATGTCGACCACCGACCCCGACCGCTCACCCCGGGGCACCGAGTCCATGTGGGCCTACACGCACGTGCCGCAGCGGGTGCACGAGGACGCGGCCGGCGAGCTGACCGGACGGTGGGACCACGATGAGCTCGAACGGTTCGCCGACCGGATGCAAGCGCGGATCGAGGCACGGGCACCCGGCTTCGGCACACGGGTCCTGGCGCGGCGCGTCCTCGGTCCGCGTGAGCTCGAGGCACGCGATGCCAATCTCGTCGGGGGAGCGATCGGCGGCGGCACCCAGCAGCTGCATCAACAGCTCGTCTTCCGGCCGATCCCCGGCCTGGCCAGGCCCGAGACCTTCGTGCGCGGGCTCTACCTGGCGTCGAGCTCGGCGCATCCGGGCGGGGGCGTCCACGGCGCACCGGGGGACAACGCGGCGAGGGCGGCGCTCTTCCACGCCCGTCTCGGGCGGTGAGCTGTCAACCATCCGGTGGCGCCGCGCTCGGTAGCGGTGGGGTCGGTGGTCGACCGTGCACCGAATTTCTCGTCGTGCGCGTCATCGGTGGCTGCTGAACACCAGCCGCTGTCGTGTGGTTGGTGGTACACCGTCATCGGGTGCTGGGGCGGTGACCTGTCGACCACTCGGCATGCTCAGCGGTGGTTGACTGCTCACCGCCCTGAGCGTCGCCCGGTTGTCGGCGCGCCATGTCGCGTATCTCTCACCAGGGGTTGACCGATCGACCCTCCGGCGCGCTACCGTCGAGGGAGAAGCTTCGTCGAGGAGTCTGTATGACGAATCCGGTATCCGCCCGGCCCACCATCCCTGACTGGTATCCCGATCCGCGGTCCGAGGCGCCCTTGCGTTACTGGGACGGCGAGTCCTGGACGACGCATGTGGCGCCGCTCGATCTCGGCCGTCAGCTGGCCGAGGCGAAGACCCACCGCCCTTGGTACAAGAAGAAGCGCATCCTCGGCCCCGTCGGTGTCGTGGTGGTCGTCGCCGTCTTCGCCGTGCTCGGCCAGATCCCGGCAGACTCGTCGACCTCCTCGGCGCCTCTGTCGGTCGTGCACTCCGGCTAGCGCAGGTGCTGAGCCCCTAGGGCAGTACCGACGTCGCGAGCCGGCCGAGGCCCTCGGCGTCGTAGCCGCCGTATCCGTGCAGCAGTCGCGACCATTCGCGGGGGACGGCGGAGGCTCCCCATCGGGCGCCGACGAGACCGCCCGTGATGGCGGCGACGGTATCGGTGTCATGGCCGCTGCGCACGGCCGCCATCAGCGCGATCGTCAGCTGGACCGCGCCGTCCCCGGGGGCCGAGCTGATCGCCGCCCACGCCGTCTGGAGCGCCGTCACGGTGTACCCGTTGGGGGCGAATCGACGCGGATCAGCGCCTGTCGCCGCATCGAGGCGATCGCGCCAGATGTCCCGGTGGTCCTCGTCGATCAGATCGAGACCGGAGAGCACGTCGAGCCCACCACCGGTCAGGGCCCGGCGTACCGCCTCGGTCCACAGCACGCACGACTCGACGCAGTCCGGATGCGGATGGGTCAATTCGGCGAACCGGCGTGCCAGCCGGGCTACGGCCCGGCGGTCGGAGGGGCGGGCGAGGGCGATGACCGCGGTCCGCATGAGCGCTCCGTTGCCGGCCGCCTCGGGCTCGGCCCGCCACGTCGCCTGCGCCGCCTCGTAGACGGCGGCGGCGGTGGGCGCCGATGCGCTGTCGAGGACGCGACGGGTCTGACGGCCCGCATCGGGCGCGGTCTTGACCCAGTCGACGAAGGAGCCGGCGGCGGCATCGAGAGCGCGGTCCTCGGCTCCGGGATGATCGCGCAGCGCCTCCGCGACGCACACGGACATCGCCGTGTCGTCGGAGTACTCACCCGGCGCCCGCTCGGCCGGTCCGCCGCCGACCATCTGCGGGACGACATTCTCCGGCAGGGGCGGACCGAACTCGTAGGGGACGCCGAGCGCGTCGCCGCACGCCTGGGCGATGAGGAGCCCCTGGGCGCGATCGGCCAGCGAGGTCACTCGACCGTCATCTCACCCATGAGGTTCCAGTCGGTGGCCTCGATCTGCTCGCTGATGATCTGCGGGGTGCGCACGAGGGCCGGGGGCAGATCGCGCATGGCCTGGGCGAAATGCTCGGACTGCACGTGCTCACTTCCGGCGTCGCCGTCGGCGAAGGCTTCGAGCAGGACGAAGACGTTCGGGTCCTCGACGCTGCGAGACCAGTCGAACCACAGGTTCCCGGGCTCGGCGCGGGTGGCCTCGGTGAAGGGGGTGACATGCTCGATCCAGCGCTCGGACCATTCGGGCTTCACGGTGAACTTGACGGCGATGAAGATCATCCCTCCAGTGTGCCGTCCGGCGCGGCCGCCCGCCGTTCTCCGGACCGGGTGGCGGGTGTGATGTGTCCGATCGTCGGAGGCCTTGCCCTGCATGGGGGGTCACGGTCTAGGCTAGGCAAGCCTTACCTGCTCATCCTGAAAGTCGAGTCTTCATGCGTTCTTCGCGTCTTCTGGCGGTCACCGGCCTCTCGGCCGCCCTCGTCCTCGCCGCCTGCGGCGAGTCCTCACAGGACGACACCTCCGGAGGCGGGGGATCCGGTGACTTCCCCGTCACCATCGAGCACGCCTTCGGCGAGACGACCATCGAGTCCGAGCCCGAGCGGGCTGCCACGGTCGCCTGGTCGAACCACGAGGTGCCCTTGGCGCTCGGCATCGTCCCGGTGGGCATGTCCGAGGCCGTCTGGGGCGATGACGACGGCGACGGCGTGCTGCCCTGGGTCGAGGACCGGCTCGAGGAGCTGGACGCCGATACGCCGGAGCTGTTCGACGAGACCGAGGGCATCGACTTCGAGGCCGTCGCCGACACGCAGCCGGACGTCATCCTCGCCGCCTATTCGGGCATGTCCGAGGAGGACTACGAGACGCTCAGCAAGATCGCTCCCGTCGTCGCGTACCCCGACACGCCCTGGGCCACCGGCTGGCGCGAGACGATCGAGATGAACAGCAAGGCGCTGGGGCGCGAGGACGAGGGCAAGGAGCTCGTCGCCGACCTCGAGCAGCAGATCGCCGACGGCGTCGCCGAGCGCCCCCAGCTCGACGGCAAGACGGCCGTGTTCAGCTATCTCGAGCCCACCGATCTCAGCGAGATCGGCTACTACACGACGCACGACCCTCGCGCCCAGTTCTTCGCCGACCTCGGTCTCGGCACCCCGTCGATCGTCGAAGAGGGTTCCGGTTCCAGTGAGGAGTTCTACCTCACGCAGAGCGCCGAGGAGGCCGATGCCTTCGACGACGCCGATATCTTCATCACCTACGGCGACGAGGCACTACGTCAGACGCTGCGCGATGATCCGCTGATCTCCCAGATCCCGGCGATCGCGAACGACGCCATCGTCATGTTCGAGGACAACACGCCGCTGGCGGCGGCGGGGAACCCCTCGGCACTCTCTATCCCGTGGGGCCTCGACCAGTACCTCGATCTGCTGGCCGAAGCCGCCGACAAGGCGCAGTGAGCGCCACCCTCCTCACGCGCCCGGGACCGGACGACGCGATGATGCGTCGCCCGGTCCCGGTGCGTCTGCTCGTCCTGCTCGCCGGCGTGGTCGTGCTCGTCTTGGCGGCTGCGCTGTCGGTCGCCTTCGGCACCAGGATCGTCGCCTGGCAGGACATCGTCAGCGCCTTCACCACGAGCGCGGACGGCATCGCGGAGGCGGCGGTACGCCAACGCGTGCCCCGCACGGTGCTCGCGATGCTCGTGGGAGCCTCGCTCGGCGTGGCGGGAGCCGTGCTTCAGGGACTGACGCGCAATCCGCTCGCCGATCCGATGATCCTCGGCATCACGCCGGGTGCCTCGCTGGCCGTCGTCTCGGGCATCGCCTTCTTCGGCCTCAGCACGGCCACGGGCTATATCTGGGTCGCCATCGTGGGAGCCGCGTTAGCCTCGGCCTTCGTCTACACCATCGGTTCGCTCGGCCGCGGGGGACCGACGCCGCTGAAGCTCGCCCTGTCCGGCGCCGCGACCACCGCTGCGTTCACCTCGCTCATCAGCGCGATCCTGCTGCCCCGCATCGATGTCATGAACGTCTTCCGGTTCTGGCAGGTCGGCGGTGTCGGCGGCGCGTCCTACAGCAGGATCGGGCAGGTGCTGCCGTTCCTCGTCGTGGGTGCGCTGCTCTGCCTGGTGTGCGTCCGCGGCCTGAACACACTGGCGCTCGGCGACGATCTCGCGCGTGGGCTCGGCGAGCGGGTCATGGTCACACGGATCGTCGCCTTCCTCGGTGCTGTGACGCTGTGTGGCGCCGCGACGGCGGTGGCCGGGCCGATCGCCTTCGTCGGGCTCGTGGTGCCGCACGTCTGCCGGCTGCTCGTCGGCGTGGACCATCGCTGGCTGCTCGCCTCGGCTGGGCTGCTGGGCGCCATTCTGCTGACGGTCGCCGACGTGGTCGGCCGGATCGTCGCCCGCCCGTCGGAGATCGACGTCGGCATCGTGACGGCGATCATCGGCGCCCCCTTCTTTATCTACGTCGTCCGCCGGCAGAAGGTGCGCGCGCTGTGAGCGTCGGGGCCATCGCCGCGGGCAGGTCACGGCGCCTGGCGAAACGCCGGACCGTCATCGGTGCTCTCGTCGTGGCGGTCATCGGCATGTACGCGGTCACGCTGATGGTGGGCCAGACCTTCTATTCTCCCGGCGATGTCGCGCGGGTCATCGCCGGGCAGACCGTGCCCGGCGCCTCGTTCACCGTGGGGGACTTGCGCCTCCCGCGGGCGACCCTCGCGGTCCTGACCGGCATCGCCTTCGCCCTCGGCGGTGCCACCTTCCAGACGATGTTGCGCAACCCGTTGGCCAGCCCCGACATCATCGGCATCTCGCACGGGGCGAGCGCCGCGGCGGTCTTCGCGATCACGGTGCTGACGGTCTCCGGTGCGGCCGTCTCCTTCGTGGCGATCGTGGCCTCGCTCGCGACGGCGATGGCGATCTACGTGCTGTCCTTCCGAGACGGTGTTGTCGGGACCCGGCTCATCCTCATCGGCATCGGTATCGCCGCGATGTTGCAGAGCGTCGTGTCCTACCTCCTCATCCGGGCGTCGACCTGGGACCTGCAGGTGGCGATGCGGTGGATCACCGGGAGCATCAACGGCGCCAGCTGGTCGTTGGCGCTGCCGCTGGTGTGCGCGGTGGTGGTGCTGGGCGGGATCCTGCTCGCGCACTCGCGTCAGCTCGAACTGCTCCAACTGGGCGACGAGTCCGCCTCGGCCCTCGGCGTGCGGGTCGAGCGCACCCGCCTCGTGGTCATCGTGGCCGCGGTCGGCCTGATCGCCTTCGCCACCGCCGCCGCCGGCCCCATCGCCTTCGTGGCGTTCCTGTCCGGACCGATCGCCGCACGGCTGGTCGGGCCGACGGGTTCGGTGCTGGTGCCCGCGGCGCTGGTCGGGGCCCTCCTGGTGCTGACCGCCGATCTCCTCGGTCAGTTCGCCTTCGGCACGCGCTACCCCGTCGGGGTCATCACCGGCGTCCTCGGCGCCCCCTATCTCGTCTATCTGCTGATCCGCACCAATCGCGCGGGAGGTTCGCTATGACCGACGCACATACCCTGCATACCGAGCAGCTGAGCCTGGGGTACGGGGATCGGGTCGTGGTCGACTCGCTCGATCTGACGATCCCCACGGGACGGATCACGACGATCGTCGGAGCGAACGCCTGCGGCAAATCGACCCTGCTGCGGGCGATGGCGAGGCTGCTCGCTCCCCGGAACGGGCGTGTGGTGCTGGACGGCAAGGACCTGCATCGGCTGCCGACCAAGGAGGTCGCGCGGACACTCGGGCTGTTGCCGCAGTCGCCCATCGCGCCTGAGGGCATCGCGGTGGCCGATCTCGTGGGCCGTGGACGGCATCCCCATCAGAAGGTGTTCGCACGGTGGAGCCGCGAGGACGAGGCGGCGGTGCTGTCGGCGCTCGAGGCGACCGGGACCACCGAGCTCGCCGATCGCTCGGTCGACGAGCTGTCCGGAGGGCAGCGCCAGCGGGTGTGGATCGCGATGGCGCTCGCGCAGCAGACGGATCTGCTGCTCCTCGACGAGCCCACGACCTTCCTCGACGTGACCCATCAGATCGAGGTGCTGGATCTGCTGACCGATCTCAATCGGCAGCGCGGCACCACCATCGTCATGGTCCTGCACGATCTCAATCTGGCCGCTCGGTACGCCGATCACCTCATCGCGGTCGCCGGGGGTGCGCTGCACGCCGCGGGTTCGCCTGCCGATGTGCTGACGGCCGCGACGGTGCGGGAGGTTTTCGGGCTGGATAGCGAGGTGGTGGCCGATCCGACCTCGGGCAAGCCGATGATGCTGCCGATCGGGCGGTACCACGCGCGGCAGGTCCAGCCGGCGACCGCGACTGAGGCGGGATAGACGAAAGATGTGACTCGGTGGTTGCCATGGCGACCACCGAGTCACATGCTTCGTGAGCGGCCGACGGAGGATGTGATTCCGAGGTTGCCCCAGCAGCCACGGAATCACATCGTGCGTGGGCCCCGCCGCCGGATGTCTCTGTCAGTGGCGCGTCGTGCGTGCCGGGCGTCTAGCTGATGGAGAGCATCGCGGTCAGATGCTCCCAACGGGCCGCGGCGACCGGCTCGCGACGACCGGGCTGCGCGATCGCGAGAACGCAACGGCCGGTGCGGTCGTACAGTTCGAGCGTGGCCGAGCCGTGGCGTGGGCGCACCACCCACCCCTCATGCACCGTGGAGGTGTCGATACGGACCGTGCCGCCCTCGAGGTGGACGAAGAGGGTGTCCGCCGCGCCGCGCAAGCCGGTGACGGCTCCGCCGACGGCCATCACGCAGCCGTCGGTGGGTACGGCGAGCGTCACGTCGAGGCGATCGCGGTGGAGGTGATCGAGGGCGTGCAGCGCGAGCGGCGCCGACAGCGCCGAGACCTCGTTGCGTCCCCCGAGCTGTTCCAGCGCACGTCGGCGCTGGACACCGGCGTCGTGCACGAGGGTGTCGAGATGCGCCTGGGTGTTGAGATCGAGCAAGGCCCCCGCGGCGCAGGGAGCGTCGCCGTGGGCCGACCAGGGGCTGGTGCCGAGGGTGGTTCCGCAGCGGGAGCGCCGGACGGCGGCAGGTCCACCGAGGGCGACTCGGTGCACCACGTCGCCGTGGTGGTTGACCACTCGAAGGGTGCGCTCCTGCTCATCGAGGGCGAAGGCGTCGAGCACGCTGGGGCAGAGGCGCAGGACGACCTCGCCGGCGTGATGTTGGGGCCACGGTCCGCCCAGCGCGCCGATCCGCGCGTAGCGACCGGGGGCGCTGACTGCGGCGCCGGCGTTGGCGGTGGCGCACAGGGCGGTGTCGTCGAGAGCGCCGACGAGGGACCCGAAGACCGCGAGGTCGTCGTTCCACAGCTCGGCGGGGGAGACGGAGGCGGGCTCAGCGGTCATCGGCTCTCGATCGACGAAGGACGGTCAGGGCTACCCCGGGCCACGCCGTGGCGTGGACGAGGCCCGGGGTCAGGCCACACGGCACTGTATGAGCCTGGACTGCCGCCGTCCGTGGGTCGACCGACGAGCGGCAGTACGCCTAACTTAGGTCAGGCTTACCTGTCTCGTCAAGTGCTCGTCGTCAGGTGAATTGGAACAGCGCGATCGGCTCGCTCGTCGGAGCCGTCACCTCGGGATCGGATTCCACGGTGATGCCCGCCCCGACCGACTCCGTGGCGTCACCGCGGAGCACCATCGAGGCATCGGACTCGTCATCGGGCATGACCCCGGCGGCGTGCATCTCCCCGTCCGGGCTCTGGAGCCAGACCACATAGTGGTGGCCTTCGGGCGGCGGAGCCATGTCGCGTGTCTCGATCACGGCCCGCCCGACGCTGGCTGAGCGGACCACGGTGGCCTCGCTGCCGTCGTCGAAGGACAGCGCGACACGATCGGCGTCCTGAGCCCGGTCGACCTGTTCGGCGACGGTCAGCTGCTCGGGGGAGGTGCCCCAGGGTTGGGTGACGCCCACCCCGATGACCGCGACGACGGCCGCGGCCGCGGCGATCACCCACCCCCACCGACGCGTGCGCCGCGATCGCTCGCTCACCAGCGGCGGATCGGGGCGGATCGTCCGGGCGAGGTCGAGCACGTCGCCGCGCAACGACGGCGGCGGTTCCTCGGCGGTCAACGCTCCCAGCTCGGCCGCTGCCGCCCGGAGGGAGGCGACCTCCTCACGGCATGCCGCGCAGTGCTCGAGATGGTTCTCGAACTGGGCGCGCTCGATATCGTCGACCGCGTCGACCGCGTAGGCCCCGGAGAGGCTGTGGATGTCATCGGGCATCGTCATCGTTCTACTCCCAACGCGTCGCGCAGTCGAATCAGACCGTCGCGGATACGGGTCTTGGCCGTACCGAGGGGGATGTCCAGGAGGGCGGCGACCTCCGTGTGGGTGTAGCCGCCGAAGAAGGCCAGATCGACTGCCTCGCGCTGCGTGGTGGTGAGCTGATCGAGGGCCGATCGGACGCGGGTCGCCTCGAGACGGTCCACGACGAGCTCGCTGGTCGCATCGTGCTCGACCTCGTGGTGACCATGGCCGTAGGCGATATCTCGGCGGCTGGCTGCGGAGGCCGAGCGGACGCGATCGACGGCGCGGCGGTGCGCGATGGTGAACATCCAGGAGATCGCGCTCGCACGTGAAGGATCGAAGTGGGCCGCGTGGCGCCACAGCTCGAGGTAGACCTCCTGGGTCACCTCCTCCGCGTGGGAGGGATCGCGCACCACACGTCGGACGAGTCCGAAGACACGAGAGGCGGTGAGGTCGTAGAGCTCCGCGAAGGCTCCCTCGTCGCTGCGCGCGCAGCGGGCGAGGAGCCCCGGTAGCCGATCCGTGCCCTCCGGCTCGGGGCCGGAGGGCACGGGTGTCAGGTGAGTCACGGTACTGAGTCTTCCCGATGGTCAGGGCATCAGCACGCTGTCGACGACATACACCTTGGCGTTCGCTGTGGGCACATTGCCGCAGATCACGCTCGCGTCGCCGACCGTGAAGTCCTCGTCGGAGCCTTCGACGGTGATGGTGTCGCCCGCCAAGGTCTCGTGCTCGCCGGCGATCTCATCGGGACCGAGCTCCCCGGCCACCACGTGGTGGGTCAGCACGGTCGTCAACTGATCGGTGTCGGCGAGCAGCGCGTCGAGCTGATCCTGCGGGATCTTGTCGAAGGCGTCATCGGTCGGGGCGAAGACGGTCAGCGACTCCTCGGAGTTCAGGGTGTCGACGAGACCGGCCTCCGTGACCGCCGAGACGAGCGTCGTCAGCAGCGGGTTGCTGCTGGCCGCTGTGGCGACGGGCTCCTCGGCCATGCCTTCGAGCGATCCGGCGCCGTCGGACGGGATCGCGGAGCATCCGGGGCCGAAGGCGCCCATCATGTCCATGTCGCTATCGCCCATGTCGTCGGCGCCCGAGGACTCCTCGCTGGTGGTGGGCTCGGATGCCGCGGGCTCGTCGGAGTCGTCCGACCCGCTGCATGCGGCGAGTCCGAGCGTCAGGGTGAGGGCCGCAGAGGCGAGGCCGGCGCGGCGAACGATCGTGCTCTTCATGGTGGTGCCTTTCCTCGGTGACGTTCTGTGTGACGTTCATCGGTGATTCGGCGTGGGCGGCGATCCGGATGGGTCGTCTTCTCGATCTCTCTCTGCCGGGGGCGGTGGGTCATCCCGCACTGGGCCGCTGATCGGTGGGCTATCCCGCAGGTCAGGCGCCCTCCTGCGGGATAGCTCACCGACGAAGGCCCGTGGCTCGCACCAGGATCGGGACAGGGCCTTGAGGTCGTCAGCCCACCCGGACCACGATGTCGTGGATACCGCTCGACCCGTTCGGGAACGGGCTCGCGCGATCCGCCGTCTGCACCTCGCCGTCGTCGGTGATGCAGCGCGCCTGCACCGTGTGGCGACCCGAGGTCGCCTTCCACGGCAGATACCACTGGCGCCAGTAGTCCACGCCGGCATCCGGCCCGAGCTCGGCGTCGGTCCAGTCGCCGTCGTCGACGCGCACCTGGACGCCCTCGACGCCTCGATGCTGCGCCCAGGCGACACCGGCGATCACCAGATCACCCGGATCGAGCTCCGTGAGACCCCGCGGCGTGTCGATGCGGGTCGAGATCTTGATCGGACCGTCGATATCCCAGTCGCGCTCGGTCCAGTACGCCCGATCCTCGGCATAGGTGGTCAGGGTCAACCGCTCCACCCATTTCGTGGCACCGACATAGCCGTAGAGTCCCGGGGTGATGAGCCGCGCCGGGAAGCCGTGCTCACGCGGCAGCGGCTCGCCGTCCATGGCGACCGCGACCATCGCATCACGGCCATCGGTCGCGACATCCAAGGGTGTGCTGATGGTGAAGCCGTCGACAGCGGTGCTCAGGATCTGGTCGGCTCTCGAACCGACGCGAGCACGCTCCAACAGATCCGCCAGCGGCACGCCCAGCCAGCGAGTCGCTCCCACATAGCCGCCGCCGACCTCGTTCGAGACGCAGGTCATCGTGATGTCCCGCTCGATCATGTCCATCGCGAGCAGCTCGTCCCACGTGATCGTGTAGGGATTCGCGACATCGCCGTCGATGGTCAAGGTCCAGTCATCGACATCGACCACCGGCACGCTCAGGTTGACATCGACGCGATAGAAGTCCCCCGTCGGAGTGCGGAACGGGCTGATCCCCTCGATATCGAGCCCGTCGGCGAGCGGGGGAAGGGGGTCGGCGGGCCGCGGCAGCACGATATTCCCCAGGCGCCTACCGCCGCGGATGATCGCCTCTCCGGCGGCACCGGCGAGGGCTGCTGCGACGAGAGCAGCCCCACCGCCCACCAGGATCCGGCGGCGGGTCGGGCCGACGGTCGCGGTCTCCGCAGCCGGGCGCGCCCGCAGGAGCCACCACAGCACCGCGAGTGCCGCGACACCGGTGACGAGAGCGGGAAGCAGATCCGCGACCGTCGCGGCCGGACGTGTGAATGCTGCGGCACCTGCCATGGCGACGAGAGCGATGAGTATCAGCGCGCCGATGCTGAAGCGTCGCGCCGCGACGATCCCGCCGAGCGCCGCGAGCACGAGCGTGCCGAGCGCGACCGACCCGATGAGGATGATCTTGTCGGCGGTGCCGAAGGTGGCGACGGCCCATTCCTTCACCGGAGTGGGAGTCGCGTCGATCACCGTCGATCCGATGGCCAGGACCGGTGACGCGGCGGGAACCGTGAGGGCCGCGACCAGGTGGCCGATGCCGATACCGGCGGTCGCCGCGATGACGCCGACCGTCGCATCGCGCGGGAGATGATGTGCCGTCATACCCGGTACTTCGTTGCCGACGGCGAATCGGATGCGTCAGCGCCGCAGACGCACCAGCGCCGCCAGCTCGGCATCGCTCAGCTCGGTGAGCGCCGCCTCCCCGGAATCGACGACGGCATCGGCCAGGGCGCGCTTGGCTGAGATGAGCTCGGAGATCGACTGCTCGATGGTGCCCTCGGCGATGAGCCGGTGCACCTGGACGGTCTTGGTCTGACCGATGCGGTGGGCACGATCCGTGGCCTGATCCTCGACGGCGGGATTCCACCAACGGTCGTAGTGGATCACGTGGTCGGCGCGCGTCAGGTTCAGGCCGGTGCCGGCCGCCTTGAGCGAGAGGATGAAGACATCGAAATCGCCCTCCCCGAAGCGACGGACCATCTCCTCGCGTGTGCGAACGGAGGTGCCGCCGTGCAGGTACGCGTGGTCGATGCCCTGCGCGGTCAGATGCCGTGACAACAGATGGCCCATCTGGGCGTACTGCGTGAAGACCAGTGACCGGCCGCCCTCGGCGAGGATCTCCTCGAGCAGGTCGTCGAAGACCTCCAGCTTGCCCGACCGACGCTCGAGCTCGCCCTCGGCCTGCCGCAAGAACTGGGCCGGATGGTTGCAGATCTGCTTGAGCTGCGTCAGCAGCTTGACCACCAGGCCGCGGCGCTGGATGCCACGGCTCTCCTCGATCTCGGCCATCGTGCGACGGACGACGGCCTCGTACAGGCCGATCTGCTCGCGGGTGAGCTGCACATGATGGTCGGTCTCGATCTTGGGCGGGAGCTCGGGCGCGATGCCCGGATCGCTCTTGCGACGCCGCAGCACGAAGGGGCGGATGAGGGTGGAGAGCCGGCCGGCCGTCGCATCGTCGCGGTCGCGCTCGATCGGACGCGACCAGTCGCGACGGAACTGCTCGCGATTGCCGAGGAGCCCGGGGGTCGTCCAGTCGAGGATCGCCCACAGCTCGGAGAGCGCGTTCTCGACAGGGGTGCCGGTGAGCGCCATCCGGGCATCGGCCTCGATGCGCCGCAGCGCCTGGGCGACGCCCGAGCCGGCGTTCTTGACGTGCTGGGCCTCGTCGGCCACGACCATGCTCCAGTCGTGCTCGGCGAGCGCGTCCACGCTCTGCCGCATCGTCGCGTAGGTGGTCACCACGAAGCCGTCCTTGGCCTCGTGCAGGCTACGCCCTGGTCCGTGGAATCGGTGGACGTTCTCGCCTGGCGCGAACCGCGCGATCTCTCGCTCCCACGTCGCCAGGACCGAGGCGGGACAGACCACGAGGGTCGGTGCGGCCGCCGCGCGGTGCAGGTGCAGCGAGATGAGGGTGATGGTCTTGCCGAGGCCCATGTCGTCGGCGAGGATGCCGCCGAGCCCGAGATCGACCAGCTGGCTCATCCAGCGCAGGCCGTCCAGCTGGTAGCTGCGCAGCTCGCCGTCGAGCTCATCGGGCTGGGAGATGTCGCTCGAGCGTTCGCCGAGGCTCGCGAGGCGGTCGCGCACGTCCTCGAGCCAGCCGATGGTGTCGACGCGGACATGTCGTCCGTCGATCTGGAGCTCGCCGGTGAGCGCGGCCTGCAGAGCCTCGGAGGCGTCGAGCTCCTGGCCTTCGCCGCGCAGGAGCTCGTCGATGCGGCGCGGCTCAATGAAGACCCAGCGGTCGCGGAGCCGGACCAGCCCGCTGTGGCTCACGGCGAGCTCGTCGAGCTCGTCCTGAGTGAGCCGCTCACCGCCGACGCTCACGCTCCAGTCGAAGCGGAAGAGCTGGTCGCGGCCGAAGGCGCGCGGCCGGTCGCCGAAACCGTCGACACGGCTGACGACGGGTGTGGCGGTGACATCGCGGACGAGCTCGCTCGGCCAGGAGACCTCGACCCGGTTGGCCATGAGCGAGGTCACCAGGGTCGCCGCGGCGAGAGCGCCGAGCTCGTCGGCAGTCAGCGCGATGCTGGCCGGAGCCGCGTCGCCACCGGGCAGCAGACGCGCGGCGGGCGGCCAGCTCGCACCCAGCCGTTCGAGCATGGCACGCAGCGCGGTGCGGGACCCCTCGCCGAAGTGGTGGTCCTCGCGGGCGAACATCTCGTGGGCGGAGGCCTCACCCCAGGTGCGGTCGGTCGGGCGGACCCGCAAGGAGGCGGTGGCGATCGTGTCCTCGCCGCGTTCGAAGGCGACGACCAAGCGGTACGCGAAGGTGCGTGGGGGCTCGATCCGCGGGCGCGGCTGCTCCGGCTCGTGCCCGTGTCGACGCTGCGGGGTGGTGGCCACCGCGGGGGCGTCGACCGCGAGTGCGGCGAGGAACGCGTCGATCAGGGCATGGGCTTCGCGCGCGGGCATGTCGAGCTGCTCGGCGGCGGCCCGCAGCTGCTGCTGGTCGCCATCGGACGGCTGCGCGAGCGAGCCCGACGCCATGAGGCGCAGCGCGATGATCGCCGGTCCTGCCCAGGCGCGCACGGATGCATGAGCGTTCATCGCCCGAATTCCGCCCGACAGCGGGCCGATGGCCTCATTGGCCGTGGCCTCGATCGGGCCCTGCGGAGCGTCGAAGACGAAGCGCGAGAGGGCAGGGTCCTCGTGCGCCACGAAGCGCACGGGATGCCGCAGCACGATCATCAGCTGCGTGGGGGTCGGCATCCCTCCATTGTCGGGCATGGGCCCAAGACTCCCGCCGCGAGGTCGATGTGATCTCACATGTGGCCGGTCTCCACGAACCGCTGGTGCCAGCTGAGAGCCTCGTCCAGGAGGTGCGGCGTGTGACGGGCCTGGGGCCGGGCCGCCTTGGCGCGCCCGATGTAGTCGCGGAGCGCCTCGCGATACGACGGATGCGCGCAGCGTTCGATGATGCGGTCGGCGCGATCGGCCGGGGAGAGGCCGCGCAGGTCGGCCAGTCCCTGCTCGGTCACGATGACGTGGACATCGTGTTCGGTGTGGTCGACGTGGCTGGCCATCGGGACGATGGTGGAGATGGCGCCGTCTTTGGCCGTCGAGGGCGAGAGGAAGAAGTTCAGGTAGGCGTTGCGGGTGAAGTCCCCGCTGCCGCCGATGCCGTTCATGATCGCCGAGCCCATCACATGGGTCGAGTTCACATGACCGTAGACATCGGCCTCGATCATCCCGTTCATCGCGATGACGCCGAGGCGCCGGATGAGTTCGGGGTGATTGGAGATCTCCTCGCTGCGCAACAGGATGCGGCCCTTGTAGGCGTCGATGCGGTCCATGAAGCGGGCGACGCCCTCGTCGGAGAGCCCGAAGGAGGTGGCGGACGCGGCGCGCAGGGTCCCGGAGTCGAGCAGGTCGAGCATGGCATCTTGGAGCACCTCGGTGAAGGCCGTGAGTCCGGTGAACTCGCTGTCGTCCAGTCCCGCGAGGACCGCATTCGCGACATTCCCGACGCCGGACTGCAGCGGGAGCAGCTCCGGGGGCATGCGCCCGGCTCGGACCTCGTGCCGCAGGAAGTCCAGGAGATGATCCGCGATCGCCCGCGACTCCTCCCCGGGCGGGCTGAAGGGGGAGTTGCGGTCCGGGGCGTCGGTCTCCACGACGGCGACGACCCGCTCGGGATCGACCCTCAGATAGGGCTCGCCGATGCGTTCCATCGGCCCGGTGAGCTGCAGCGGACGACGATGCGGCGGCAGGGCGGTGCCGTAGTAGACATCGTGGAAGCCCTCGAACTCACGGGGCTGCCAGCGGTTGACCTCGAGCACGATCCGGTCGGCTTGGTCGAGCCAGGTCTTGTTGTTGCCCACCGAGCTGCTGGGCACCAGTAGACCGTCCGGCAGCGCGGCGGTCACCTCGACTACGGCGACATTCAGCCGACCGTAGAACCCGAACCACATCTGCTGCGCGGTATGGCTCAGATGCGCGTCGACGTAGTCGACCTCGCCGGTGTTGATGAGATCGCGCAGGGTGGGATCGGAGTTATAGGGCAGTCGGGTGGAGATGCCGTGGGCGCGGGCGAGGACGCCGTCGGCGTCCGGGGCCGTCGACGCACCCGTCCACAGGCCGATCCGGAAGTCCTCGCCACGCTCGTGCGCGGCCCGGATCCGCGCGGCGAGCGCCACCGGAACGGCCTTCGGATAACCCGCTCCGGTGAAGCCGCTCATGCCGACGTTGTCGCCCGGACCGATGTGGGTGGCGGCTTCGTGGGCGGTCGTCAAGCGGGAACGGAGAACGGGGCAGGACACGCGCGTCATGTGACGATCGTGCCCTGCCCCGTGGGTCAGCGCGTTCCAGGGTGACGGAACGCCGGCCGGATCACTCCGGTGTCGCCGCCTGCTGTTCGGCGATCTGGCGCCGCACGTCGTCCATGTCCAGGTCCTTGACCGCGGTGACGACCTGGTCGAGCGACTCGGCCGGCAGGGCGCCGGGCTGGGAGAAGACCAGGATGCCGTCGCGGAAGGCCATGAGGGTGGGGATCGAGCTGATCTGCGCCGCGGCGGCGAGTTCCTGCTCGGCCTCGGTGTCGATCTTGCCGAAGGTGATGTCGGGGTGCTGTTCGCTCGCGGCCTCGAAGACCGGGGCGAACTGCTTGCACGGACCGCACCACGAGGCCCACCAGTCGACGAGCGTGATGCCCTCGCCGGTGACGGTCGACTCGAAGGTCTCCTTGGTCAGGTCGATGGTGCTCATAGATACCTCTCGTCGGAAGCGTTCATGGGTACAACGTCGGGGCTCGGCACAACATTCCCCGTCGGTCGCGTCGGTGGGGGACGGATGATGATGCATCGCGGTTGCTATGACGACCCGAAGGCATCGAGTTCCAAGCCGGTTCGAACCGATGCCGATGCGTTACGGCGGTCATGGCAGCCGTAACGCATCATCATCGGCCACCGGGGCCTCGGTGTGTCACCGCCGGGCGGGCATCATCGACCTATGGGTGAGCGCATCGAGGAATATCGGCTGTCAGCGGCGGGCGAGCACCGGAGGATGAGGGTTTCCGGCGTGGTCACCGCGTCGTCCCTCGTGATCGCCCTCGCCGCGTGCAGCGCCGGCGAGGAGGACGACCCGGCACCGTCGCCGGCGCCGACCACCGCCAGCGAGAGCACGGCGCCCACCACGGTGCCGCCGACCGTCGACGCCGAGATCGTCACGGAAGTGAACGTCCCTTGGGGGATGGTCTTCGACGAGGACGGCACGGCCCTGGTGGCGCAGCGGGACGATGCGTCGATCCTCGCGGTGGAGCCCGACGGCACGGTGACCGATCTCGGTGTCGTGGAGGGCGTGCAGCCCGGTGGCGAAGGGGGACTGCTCGGCCTGGCGCTGTCACCGGACGGTTCGACGCTCTACGCCTATCTCACCTCGGCCGAGGACAATCGGGTGGTCTCGATGGTGGTGGAGGACGATTCGCTCGGTCCTGCGGAGCCGGTGCTGACCGGCATCGACAAGGCGAACAATCACAACGGCGGCGCCCTGCTGTACGACCCCGCCGACGATGTCCTGTTCGTCGCGACCGGTGACGCGTTGCAGCCCGATCTCGCTCAGGATTCCTCGGCGCTGGAGGGCAAGATCCTGCGGGTGACCCCCGATGGCGAGCCCGCCCCCGGCAATCCGTTCGACAACGAGGTCTGGTCGATCGGGCATCGCAATGTCCAGGGACTGGCCTTCGACGACGACGGACGGCTGTGGTCGAGCGAGTTCGGCGACAAGGGCGCCGACGAGCTGAATCTCATCGAGGCCGGGGCCAACTACGGCTGGCCGGTCGTCGAGGGGGAGAGCGACGACGAGCGGTTCGCGGCGCCGAAGGTCACCTGGCCGACGGACGAGGCGTCGCCCTCGGGCCTGGCGATCGTGGACGACACCGCCTATCTCGGGGCCCTGCGCGGTCAGCGACTCTGGACGGTGCCGCTGGACGGCGAGCAGACGGGGGAGCCGAAGGCGCATCTCGTCGAGGAGTACGGACGGATCCGCGCCGTCGCCGCGGCCCCGGACGGGTCGCTGTGGATCGGGACGAGCAATACCGACGGTCGAGCCGATCCGGCCGGCGACGACGATCGTCTGCTCCGGCTCACCGTGACACAGCAGTAGGGAGGCCGTGGGCGCTTGCGCCCGAAAGAACCTGAGGCTATCCTCATGTTCTGGCGATGCCAGGTGGCCCCACTCACTCCCTCGATGGGCCACATGTGCCGCCGTAGCGTCACGGCGTCGGCTCCCTCCTGGCGTCGCCCGGCGCTGAAGACGCCCCCGTCCTTCGCGGACGGGGGCGTCGTCGTCAGCAGGATGCGACAGCGCCCCCGTCCGCGAAGGACGGGGGCGCTGTGCTGCTCACTCAGAGAGGGCGGATATTCGCGGCCTGGAGGCCCTTCTGACCCTGCTCGACGTCGAACTCGACCTTCTGGTCCTCGTTCAGCGAGCGGTAGCCGGACGACTGGATCGCCGTGTAGTGGGCGAAGACGTCCTCGCTGCCGTCGTCGGGGGCGATGAATCCGAAGCCCTTTTCAGCGTTGAACCACTTGACGGTTCCCGTTGCCATGGTGTTCTCCTCATTAACTTTCTTGGCGAAGGCCGCCTCCGGCCGGAGGCGACGGTCGCGACGCACATCCAACCTCGAGAGGAACCACACCCCGAATCAGGACGGGTACTGCATTCATCTGGTCCAACGTCGTGCAACTGCCTCCTACCTTATGCCACGGGTGGTGCCGGTGGATACCGCGACCGGCCGACAGCTGTGAACATCTGATGAAATCAGTGCCGATAGCCCGATGGAACTAGTTCGCTATAACTATTTCTCCAGGAAGTCAAGACTGCCGTTCGGGGTGTGGACGGTCGTAGCGTGACCGGAGGCGCGGTGACTCACAAGGCCGGCGCGCTGGTGGAGCCGGCGACAGGAGCCGGCCCCTGATCCGGGAGATCCACCACCCATCGGGGGGATCCTCATGAGGAGGAATTGTGAAACGCATCATGACGAGCCTGGTCGGGCTCGGACTCGTGGCGACCGGCTCGCTGGTCGCCGCCGCACCGACGAGCGCTGACCCGGCTCCACCGGCCGCTCCGGGCCAGGACGGCGCCGCGCCGCGCACCGACGACTTCCCGCATCCGCTGGAGGACAAGCGCCGCGAGCTGCGTGAGGCAGCCGTCTCCCAGGTGATCGACGGCGAGCTCACGCCGGAGCAGCGCGAGGGCGGTGCGGTCGCCAAGGTCGGCCAGGCGCCGTCCCCGGCGCAGGCGGCCGCCGAGGCCAACGGCCATCCGCAGACCCAGCAGCGGCTGGCGCGAGCGAGTGGCGAACAGGACCAGTACGTCGAACTGGAGCAGGAGCGCGCCGACAAGGTCTTCGTCATCCTCGCGGAGTTCGGTGACGAACGTCACCCGGACTACCCCGATCAGGACACGGATCCCGACACACCCGGCCCGGAGCGCTTCGACGGGCCGCTGCACAATCAGATCCCCGAACCGGGACCGAATGACAACTCCACCGTCTGGCAGGAGGACTTCAGCCCCGAGCACTACGACGACATGTACTTCGCCACCGGCCAGAAGACCGAGTCGGTCAAGACCTACTACGAGACGCAGTCGTCCGGGCGGTACACCGTGGACGGGCAGGTGTCCGACTGGGTCAAGGTCCCGTACAACCAGGCCCGGTACGGCCGCGAGGACGCCGGCGCCTGGAATCTCGTGCAGGACGCTGTCAACCAGTGGGTCGAGGATCAGAAGGCCCAGGGGCGCAGCGACGAGGACATCGCCAAGACGCTGTCCGAGTACGACCAGTGGGACCGGTACGACTACGACGGTGACGGCGTCTTCGACGAGCCGGACGGCTATATCGACCACTTCCAGATCGTCCACGCCGGCGGTGGCGAGGAGGACGGCGATCCGACCTACGGCGAGGACGCGATCTGGTCGCACCGTTGGTATGCGTTCGGCACCGATGCCGGCCTGACGGGCCCGGCGGACAATCCCCTCGGCGGTGCTGAGATCGGCGACACCGGCGTCTGGGTCGGCGACTACACCGTCCAGCCGGAGAACGGCGGACTCTCGGTCTTCGTGCACGAGTACGGCCACGATCTCGGCCTGCCGGACGGCTACGACACGACAGGCGCCGGCGACAACAGCAACGAGTTCTGGACGCTCATGGCTCAGAGCCGCTTGAACGCGAAGGGAGAGCCCCTCGGCACACGCCCGGGCGACCTCGGCGCCTGGGAGAAGCTCCAGCTGGGCTGGCTGGACTACGAGGCGCAGACGCACACCGAGAAGCGAACACTCGAACTCGGGCCCCAGGAGTACAACAGCGACAAGCCGCAGGGTGCCGTGGTGGTCCTGCCGAAGAAGGAGATCGTCAACGACAACGGGGCGCCGGCCTCGGGAGAGAAGCAGTTCTTCTCCGGTGCCGGAGACGACCTGTCGAACACGATGACGACCGAGCTGGACCTCGGCGAGGCTTCCGGGACGCAGTTGACGGCGAAGGCCCGGTTCTCGATCGAGGAAGGCTACGACTACGCCTACCTGCAGGCATCGGCGGATGGCACGTCCTGGACCGACCTGGACGCCACCGTCGGCGGTGAGCCGATCGGCACCGATGCGTCAGGTCGTCCGGCGATCGACGGGGAACAGGAGGACTGGGCCGATCTGGTGGTGCCGCTCGACGCGTTCGACGGTCAGCAGATCTCCTTCCGGGTGCTGTACCGCACAGACGGCGGCCTGACGATGCCGGGCCTCTTCCTCGACGACATCGTGGTGTCGGCGGGCGACACGGAGATCCTGAGCGATGACGCGGAGACCGATTCGGGGGCGTGGACCTTCGACGGCTTCTCGATCGTGGGCGAGACCACGACGACCCAGGCGAGCAACTACTACGTCATGGGCCATCGTTCGTACACCGGCTACGACCAGTACCTGAAGACGGGCCCGTACAACTTCGGCTTCATGGACACCAAGCCGGACTGGGTCGAGCACTACGCCTACCAGACGGGGCTGCTCGTCTCCTACTGGGACACCTCGCAGGCCGACAACAATGTCAGCCAGCACCCGGGTGAGGGCCGCAATCTGATCGTCGACGCCAACCCGCGGCCGATGATCAATATCGTCACCGGTGAGCCGTGGCGGGCCAGGATCCAGATGTACGATGCACCGTTCTCGACGCGGAAGTCCGACTCGATGACGTTGCACACCGACGGTCAGCCCAGTTATATCCGCGGTCAGGCGGCCAAGCCGGTGTTCGACGACACGAAGCAGCACTTCTTCGAGGAGCTGCCGAATCACGGGGTCAAGCTTCCCGCCACGGGCTTCAAGGCCCGGGTGGTGGAGGAGAACGGCACCTCGTTGAAGGTCAGGTTCAACTGACCCACCCGACCGAAGGGGGCGCGCATCCGGGGGGACAGCGCGCCCCCTTCGCCATGCTCTCGAACTTCCTACTCAACCACCGGGCCGGACCCTCGGTGGTCGAGTAGTGGAGGTCGCTCAGCGAGGCCGCGCTTGGGGGAGGTGATCTCGATAGGGCACGTGCTCGCGGGGCTCGCGGTGCCTACTCAACCACCGGGCCGGACCCTCGGTGGTCGAGTAGTGGAGGTCGCTCAGCGAGGCCGCGCTTGCGGAAAGGTGATCTCGATAGGGCACGTGCTCGCAGGGCTCGCCATGCCTACTCGATCACTGGGCCGGACCCTCGGTGGTCGAGTAGTGGAGGTCGCTCAGCGACCGGAGCGTATCGAGGCCACGCTTACGGAAAGGTGATCTCGATACGTGACGCGCTCGCTGCGCTCGCCGTCCCTACTCGATCACCGATCCCTCACCTCGGTGGTCGAGTAGCCCAAGGCCGTCCGCGGCCGACGCGTATCGAGGCCACGCTTACGGAAAGCTGATCTCGATACGTGACGGCTATGCCCCTCGGGTCACGGCTCCATCGTCACGTGCTCGCAGGGCTCGCCGTGCCTACTCGATCACCGGGCCGGACCCTCGGTGGTCGAGTAGCCTCGTCCGCTCTGCGGGCGCGGCAATGGAGCCAGCGCACCAGGGGCGTAGCCGCGCTGGAGCGAGGCCACGTTGGGGGTGGTGGTTTCGATACGGTCGCTCGCTGAGCGAGCTTCCTACTCGATCACCGGGCCGGACCGTCGGTGGTCGAGTAGTGGAGGTTGCTCAGCGAGGCCGCGCTTGGGGGAGGTGATCTCGATACGGCACGTGCTCGCTGAGCGAGCTTCCTACTCAACCACCGGGCTGGATCCTCGGTGGTCGCGACAGGGGGACGGGGTCAGCGGCGGAGGTGCAGTTCCTCGTCGATCGCGCCGGGGGCGCCGCCGAACTCGTCGGCGACCTCGGACGCGATCTCGTCCTCGGATTCGGTGATCTCGTGGCCGTCCTCGTCGAGTCCGGCATCGGCCGCGGCGATGATCCGATGGGCGCTGGCCAGGACGCCGATCGCGAGGACGACGGCCACGGCACCGACCGCGAAGGGCACGTGCACGCTGAAGGCCGCCGCGAGGTGGCCGGCGGCGAACGGGGCGAGGCCGCCGCCGATGAAACGCACGAAACCGTAGGCCGCCGACGCCACGGGGCGTTCGACGGGGGAGACCAGCATGACCGCCTGGGTCACGAGCGTGTTGATGATGCCGATGAAGATGCCGGAGGCGACCACGCAGGCGATCATGACCGGTGCCGTCGTGGTGAAGGCCGCCATGAGGGCGAGGTCGACAGCGAACAGCGCGAAGGCCGCGTACAGCGTCGGCGCGGTGCCGAAGGCCGCCTGCAGGCGCGGTGCGCCCACGACCGAGAAGAAGGCGACCAGCAGTCCCCAGCCGAAGAACACCCAGCCGAGCTCCATGATGCCGAGTTCGAGCGGGAACGGGGCGTAGCCGAGCATCGTGAAGAAGCCCCAGTTGTAGAGCAGGGCGGCGATGCTGACGGTGAGCAACCCACGGTGCGAGAGCGCCTTGATGGGGGCGAGCAGCGACGTGGTGTGATCGGGACGAGGCGTGGCCGGCAGCAGGAACACGATGGCGATGAGCGCGATCGTCATCAGTCCGGCGACGCCGTAGAAGGGTCCGCGCCAGCTGATGCTGCCGAGGGAGCCGCCGACGAGGGGGCCGGCGGCGATGCCCAGGCCCAGGGCGGCCTCGTACAGGATGATGGCGCCGGCGAATCCGCCCCGGGCGCTCGACACGATCGCCGACAGCGAGGTCGCGATGAAGAGGGCGTTGCCGAGTCCCCAGCCGGCGCGGAAGGCCACGATGCCGTCGATCGACGATGCCGATCCGGCGAGGGCGGAGAAGACCACGATGATGATCAGCCCGGTGATGAGCGTCTTCTTGGCGCCGAGGCGACTGGAGACGGCATTGGTGACGAGCATCGCGAAGGCGGTGACGACCAGATAGCTGGTGAAGAGCAGCGTCACCTGGCTCTCAGTCGCGTCGAGCTGGCTCTTGAGCGCCGGGAGGATCGGGTCGACCAGGCCGATGCCCATGAAGGACACGACGCAGGCGAAGGCGACGGCATACACGGCCCGGGGCTGCCGGAACATGTCGGTGAAGGAATGGTCAGTGGAAGTCATAGGTCCTGACAAAGTTCTCGAGTGCGGGGAGTGCGGCGGCGATCGAGGCCCGGTCGTCGTCGGAGAGTCGATCGAGCGCCTCGCCGATCAACGTGTCGTACTGGGCGAGGCGCTCGTGGAGGGTCGCGCGTCCTTGCTCGGTGATGCTGATGCGGGTCGCCCGCGCGTCCTCGGCGTCCGCGTGGCGCGTCACCAGGCCCGCGTTCTCCAGGCGGCGCACGAGCGCCGTCATGGCGGGCTGGCTCACGGCCTCGCGCTCGGCGAGGGCGGTGATCCTCTCCGGGCCGTGGTCGTCGAGACGCGCCAGGCTGCTGGCTGCGGCTCGACTGAGTGAGCCGCGGGGTGTCCGGCGCACGATGGCATGGGCCACCTGGCGTAGAACGATCTCGCTGCCAGCGTTTCGCATAATGTCATTATATCACGTAGTTATATATATGAGCCGAGCGAGGCCCCCGCCACGACGACGGGGGCCTCGACGGTGCGGACCTCAGCCGGCGACGACACCTCCGGTGAGGCGGCGGAAGGCATAGGTGATGAACAGCCCGCCGATCGGGGCGGTGAACAGCACGCCGATGAAACACGCGATCACACCGACGCCCGCGATGATGCCGCCCAGCAGCACGCCGACCAGCGCCATGCCGAAGTTGGTCTGGTAGACGCCGAAACTGGCCTTGATCGACTCCCACGGGGAGAGGCCGCGGTCGGCCATCATGTAGGTCGCATAGGCCGCGCCGAAGACGAAGATCAGCCCCGGGATGATGCACAGAACGAGACCGACCATCGTCAGCACCCAGGTCAGCAGGCCGAGCAGGATGGCCGGACCGATGAGATCGGTCTTGAACAGATCGCCGATATCGGCGCGGTGCCCATCGGCGATCGCCAGGAACATGCGCACCAGGTTCAGCGAGAGCGGCGCGACGATGATCGCCGTCAGTAAGCCGCCCACGATATTCCAGACGCCGGTGGCGGCGCTGAAGCGCAGAGCATCGCCCGTCGTCATCGTCGAGGAGTCCTGGCCCAGGGTGGGCAGGGTGGTGGCCCCGCTGATCGCACCGGAGATCGCGGTGATGATCAACACGCTGATGACCAGGGGGCCGAGATTCTGCTTGAACCGCTCCCATGCCCAGGAGAACGCGGCCCCGACCTCGTAGCTGCCGGACGGGCGCGGGTAGCCCGCGGCCGGGTCATGGGGCGGATAACCACCGCCGGGAGGCGGCGGGTAGCCGCCGGGTGGTGGCTCTGGCGGCTGGTCCCCGGGGCGCTCCGCGCCGGGATCGTCGGGCGGCGGATAGTGGCCGGACATGCGCTCGTCCTCTCGGTCGATCGTTGCTCTACCACAATCTAGAACAGATCAGGCCGTGATGTCATCCGAGCCCGGAGGGCGCGTCAGAACTCCTCGTGGGTGGCAGGGTCGCCGCCGATGCGCCCGTCGCGATCGAGCGCGGAGATCCGCTGCAGGTCCTCGTTGTCGAGCTCGAAGGAGAAGATCGCCAGGTTCCCGGCGAATCGCTCGGGTGTCGCCGACTTGGGGATGGGTGCGGCGCCGATCTGTACGTGCCAGCGCAGGACGACCTGGCCGGCATCGACATCGTGTTTTGCCGCGATCTCGGTGATCGTGGGGTTCTCCAACAGGTCCGAGCCCCGTCCGAGCGGGCTCCACGACTGGGTCACGATGCCCAGGCGCGCGTCGATCTCCCGCTGCTGGGACTGCGGGAAGTAGGGGTGCAGCTCGATCTGGTTGACCGCCGGGGTCACGCCGGTCTCGGCGATGATCCGGTCGAGATGCTCGGACTGGAAGTTCGAGACGCCGATCGACCGGGTGAGACCCCGCTCGCGCAGCTCGATCATGGCCTTCCAGGTGTCGACATAGCGGTCGAGTCGCGGCAGCGGCCAGTGGATGAGATAGAGATCGACGTAGTCCAGCCCGAGACGCTCCAGTGAGCCCTCCAGTGATGCGATCGTCGAGTCATATCCCTGGTCGTCCCCGGGCACCTTTGTGGTGACGAAGAGCTCCTCGCGCGGCACGGACGACGCGGTGATGCCTTGTCCGACAGACTCCTCGTTCTCGTAACGCTTGGCGGTGTCCAGCAGCCGGTAGCCGACGTCGATGGCGGCATCGAAGACTCCCGGATCGTGGATCGAGTAGGTGCCGAAGCCCAGCTGTGGCATCCGGTGTCCGTCGTTCAGCTCGAGTACGGGAGAAAGGGTCATGTCTCCACGGTACTTCGCTATCTGAGCGCTGCTGCGGTACATTCAGGCCGAGCAATTCTGAGAAGGCGCTAAGAGAAGATAAGAAGAGGTACCACTGTGGATCTGAAGAACGTGAGCCCGTTCAGCCTGGGCGCACTCGGTGCGGGCATCGTGGCCTTCATCCTGTCACTGTTCGATAGCTATGTGACGGTGTCGGCCGGGGGATTCGGCTCCGCGGGGACCAACGCGTGGACGAGCTTCGCCACTCTCGGCATGCTGCTGGTCATCGCCGCGACCGCGCTGATCGCCGTCCGGGTGTTCGCGGGTCAGGTCCTGCCGCCGGTGGCGCCTTGGTTCCTCGTCGGCGCCGTACTGGCCGGTGTGGGCACCTTCCTGCTCATCCTGCGCGCCTTGACCGGCGGCGGCAGCGTGCCGGCGGGCCTGGACGTCAACATCGGCCCCGGATGGTCGGGCTGGCTGCTGTTCGTGGCCGGTATCGTCCTGACGGTGTGCGCCGTGCTCGACTCGCGCGCCACGGGCGAGAAGCTCCCCGACTTCAGCGGTCAGAAGCCCGCCGACGACAACTGAGTCCGTCCGACGGCACACACCGCCCTTCGCCGGTCAGCCGGTGAAGGGCGGTCGTGTGTCCAGGGACGGGGCGGTCAGGGGCCAACCATGTCCATTGCCAGGCCATCTCACCGTGCGCGCTTGCGTGAGCGGTGACCTAGGCACCTCTCACCGGCGGCTGGTTCTAGTGGTCGAAGCAACGGGTGGTCAGGCTGCCTGGGTGAGGAGCCTGTTCAGCCGGGTGGCTGGGGTGTCGAGGTCAAGGGTAGGTCGGGGACGTGCGTTCAGGCTGTCCTGGGCGTT